>CAYWWE010000001.1:0-55817 GCA_964461785.1 uncultured Bacteroides sp.
GTGTCCTTTTTTTTAGGACAATTTTCGCTATTTTTGTCCCCAAATTTAGGACACCCTTCTAACTTATTTTATTTCAATATCTTACAATAGACATCAAGCTACGCAAGCATGGCGAAACCGGCCTTTCGTGGGGTCTCGCCATGCTCGACCGCCACGCTTTATCACAAAACATGCGCACGCAGATTGCAACTATCCCGTTATAATTAGGCCCGCAGCGCGGGCCATATGAGAGTAGCGTGGGGTAGCACGACCCCACGACGAGACGCCTTTCCTTCTCTCAGACCCGCAGGTGCGGGTCGCTGGATCACCCGACGACAGAACTTCCAAGATTAAAAGTTGTTGCAGCCAGAGCGGGTGAAAAATCTCTTCTGCCATCAGTTCAGGAGGGGCGATGGCTCCGTGTGGACAACAAGAGTCAGGATATGTTATGATCCATGTGAAAAAACACTGAAAGAATTAAACGAAAGAGCCGTCCCGTTTAATTCTTTTATATAACGAATCACATGTAATTTAATGATTTTTGATTAACTTTGCAGCGACGACACAACAAGAGGGGTGCCGGCTCGAGTACCGCCACGCTAATATGGCGGCGACATACCGACGGCTGAGATAATACCCTTTGAACTTGATTCGGTTAGTACCGATGTAAGGACTTGTATCCCTTCCGGGCCGCATTGCCCGTACCTCTCATTGAAGCTGTCGATCCCCAACCTTTCAATGAGAGCAACAATGACAGTAGAAATCAACAAAAAACCTGTGGTGGCCGATTCGATAGAGCCGGCCACACTCGCCGCGCTACTTGCCCACTGCGGCCTCGGCAAACCGGGCCATGCAGTGGCCGTCGACAACCGCGTAGTGGCCCGGGCCTTGTGGCCGGACACGCCGCTGCGCGACGGAATGAAGATCACAGTCATAACCGCAGTGTGCGGAGGGTGATGGATAGATCTTTCATACGGGTTGCGATAACGCCGCCGTATATTTACCCGGACGAGGCCTCATCCATCACAAGGCTGCTCGATAGCCAACTGTTTGACTACGTCCATATCCGCAAGCCCGATGCTTCCGACGATGAAGTGTCACGCCTCATAGAGTCGATCAATCCGGCCTTGAGGCCACGCCTTACTGTCCATTATCATCACACTGTGGCAGCAACCACAAGGTGCGGAGGAATACATCTAAGCGCAAACCGGCCTGAGAAGCCCGAAGGATGGACGGGGCGGGTCAGCCGCTCCTGCCACTCCCTTGATGAGATCCGTCAGGCTGAGCCTTGCGACTATATCTTTCTAAGTCCCGTATATCCAAGTATCTCCAAACCCGGCTATCGCTCGGCGCTTCTTGCGGATCCCGGTCTCCCATCCGCCCTGTCAGCCACTCCGACTCCGGTGGTTGCGCTCGGAGGCGTGACCGCTGCAGAGCTGCCCGACCTACAGACTATTGGGTTCAAAGGAGCGGCAATGCTCGGCGATGCGTGGCGCAGCCCGGCTATGAAGCTCAGTCGCTTCGCCCTTCAGCTCATTACCCACCCCTACCCGGGCCTATCCGTTATCTCCGGGGCACAACGGGCGCTCGCGGGGGGATGTCGATGGATCCAGCTTCGCCATAAGGATGCCGACCCCGCTACCATGATAGCCGAAGCTCATGCCATAGCAGCCCTGAGGGAGCATACCGACTTTACATTTATCCTCGACGACCATGTAGATTTGGTTGAGATTGCCGGAGCCGACGGAGTGCATCTCGGCAAAAACGATATGCCTGTTGCTGAGGCCCGACGCATCCTCGGGCCAGGCAAGATAATAGGCGCTACAGCCAATACGATCGACGACATCAGGCGCGCCGCCTCCGCAGGAGCCGACTACATCGGTCTCGGCCCTTTTCGCTTCACATCGACCAAGAAAAACCTATCGCCGGTGCTCGGTCTCGAAGGCTACCGCGAGATCATCACCACGATGCGATCAGAGGGCCTGCGGCTTCCGGTCGTGGCTATCGGCGGAATCACCCTGCCGGATGTAAGCCATATAATTGAAGCGGGCGCCGACGGGATTGCCGTAAGCGGCGCAATCCTCG
Source organism: uncultured Bacteroides sp. (assembly GCA_964461785.1). GTDB lineage: Bacteria > Bacteroidota > Bacteroidia > Bacteroidales > Muribaculaceae > Paramuribaculum. The sequence goes on from CAYWWE010000001.1 coordinate 2,065, forward strand.
GCTCAGCCGATCCCGAAGTTGCCACAGTAGCATTTATCAACGAATTAAGTAACCCAAGCATCAATGATATCAACAGACGATAAACTCACCATCGGAGGCCGCACATTCACATCACGCCTCTTCACCGGGACTGGCAAGTTCCGCTCCAACGAACAGATGACCCGCGCCATCAAGGCATCGGGCACACAGATGGTCACTGTTGCCATGAAACGCATCGACATGGAGCGGGGCGACGACGATATGCTGCGCCACATAGTGGAGGCCGGCGACATTCAGCTGCTTCCCAACACATCAGGAGTGCGCGATGCCGAAGAAGCCGTGCTTGCCGCCCAGCTTGCACGCGAGGCGTTCGGAACCGATTTCATCAAGCTCGAGATCCATCCTGATCCACGCTACCTCCTGCCCGATCCCGTCGAGACCCTCCGTGCCACGGAGATCCTTGCAGGGATGGGCTTCACCGTGCTTCCCTACATTCAGGCTGACCCCGTGCTTTGCAAGCGCCTCGAAGAAGCAGGAGCCGCCACCGTGATGCCTCTGGCTGCACCCATAGGGTCGAACCGTGGCCTTGTCACACGCGATCTGCTCCGCATCATCATCGAACAGAGCTGCGTGCCGGTAGTGATCGACGCCGGACTCGGGGCACCGTCACATGCCGCCGAAGCGATGGAGCTCGGTGCCGACGCCGTGCTTGTCAACACGGCTATTGCCGTTGCCGGTGATCCCGAAGCAATGGCCCGGGCCTTTGCCGCCGCCACCGAGGCCGGACGCACCGCCTATCTCGCCGGACTCGGCGCCGTGACCCTCCGCGCCGAAGCCAGCAGTCCCCTCACCTCCTTTCTTGACTGACAGATATGTTTAGCGAATATCTAAAGGAGCATTATGACTGGGACGAGACAACGGCAGCCATTGCGGCAATGACGGCGGCCGACGTGGAGCGCGCCCTGTCGCGTCCCGACGGCACACTGACCGACCGCGACCTGCTTGCCCTGCTCTCTCCCGCAGCAGCTCCTTATCTCGAACCTATGGCACGCCGCAGCCGTGCGCTGACCGAACAACGGTTCGGAAAGACCATCTCCATGTTCATCCCAATGTACATAACCAATTCATGTACAAACTCATGCGTCTACTGCGGCTTCAACCATCACAACCGCATCAAGAGGATCATCCTCACGCCCGAGGAGATTGAAGAGGAATGTCGGTGCATCAAGAAGATGGGTCCGTTTGAAAATCTCCTGATTGTGACCGGCGAAAATCCGCGAGCCGCCGGAACCGACTATATCGAGAAAGCCCTTCAGATCTGCCGGCCATACTTCTCCAGCCTCACGATCGAGGTTATGCCTCTCCCGACCGAGGACTATGCCCGGCTGATCAACTCGGGGCTCAACGGCGTGATATGCTTTCAGGAGACCTACCATCGCGAACGCTACAAGGTGTATCATCCCGCCGGCATGAAATCCGATTTCGAATGGCGAGTCAACGGTTTCGACCGCATGGGTCAGGCCGGGGTGCACAAGATCGGAATGGGAATCCTGATCGGCCTCGAAGACTGGCGCACGGATGCCGCTATGATGGCCCGACACCTTGTCTATCTCCGCAAGCGCTACTGGAAGACCCGCTACTCAGTCAACTTCCCGCGCATGCGTCCGAGCGAAAGTGGCTTTCAGCCCAATGTGGTCATGTCTGACCGCGAGCTCGCTCAGGTCACCTTTGCTTTCCGCATCTTCGATCCCGATGTAGACATAAGCTATTCCACACGCGAGGAGCACTCTTTCCGCAACAATATGGCCACACTCGGAGTGACCACCATGAGCGCCGGATCGCACACCGAGCCCGGTGGCTATGCCCGTGCCGATCAGGAGCTTGCCCAGTTTGCCATATCCGATGCCACATCTCCCGCCGAAGTTGCCGCCGATCTGCGACGCCTCGGTCGCGAACCGGTGTGGAAAGACTGGGATCGCGTGTTTGATCTCTCCACCTCCATCCATCATCAATCCACCACTCAATCATGAACTCCATATCATCACCATGCGCCCGCTGGAGCGAGGAAGCATGGAAAGCCGGCGAAGCGGCCTACAATCAGATCCTGCGGCTTCCATTTGTCACCGAACTCGCCGCCGGCATCCTGTCGGAAGAGCGCTTCATGCGTTATATCGCTCAGGACAGTCTCTATCTCGCCCAATACAGCCGGGTGCTCGCCCATATAGCCGCGCGGGCTGAGGATCAGGAGATCCGCAAGGCATTTCTCTCTTTCGCAGCCGATGGCGTAGCTGTAGAGCAGACCCTCCACGCCTCTTTTCTCTCAGCCCGGACAGGCTCGCGCCCGGCCATGAGTCCCGCCTGCCTTTTCTACACATCCTTGCTCAAATCCACTGCCTACGAAGCTGTGGAGGTAGAGGCGGCAGCCATCCTCCCATGCTTCTGGATCTATCGCGAGGTGGGCCGGTGGATCACAGCCCATCAGGCAGTCGACGGAAATCCTTACGCCGAATGGATCCGCACATATTCCGATCCGGCCTTCGATGCCTCAACCGATCTCGCCATAGCGCTGTGCGACCGGATGGCAGCGGCGGCTTCCCCGACCGTCCGCAACAGAATGACCGAGATCTATGCCGAGTGTTCGCGCATGGAATGGCTGTTCTGGCACTCGGCCTACACCGATCTCAACTATCCCGTAGAGCTATGAAAAGGTATCACCGCGCCCTCACCATAGCCGGCTCCGACCCATCGGGAGGAGCCGGTCTTCAGGCCGACCTCAAGACCTTTTCGGCCCTCGGAGTATATGGATCAACAGTAGTCGTGGCCGTTGTCGACGAAAACACTGTCGGTGTCACCGGTGTCCATCCCATCCCCGATTCCTTTGTCGCCGGACAGATCCGTTCGGTATTGTCGGATATAGGAGCTGACGCCATAAAGATCGGCATGCTTCATTCGCCGGAGCTGATCCGCACCGTTCTGACATCTCTCCAGGAATTTCCCTCGGTCAGAAACATAGTCCTCGACCCTGTGATGGTGGCAACTTCAGGCGATCCGCTGCTTATGCCGGAAGCGATCTCCACCCTGCGCGACGAGCTCATGCCCTACTGTTCAGTGATCACACCCAACCTGCCCGAAGCCTCACTGCTTCTCGGCCAGACCATCGACCGGCAGGATCAGTTTGCCGATGCGGTGCGGGATCTGTCGCGTCTTGGCGATCCGTCCCGTGGGGGTATATCAGTGATGCTTAAGGCCGGCCATCTGGAAGATGGTAATATCCTCGTTGACTATTTCTACGACGCTACTACCGGAGCCGTCCACACCCTGCCGTCGCCAAAGATCGACACAGTCAACACCCACGGCACCGGATGCACCCTCTCCTCCGCCATAGCCGCCTATCTGGCCAAAGGCTACCCGCTGGCCGAGTCGGTCAGGCTGGCAAAGGAATATGTCTCGGCAGCAATCGCTTCGGGGGCGCGCTATGTCATCGGCCATGGCCACGGCCCGGTCAACCATTTCCATGCCCTTTGGCCCGACTGAAAAAAAAGATTGCGTCTTCGCGTGAACTATCCGGCCTCTCCGTGCGTTTTTAATATAAATAACCCGCGTATGCGGGATACTCCTTCAATTCATCCATTTTAGCACATTCAATTGATTCAGGCGCCGCGCGCGCCGGTCGGGCCGTGGCGGGACAGTTTTAGTCCCGCCACGGAGCCGGACAGTTTTTTTTCACGCTATGCTCTCTGTTTTTTTATATCCCATACTCGCTGCCGCCATATCGGCAAGCAGCCCCGTTACCCCCGAAGACATCATCAACCGCATAGACACCGGAGCCTACCGCGCCGACGCAACATTTTCAGTCACCATGCCGCAGCTCCCGGATGATGTGATCTACTCCCTCACCATCAGCCAGACACCCGCCCCGACCGACACCCTCTGTCCGGCGGCCTATCTCATCGACTGGGCAATCACACAGCGTCCCGGCATGACCTCTCCCTCTCCGTCAGATCATGGCTTCACATCCTATTTCAACGGCAATCACTACAATCTGATCGCCGAGCGGCTTCGCGAGCGTCACATCGAGTCGGATCCCGGAGCCTTCATGCGGCCTCAGCGCGGAGGTGTGGCTGTCACATCACAGTTTGCCGATCTTGTTCCGGCAATCATGGCCAACCGTCTGCGCGAAATGAGCGCCGACCCGAGATATACGCTGACTGCCGTGGCCGACACTACAGTGGCAGGCGAGAAAGCGGTTGCACTCATCGCCCGCATGACCGTCGACGGCGCCGTAGCATCGGAAGGCGAATATCTCTTCTATCCCGGCGAGCGCCTCACACCCCGCCGCATTGTTCTCGAAAACAACACCGGGTCGATAAGCGAGCAGACGGTGACAACCAAGTTCGACCGTCCGACCGATGCCGGAAGCGCTCCCGCCCCCGTGAGCGAGGATCAGCTCATAGCAGCTTATCCCGATGAGTTTGAGCGGTTCCGCACCTCGTCATACAGACTCGAAACTCTCCCGGGCCGACACTTCCCGGCCATAGCTGTCCCCATCCTGAACGGAGATCGCCCCACCCGCACCACATCATCCTCCGACGACGATGATCGTTACACCCGCACCGCTTCGCAGGGATTCGACGTGCCTACCGTCATCGTGCTTCTCGAAGCCAAAAGCGAATTTACCCCCAAGGTGATCGAGGCCGTGAGAGAGGCGGCACGTCAGCTCCCATGGCGCATTGACATATTGTGGACATTCACCGACACCAATCCCAACGATGTTGAGGCCGTGATATCCAAGCCCGGCAGCGACGAGACTATCCTTCGAAGCGCACGCTCCGTGGCACGCGACTGCGGTGCCGGATCAATGCTTCCCGCCATCATCTTTGCCGGGCGCGACGGAATAGTCAAAGACTTTACGGCCGGATACAACAATTCCCTCTCCTCAGATGTTTTAAAGAAAATGATGGGACTAAACCCCTGATATCCCTAATCACCAAACCCCTTAATCCAAAACGCTAACCACACACCATTATGGAGACTGTATACTTCAAAGGCCAGCCCTGCCACACATACGGCACCGTTCCACAGGTCGGCACTCCCGCTCCCTGCTTCCACCTCACCGGTCGTAACCTCGATCAGGTGCAATGTCTTGACTTCAAGGATAAGAACGTAGTGCTCAACATCTTCCCGAGTCTCGACACTGAGATATGCGCCCGCTCGGTGCGCCGCTTCAACGAGGAGGCCGCCAAGATGAAAGACACAGTAGTTATCTGCGTGTCAATGGATCTTCCCTTTGCCATGAATCGTTTCTGCACCACCGAAGGCATCGAAAACGTAGTAGTGGCGTCAGCTTTCCGCTCGCCGCTGTTTGCCCAGAAGTTTGGAGTCCAGCTTGTCGACGGTCCTCTTGCCGGGCTGCTTGCGCGCGCCGTCATCATAATTGACCGCGACCGCAACATCGCATATCGGGAGCTTGTTGATGAGATCACCCACGAGCCCGACTACGACGCAGCCCTCAGCGTGCTCCGCCAACTCGACAAATAACCCTTCATCAAGAAAATATTTAAGGATGGACCCGTGCTTGTCACACAGGCCCATCCTTTTGTTTATCCACATCTAATATCAAATCATCATCTAATTCTGGATATGATGTCTTCGGGTGAACGATGCATCTTGCAAAAAGCCACAATCTTTTTTCCAAGATCCTTGATAGAGCCACCAATAAAATAAACTGTATCGTCTAAGATCAGGAACCTATCATGGACATTACTGCAATTGCAAAGATTGATTTCGGGATACTGGGCGTTATGTCTTCTAATATCAATATTGATTTGAGAATTACGAGGGTTAGTGAATACTGTCGCCGAAACTCCGTCCTTACGCTTATCCAGTAACCTCAGAACCCTGTCGTCAACATAACTGTCAATCAGAACAATGCGGGAGTGCGCTTTCCTGACCAAATCCGATATCAGAGTATAAGCATCAAATATCTGACCCTCAAAGAAGAAGCCTTCAATTGGTTCGGTGTCTTTATCCTCAAGCCGTGTCAATACCTCATCAATCTTGTTATCGTGTTCAGACAGATGATTCTGCAACAACAGCTGATGGTGCTCAATTGCTTCAAGTCGTTGGAAGATATGTGCATTACTCATCAAGAAACTCCGCATTTCTGTGAAAGCCCTCATAATACGAATGTTTATCTCGATAGCCGTTTCTGATTTCAACACACTGCTCAACATCGCAACTCCGTTCTCCGTGAACACATACGGCATATAGCGATTACCTCCTCTTCCTCCGTCTTGGTTTGAGGTCGCAGATTGCGACCTCAAACTTATCGTCTCTTCTTTAGTCAGTTCAAACATGAAATCAGATGGAAAACGATTAATATTACGTTTCACCTGCTCTTTCAAACGCTTGGTTTCTACTCCATATAACCGAGCTAAATCAGCGTCAATCATTACTTGCTGCCCCCGGACAGTATGAATAAGTTTCTCAACGGGCATCATGCTTGATAAAGTTTCGCCTGACAACTCGGGCAAAGAATTATTATTAACTTCTTCCATTTAAGTATTTCATTGATTTGCAAATATACCAAAAAACTCTCAGAATCCATGAGTCTGAGAAAATATGTCGGGATTTTTACAGAGATATTTACAATTCCCAAATATATAGATGCATTATATACACACGGCATAAAGAGCACAGACAAGTCAGAGGTGCTGTTGAACACAGTGCTTTCAGCGCCTAACCGGAGCTTCACCTTCGATCTTCATCAGACCTATCCCCCTATCGGAAGAACTATAAAGGACTCTGTGTCAACTTTCAAAGTATGACACAGAGTCCTGGTTGGCTCGATAAGTGGAGACTGATTATTTGCGGGCGGCAGGGTTTGAGGCAATCGCCGGGCCGTATTTCTTAAGCAGGCGCGTTGCTATGGCCTTGCTGTCGCCGGAAGGAGTCGACGGATATGTGCCGACACGGTTTGTCCACCAGTCCTTCTCGAAGTCGCACACATTAGTCTTATAGGCCTCATATTCGGCTTCTCCGAATTCTCCGCCGTTGTCAAGGGCATTGTCGACTGCATCGAAGAACATTGTCCAGCGGGGACCGTAGAAACCGCTCACCATGCCGTTGAGTGTGCGCGATGCATAGTCGTTGAGCAGCATATCGCGGTCGCCCCAGGTAGTGATGAGGTTTCGGGCGTTGCTTTCGAAATAATCTTTCTCCTCGGGAGTGGTGCCCCACTTGCGGGAGTCTTCTATCCATTTGCCCACAAGGAAATATGTCTGTGTGCCGAGCAACTCTTCCAGATCGGTAAGGATCGATTCCATCTCTATGCGGCGGAGTGCCATCTCCTTGCGGTTGCGATCATTATATGCTTGCTCATACTCGCGGAAAGAGGTCAGGAAGTAGTTGCTCAGAAGCTGACGCACCACGTTGGTCACATCAAATTCATAAGCATCTCCCTCACCGTCGGCAGCGATCATAGCCTGAGCTGCGCGAAGCAGATTGGCATTGTCGTAGGGAAGACGGGGGTTGGCATAGTATGTACGGAATTTGCCGAATGTCGGGCGAATGTTGATCAGCGGACAATGTCCGGGAACGGAGCGGCCTACATAGATGCTGTCAACAAGAATCTTCCAGGCTTCGCGACCATTGGCATCGGCTTTTCCTATGCGCTGGTCAGCCAGGGCTTCAGTCCAGGCCGCTACGTCGGTGTGCAGACCGTTGTCCCATGCCTTCTCGAAGATATAGTCGTAGATAAACGGGTTGCAGTCAAAGCCTTCGAGCGTCGAGCCGATACCACGGAAGTTCTTGCCTCCATTCTTCATCGTGTTTTCCAGACGTTCGTTGATCACATGCAGATCACCTGCCAGCATGGTATTGCCTCCGAAGTTGCCGAGATAGCACCAGATATAAGGCACGCCATAATACTGCTCGGTGCGCTGCCACACCTCCTGAGCCTCACAATAGTAGTCGAGCAGGATCGAACGGTTGCGGGGATAGGATGTGATATAAGGCTTCACGCGATCGTTGGTCCAGTCTTTGCGCTCGTTGTAGAAGAGCCATGTCATCTGTAGCCACACGGCTTTAGGATCGGCCTTTTCGAGCGACTGATAGACCTGCTTGCTGACGCGACCGAGATACTTGGGATCCCAGCTCGGAGGAGTCAGCTCATTGAAGAGGTCGATGCCATAGATATGATCCGTGCCATAGAGCTCGATCTCCGTGTCGATAAACTTCTTCTGGATTTTGGTGAAGAGCGGATCCATCGGGTCAAGGAAGGAACAGGCATATTCGTCGGGATAGCCGGCCCAGGCCTCCAGCTTCGTGATCTTTGCGTCGGGATAGATTCGCTTGAGTTCGGCGGGCACATGGCCTGCAAACGCGGGAAGCACGGGGCGCATATTGAGCTCACGCTCGCGGGCCGTGATCTGCTGCTGGAGCTTGAGCTGGCCGTCGAGCCACGACTGAGGGAGCGGTCCACCCCAGTAGTCGATGTTGAGCATACGGTGCCAGGGCAGATGGCTCGGACCCGTGAAATAGTTGCGCACCTCTTCCTGAGTAAGACCCAGTTCGGTCCACACCTTCTCCCAGATGCTCTCCTGTCCGGTTATGGACAGGGGCAGATTGATGCCGTTGAGAGCCATCCAGTCGATGAAGTGCTCCCACTCTTCCCATTCCCACCAGGGCATGGTATAGCCGAAGGTGCAATAGTTGAGGAAGAATCTGTCTTTTGCACGGGCTTTGAGATGGATCGGTTCGGAGGGCTGGGGAAGCACGGCAGGCAGTGTGTATGTATCATGCTTGAACCATCCGATCTCTACATTGCAGAGATATTTGAGATAGTGGTTGAGACCGGTGGCCATGGAGTTGGCATTGTTGCCGGCGATACGGATCTTGCCATTGTCGGCGGCTGAGATTGTGAACTCATCGTCGTGGGAAGGGGTGACTTCGAAGACGAACATTTCGGCCTGTTGAGGCACGACGCGCGCGGCAAGCGCACGGATGGCTTCCAGATCTTTGGCACTGTTGTCGGCTGCGGCACGCACTGGCAGAAGCGCAACAAGGACAAGAAGCAGCGGGATTAATCGCTTCATTATTGCTTATTTATGGTTAATTTAAGGTCAGAACGAAAAGTTGACACCGATCGAGGGAGCAATGGCATGGACGCGATAGTCAGCCCTGAATTCGAGCCGCTTCTGCAGGAGCAGGTCGTCGTAAGGGCAAGTAACATTGTCGGCTCCAAGTCCGGCGATATACATGAACGCGAGGTCGATCGAAAGGCTCTCTATAGGGCGGAACGACAGGCCTACGGTAGGTTCGATCTTGGTCATGCCGGGAGTCTCGGGATTGTAATACGAGCTGTTGACCGGAGTTGTGTCAACCATCAGTCCAGCCCTCAGATCGAGGCGCTTGGTCATGGCATATTGGGCTCCGAGATGGAAGCACCATGCGTTGCGGTAGTCCTTTGTGATATTCTGGTTAAACGCGCCGAGAGGCTCCGGAAAGACAATGTTGAGCTGACGATAGGTCTTCCATCCGGTGAGCTGCGCGTCGAGCGCGAGGGTAAGGGCCTTGACCGGCTTATACGATACACCGAAATTGAGAATCCATGGACACGGCATCGAGGCCGAGAAATTAGACTCGTTGATGAGGCCGAGACGGTTTTCAAGCATGGTCTCGGCCATGGTGGTGGCGTAAGACACATGGGCTATGCCGGCTCCGACCTTCATCCCCATGCGGGTGCGGAAATTGACACCGGCAGTCCACTGGTCGCTGATGTCATACATGATGCCGAAGTTGCCTCCGAGCGCCACCTCCGATGTGCCGTTGAGATTGACCGATGCCGCGGCTGCATGACCGAGATTTTCGGCCGGAAGCCCCAGAGCGCCGGCAACCGCGTCAAACGAAATGCCGCTCACCAGCGCCTTGTCGAGATTCACACTGCCCCAGGTGATCATGAGTCCGGCACCGATGGATAGCCGGGGCGTGATGCGCCATGACAGGGTTGGTTGCACCGTATAGGTCTTGAGGCTCACCTTCTGGCTGAGTATAGCTCCCGGCCAGTTGTTGGTCCAGTTGATAGCGCTGCCGTAGGGGGTGTAGAAGCTGACACCTGCCTGCAGATTATCATATATCTTGAACGAGGCGTTGAGACCGAGCGGGGTGCTCAGGCCGTTGTCGGTGCGGTAGGTCGCGCCTTCGTATATTGCCGAGGCATCGGCCTTGATGCCGGTTACTGAAGCCGTGAGGTCGAGGGTGCGGTTGGAGAAGCCAAGACCGGCGGGATTGAAGATCATGCTTTCGGCTCCGAGTTTGAGCGCTGTGCCGGTGTGGCCCATGCCGAGCTGCTTGGCACTAAGGGTGTTGATCTGATACCCTTCGGCAGCCGCTGTCAGCGCCGTCAGCGCCGCCAACGACGCGAATAAGATTTTTTTCATATCAGGAAATACTGGTTTGTTGATTGAAACCTCCGCAAAGATAGATAATTAATCTCTCAGAGCGAAAAAGCATCCGCCTATATTCAACTTTTTTATGTAACTTTGTTGAATTAAACGCGCCGGCACATCTGCCGGATGTTGTCTTTCACCCGGGTCTATCAGTCATTCTACAGATTATGAAAAAAGTTCTTGTAACCGGTGCCGACGGCTTTATCGGTTCGCATCTCACTCAGGCTCTCCTTGATGAGGGTGTGGAAGTCCGTGCCTTGTGTCTGTATAATTCGTTCGGCAATCTCGGATGGCTCGAGGGTGTGTCCCATCCCAATCTGGAGACGGTGCTCGGCGACGTGCGAGATCCCGACTTCTGCCGCGAGTTATGCCGGGGGGTCGACACCGTGTTCCATCTGGCCGCCCTTATTGCCATTCCTTACAGTTATGTGGCGCCCGACAGCTATGTCGACACCAACATCCGCGGCACCCTCAATATGCTCCAGGGAGCCAGGGCAGCCGGCATAGAGCGCATAATAGTAACATCGACCAGCGAGGTCTACGGCACTGCCATCACCGTGCCTATCTCCGAGACCCATCCCCGTCAGCCTCAGAGCCCCTATTCCGCCACCAAAATCGGAGCCGACGCTCTCGCCCTCAGTTTTCACGCAGCCTTCGATCTGCCTGTAGTGATAGCCCGTCCGTTCAACACCTACGGCCCGCGACAGAGCGCCCGCGCCATTATCCCGACCATTATCTCACAGATTGCATCGGGCCGGCGCGAAATAAAGGTAGGTGATCTCACACCGACACGCGACTTCAACTATGTGGCCGACACAGCCGCCGGATTCATTGCTATAGCCAGAGCCAAGGGGGTGGAAGGACGCGAGATCAACATCGCTACCGGGACCGAAGTCTCGATGGCCGACACACTCGGGACCATTGCCTCGCTGATGGATGCCGACGTGACGTGGGTGACTGATCCCGCACGCCTGCGCCCCGCAGCCTCGGAGGTGCGCCGCCTGTGCGGCGACAGCTCTGTCCTCCGTCAGCTCACCGGCTGGGCTCCCCGCTTCACCCTCCGCGATGGTCTTGCCGAGACTATCCGCTGGTTTACCGATCCGGCCAATCTGGCCAAATACAAACCCGATATCTACAACCGATGACCGCAGTCTCAAATCAACTCGGGATCCTCTTTCTCGGAGGAGCCAAGCGCCTGACCATGGCCCGGTGTTTGCTGCGATCCGCGTCATCTCACGGCATGGAAGCCCGGCTGACAAGCTATGAGCTGTCGCGCGAAGAGCCCATAGCCGCTGTTGCAAGCATAGTTGAAGGTCTCAGATGGAGCGATCGGGGTGTAACGGAGGATATCGAGCGGGTGATCCGCGAAAGGAATATCCGGATGCTCATCCCCTTTGTCGATGGCGCGATAGATATTGCCGCTACCGTAGCGGCCCGCAATCCGGAGGTCTATTGTCCTGTGTGCTCGCCCGATATGGCCCGTGCGCTTTTCGACAAGTGCCGGTCGGCAGAATTGTTTGAGACAAACGGCATAGAGATCCCGGCCACTTACCGCCCGGGCACGCATCCCGGCTTTCCCCTGATTGCCAAACCGCGCTGCGGATCGGCATCGGCCGGCATACGGATTCTCCGTACTGATGATGACCTCCGTCTGCTCCCCTCGCCCGACGGTTTTCTCATTCAGGAATATATCGAAGGTGCAGACGAGTTTACGGTAGACTGTTTCGTGACAGCCGACGGAAGCGCCTCCGTCTTCTCGCCCCGCAAGCGCCTCGTCACTCTCGGCGGAGAGGTGTTGCGCACGGTGACAGTCGAGATCCCTGCGCTCAAGGCCAACGCACAATCCGTTGCCCGCCGCCTCATGCTCCGGGGCGCATTTACAATTCAGTATCTTCACAAAGACGGTCGCTTCCTGCTGATGGAAATCAACCCCCGCCTCGGCGGAGGAGCCACGGCATCGGTGGCCGCAGGAGCCGATATCCCGTCAATGATGATAGAGGAGGCAACCGGTAGGCCGGTCACCGCCCGCAAAGCCAAACCGGGAGTCATGACGGCACGGTGTTTTCAGGACGTATCGTTTATCGACGGAAACTTAATCCACGAAATCAAACAGTGACAACCAACAGACCTCATACCATAATAATAGCCGAAGCCGGCGTGAACCATAACGGATCTCTCGAGATGGCTCGCCGGATGGTCGATGCCGCAGCCCAAGCGGGAGCTGACTATGTGAAGTTTCAGACCGCCGTGCCCGAGCTCGTCATTTCCTCCATCGCCCCCAAGGCCGAATATCAGAAAGAGACCACCGGCAGCGCAGAGAGCCAGCTCGATATGTGCCGGAAGATTCATCTGCCCCTCTCCGACTATGCCGGACTCGCCCGCCTCTGCAAAGAGCGAGGCATAGGTTTCATCTCAACCCCTTTTGACCTCGTCAGCATCGACACCTTAGCACCCCTGGGGATGGACTACTGGAAGATCCCGTCGGGCGAGATAACCAACCTGCCCTATCTGCGCAAGATAGGCGCACTCGGCCGGAAAGTGATCTTGTCTACCGGCATGTCGACCCTCGATGAGGTTGAAGCCGCCGTTGAAGTGCTCGAAGCTGCCGGAACACCGCGGGCCGACATAATCCTCCTCCACTGTACCACCCAATATCCCACCGAGGCCGAGGATGTGAACCTGAAAGCCATGGATACCCTCGCCACGCTCGGATGCGGCGGGGTAGGATACAGCGATCACACCCGAGGCATCACGATCCCGATTGCCGCGGTGGCGCGGGGAGCGCAGGTCATCGAAAAACATTTCACACTCGACAGGACTCTCCCCGGTCCCGATCATAAAGCATCTCTTGAGCCGGAAGAGCTCGCACGGATGGTCAGCGCCATACGCGCCGTCGAGGCAGCTCTCGGTAGCGGCGCAAAAGTCGTCGCCCCCTCCGAAGCACCCAATATCGAGGTTGCGCGCAAAAGCATCGTGGCCGCACGCGACATACGCAAGGGCGAGCTGCTCACACCCGACAACATAACGGTCAAGCGTCCCGGCAATGGCATCTCGCCAATGAGATGGGATGAAGTGATAGGGACCGTAGCGGTTAAGGATTTTCCCTACGACTCACTCATCGAACTTTAACCGCCCCCTCTACTTTATATATAAAGAGAAACAACTGATCCGAATGTCTCCCAGAAACTCCTCGCCACACCAGTCGATAGGTCAGATCCAGGGCCTCAAGCAACAGCAGACGCTGTCGCCGCAGCAGTTGCAGTATATGCGTCTGCTGAGCCTCAACACGCTCGAACTGGAAGACGAGGTGCGCCGGTCGCTCGACGAAAACCCGGCTCTGGAGGCTGTAGACTTCGTGGCCGACCAGACCGATCTGGAAAGCAAGATGCCGCCCCAGGAGTCATACGACAGCAAGGATGCGTTTGACGAGACATCCGAGCATCTCCAGCTGTCCGACTTCATGCGCGATGAGGATGTCCCCTTTACCGGCCCCGCCGACATGATCGACGGCTTTATCGCGGGCCGGCGATCGCAGGACAACGATATGCCACACCGTGAGGCAGCCGACTCGGCCGCCGGATCGTCGGTTATGGAGTATCTCGAATCGCAGATAGGAGAGCTGCCGCTCGACGGGCGGCAGCGGATCGTGGCCTCCCACATCGCCGGCAATATCGACGACAACGGCTATCTCACCACTTCGCTTCGACAGATAGCCGATGATCTGGCCATCAACGACGGCGTGGATGTGTCACTGGCCGATGTCACCAAGGTCTTTGAGGCCATGCGCCGTCTTGATCCTCCGGGTATATGCGCTGTCGATCTGCGCGATTGCCTGCTTCTTCAGCTCAAGCGCCGCGAGGAAACCGACCCATCGCGATCCGTGGCTATTGCCCGCGAGATGGTAGCCGACTACTTCGATCTCTTTTCCAAGCGCCATTTCGACCGTCTGTGCTCGGCCATGGACATTACCCGCGACGAGCTCCGGGCGGCTGTCGACATTGTCAGGTCGCTCAACCCCAAACCGGGCTCAGTCATAAGCGGCAGCCATGCCGATGACCTCACCAACCAGATCACTCCCGATTTCATTGTCGACACCGACGGACACAACATCGAGCTCCAGATGACCAACACCATACCGGCGCTCAGGGTTGAATCATCCTTCAATATCGACGATGCCGCCCTGCCCCCGCGCCGCAAGGGAGCCAACGACGCGCTGGCATTCATCCGCTCAAGGCGCGACGATGCCGAGGCATATATCCATGCCCTTGATCAGCGCCGGCAGACCCTCTACCGCATAATGCGTGCCATCATCTCACTTCAGCGCGAATTCTTCCTTAGCGATGGCGAACGCTCTACCCTGCGCCCCATGATCCTCAAGGACGTGGCCGCCATCACCGGCGACGACATTTCGGTCATATCCCGCGCAACAGCCGGCAAATATGTATCGACGCGCCATGGCACATATCCCTTGAAATTTTTCTTCAACGAGGCTCCCACCGCCGAAAGCACCGATTCATCAATAAAGATCATCGAGACGCTGCGGTCGCTGATAGCCGACGAGGACCCGTCCGAGCCACTGAGCGACGAAGCCCTCACGACGATGCTCAACGACTGCGGTTACCACATAGCGCGGCGCACAGTGGCCAAATACCGCGAGAAAGCCTCGATCCCCGTGGCCCGGCTCCGCAGGAATCTCGATTGACACAACACCTACAGCCTCTCCTTTTTTATACCTCATAACCGACATGAACTCATCCACCGACACCTCCGAAACCCTCACTACCGGGCAACGCATCATAAAGAGCGCCGCCAACTTCTTTTCTTTCATTTTCAGCCCGCTTCTCGGTCCGTCGTATGCCATCATTATCGTCTGGAACACTACAATAATGACCCTTCTGCCATCCGGCACCATGCGGACCCTGCTGCTCGTGGTGTTTGGCCTGACCTGTCTCTTTCCCATGATAGCCATTGCCGTGCTGTATAAGCTCGGCATTGTCAGCGATCCCGGACTCAACCGCCAGAAGGAGCGCACGATACCCTTTGCTGTGGCAGCGGCCGGATATATAGGCTGCATAATATTTCTCCATCACATACACTCCCCGGCATGGCTCACAATGTTTATGGCCGGAGGACTGGTAGCACTGGTCATTGGCGCCCTGATCAACCTGCGCTGGAAGATCTCAGTCCATCTCACCGCCATGGGCGGCCTGGTGGCCTTTGTAGTGCGTCTCATCATAGACAATCTTGCCATCCTCAATGCCGAGGGGTGGCTTATCGCCACGATCATAGCGACCGGACTGGTTGGCACTTCGCGTCTGATCCTGCGTCGCCACACCCCGATGCAGGTGCTCGCCGGAACAGTCAACGGATTCGTCTGCGTCTACCTCCTCACGGCGTTCTGATTCCCGTCCGTCCTCCCCATTGACACAGCAGCCCCGCGACTTCACTTGCCGCGGGGCTGCCGTTGTTATGATACGATCTCGTAAGTCCGGACCTTAGCCCTGATGGGCGGGACGAAGGAGATCGTTGACTGTCTTGACGGGATTGAAAGTCGAAGCGGGTACCTCGACGAAAGCGGTCAGCCAGCGGGCCATGGCTCCATTCCAGAGACCGGGAAGCTCCAGAGCACGCAGCTCGCGACCGGCAAACGATTTTGACGATATGAAGCCGGTTGTAGGATCGACAAATGCGGCGAGATCAAAGGGCTTGCCTGCGGTGTCGCGTATATAGCAAACCAGATCGACGGGGTTGAAATGAGTTGCCTTTGCAGCAACCTCGGCATATTCGGGTGCAATCTGATGGCTCTCGAGAATCTGCAGTCCGGTTGCACCGTCGGCCTCCTTGATGATGAACGGTCCGCCACCGGGCTCACCCTCGTTGCGCACCATACCGCAGACGCGGATCGGGCGGTTAAGGCGATCGTCGATCCATGCGGCGAGGGAGGCATCATCTGCGTGAGCCGATTCGGGCACTTCCACGGCAAAAGCCTGCTTGAGGAACTTCTCCATCTCGGCGAGCTTCTCGGCATCGGCCACTCCGGTGGCTATGGCGCGGCGGTAGGCCACAACCTTGTCGCGCAATTCCATGAGATAGCCGGCAATGACTTTCTTAAATACTACGGTCGACTCGCGGCGGCTGTCGGGAACCACATTGTCTATATTTTTGATGAACACCACTGCCTCCGACTGCTCAGAGAGGTTGGCGATGAGGGCGCCATGGCCTCCGGGACGGAACAGCAGCTTGCCCTCCTCAACAACAAACGGGGTGCCGTCGGGATTGGCGGCAACGGTGTCGGTGCGGGGCTGCTGGATCGAGAAGCTCACCTCGAAGTGCTTGCCGGTGGCAGCCTCCATAGCGGGTACCGCGCGTGCAACCTCCTCGCGGAAGAGATCGACATGATTCTCCGAAACTGTGAAATGGAGACGTACAGTGCCGTTTGCGTCAGAAGCTGTCTGAGCGCCCTCCATAAGATGCTCCTCGAGGGGAGTACGTGATCCTTTGTCGTAGCTGTGAAATTTGAGCAGACCCTTGGGGAGCTGACCGTAATTCAGGCCCTCGGGACGGATGATCGCAGCTATGATGTCGCGGCGGCGTCCGTCGGAAAGCAGGGAATTGCTGTCGGCGCCGTAGAGCTTGACACACACAGCATCGAGATCGGACTTGAACGGGAGCTTGTCGAGAGCGGCGAGCAGCTTGCCTACGGCACTGTCGGGAGCAGCCTCGTCGGTGTCTCCGTCGGCAAACTCAAACAGTGCCTTGAACATACGGGACGCTGCACCTGAGGCAGGGACAAATTTCACGACCGTGCCACCCTCGGCAAGGTACATGTCCCAACGCTTTTCGGCGCCTTCTTCCTCGGCCTCGCTGAGCACCGTAATACCGTTGCCCGGAGTGGCGGCGGCTACTATCTCGAGTGTGGGAAAACCGGTTTTGAAGCGGTCAAACTGCTGATCGACAGTGGCGCGGTCTATGCCGCGCTCTTCGAGCTGCTTTTCCTGAATGGGAGTGAGAGTCATGGTGGTTATGATGAAAGGTATTATTGAATAATCAGATCAGAGGGTCAGAACATTATCTGGCTGCCGGGCTTGGCAGGGGATTCGGGCTCGGGCGCGGCTACTGCCGGACGGGCCACTGCAGGGAGCTCTGCGCTCTTGCGGTCGCGCGTAAATGTCGGGGTCGACTCGAAGCATTTGAGGGCGCCATCGTCGAGCATCTGCTCGGGAGTGAGCGTGATATAGTTGAACCGGAGATTGGCCACTTTCTCACCTCCATACTCTTCGGCAATCTTATCGGCACCGGATGCACCTCCCGGACGAGGCATCATAGGCTCGGGCTGCTTGTTGCGTCCACCTCCCCATTTGATGGGGCCGCGCGACGGACCGCCTCGCTTCGATGCAACCATCTCTGCCGTCTCCTCCTCGCGGATCGTCACCTCGAAGCCAGCGGCCAGAATGGTGATGCGCACCTTCTCGCCGAGGTTCTCGTCAAACGCCACACCCCAGATCACGTCGACATCGGAATTGATGCCGCTCACAAAGTCAGTGATCTCCTGAGCCTCGCTCATCTTGAACTGTTTCTCGGCATTGCGCGAATAGTAGATGTTGAACAGGAGACTCTTTGAGGTGAATATGTCGCGGTTTTTGAGCAGCGGAGAATTGAGGGCATCCTTGATAGCCTTGGTCACGCGCCCTTCACCCTCGCCGTAGCCGCTCGAGATGATGGCGGCACCGCCATTGCGCAGCGTGGTGTCGACATCCTCGAAGTCAAGGTTCATGTAACCGTCGGCGGTGATGAGCTCTGAGATCGAAGATGCAGCTGTAGAGAGTGTGTCGTCGGCCTTGCCGAAGGCGTTCATGAAGTCGAGATCGCCGTAGATCTCGGTCAGGCGCTCGTTGTTGATCACCAGCAGTGCATCGACATTCTTAGCCATCTCGTCGACACCGTCAAGGGCCTTCAGGATCTTGCGCTCGCCCTCAAACAGGAATGGGATTGTGACGATACCCACCGTGAGGATATTGCGCTCCTTGGCCTCGCGGGCCACGATAGGAGCCGCACCCGTACCTGTTCCGCCACCCATACCGGCCGTGACAAACACCATGCGGGTTTCATCGTCGAAGAGCTCGCGGATCTTGTCGATATCCGCTTCGGCAGCATCGCGTGCGCGCTCGGGTTTATTGCCGGCGCCGAGTCCGTCGCCTATCTGGAGCTTGACGGGCACCGGTGAGTTGCGCAGAGCCTGACGGTCGGTGTTGCACACCACAAACGACACGTTCTTTATATTCTGAAGATACATGTGGTTTACGGCATTATTGCCGCCGCCACCTACACCTATCACCTTGATAATGGTGTTGGAGCGTGCGTCGAAGCCCTCGCCCTGCGAAAGTTGCTGTGTAAAAGAGTCGATATTGAGATCCTGATCGTCCATAAAGGATGGGGGAGATTTAATTCTGGGAAAGTGTAGGATTATTCGTCGTCGCGCATATCTTCGTCATCATCGTCGAAATCGTCGGGGCCTTTCATCAGATCGACTATGCGCTGTCCGAGCGAGCGTATGAACCGGCCCCGTTTCTCCGGTTTGACAGGTTTCTGTATCTGGGGTTCATCCTGAATCTCGAGATCCGGCTCCGGATCTGCTACAGCGGGCTCGGGCACTGCGGGAGCCGACAGACATTCAACCGGATTGTCGGATGCGGCCTTGACCAGTATGGAGATTATGTCGATCAGCTCGCCCGGAGCGATGGTGCTGTCGGCCACACGGAGGCGCGACGAAGGCAACCCGGCACGGACACGCATCTTGGTCAGCTCGGCCAGACGGTCGTTGAAACCACGGAGTTTGGCGCCCCCGCCCACCACAACGATGCCCTTGGGCAGATCCTGTGGAGTGAGTCCGGCGCGGGATATCTGGGCGCGGATGTTGATTATGATTTCAAGAGCGCGTGCCGCAACATAGTTGTTGATCTGACTGAAATCGACACCGCCGGCAACGGTCTGATCGCCCTGACGGGGAGCCGCATTGCCTCCGGTGCGCTTGAGGCTCTCGGCCTGCTCCTCAAGGTAAGTGAGCGCCATGATGTCGCGCGTGATGTTGCGCGATCCCATGGGGAGGGTGATGAGAAACTGCAGGTTGTTGTTCTTATAGATGGCAACCGATGTTGTCTCGGCTCCGAAATCGACGAGCATACATCCGAGCGACCTCTCGTCGGGTGTAAGCACGAAGTCGGCCACAGCGATGGGACGCACGATATAGCCTGCCACACCGAGTCCGAGTTTCTCCGTCACGACGCGGGTAATGTTCTTGCGGAGCTTGTCCTGAGCTGCGATAATGACAAAGCAGGCAGTGATGTCGCGCCCCACTACACCAACGGGGTGATGGGTGGTCAGACCGTCGACAGTGAAGGCACGGGGCAGAGCTGCCACAACATCGTCGACACCGGGCAAGCCGGCCGGCCCGAAGCTCTGAGCCTCCAGACTGAGCTCCTCCAAAAGGCCGGGAGTGATCTCTGTCTCATCCGGTAGCTGACGCTCGACGGTGCACTCCGACGAGCTCACCGACCGTCCGCCGATGGCAACATAGACTGATTTTATCTCTCGGGGACTTACCCGTGTCGCCAGTCTAAGGAGAATATGTCTGAGTGCGTTGGCTACTTTCTCCACATTTCGTATCAAGCCATAGCGCACGATATCGGTCGGCAGCAGCTCCTCCTCTACGGCTGTCACCGTGAGCGAGGCTCCGTTCTGCGTCTGGCCGATTGCGGCCCTCACTTTTGAACTGGCGATTTCGATCGCTACTATATATTTTGAATCAGACTGTGGCATCCTGTCTGTAGGGGATTATGATTATCTTTCTGTGATTTGAAATGATGAGAGAGAATATGTTGGCGGACTGTCGGGAGGGTCAGGAGAGAGGCCGGGGCTTGTTGACGCCGATCATTGTGTTGGTGTCAACCTCCTCCTCTATCTCGATTATGGCCGGAGGAGCGGGCAGCCGCTTGACCCTCCTGGTGGCCACGGCCTGTCCTCCCCACTTGACCGAAACGGTGTCATACATATCCCAGCCCTTGACCGGCATCACCTCCTCATAGAAACGCTTGAGGCGGGCAAATTTGGAATCGAAGGCGTCGGGAGTGCCGAGGTTGACCACATGGCCGCGGATCACGGGGACAATGATGATGTCGGTGGGCGAATCTGCTTTGATGGCCGACACGAGCGAGTTCCATCCGGGATGGGCGTCGAGCCAGTCAAGCAGCGGCAGAATCTTTATGGCCGAGAACGAGGTGTCGGAGTCGGAAAACTTGCCATGGATCACCGGCACATCGATGTGGTAGCGGGGAGAGGCGATGATGCGCTTGCCCGAACGGTTGATGTAGTAGCTCTTGCCTGTCTTGGGAAACACGCGCGCCACCGGCTCCATGGGGTTCACGTCGACGAGGATATAACCGTCGGTCAGCGTCACGACCTTGACCTTCTCGATCTTGTCGATTCCCTTGAAAATATCTTCGATGGAATCGGTATTGACCTGAGCCAGCTTCATTCCCGACAGCCGCTCAGGCAGGTTGCCGAGCTCATGGGAGAGCTCGACAGCCGACACGAAAGGATGTTCCGTACTGTCGCGCACCACAATGTGCAGCCCCGAGCAAAGCTGCTCGGCCGCATTACGCGAGGTAAACGACAAGGCGACAAAAAGATATGCCGCCATGGCAACCACAGCGATCGGCGCAATCAGTTTCTTGAACAGTCCAGTCATGTCACTTATCTGGCGGCAGTTTCCACAATAGCCGGGAGCAAATTGCATATATCTCCGGCTCCTGCGGTAAGAATGACTTCAAAATTACTATTTTTTATCGCATCCGGCAAATATTTCTTATCCGACAGTAATATTTTATCCTCCAAATCTATCTCATCATAGATAAGCTGCGAGGTCACTCCCTCGATCGGTTGCTCGCGGGCCGGATAGATCGGAAGCAGAATCACCCGGTCGGCCTTGGATAGGGCGCGCCCGAACTCTTTGGCAAAATCGCGTGTGCGGCTGAACAGATGAGGCTGGAATGCGACGGTCAGTGACTTGTCAGGATAAAGGGCTTTGACGGACGCAATCGAAGCGGCAAGCTCGTCGGGATGATGGGCATAGTCGTCGATGATGGCACGCTCCGGCTCCCTGAGCCAGAATTCAAACCGGCGCTTGGGTCCCATGAACGAGGCCATGGCCTTGCGCGCCGAATCAGGCTCAAGCACTCCGGCAAGCCACAGGGCGCCCATCGCAGCGATGGCATTCTCGATATTGATCTCGACAGGCACGCCGAGCTCTACGTCTGGAATCAGACCCGACGGTGTGACAAGATCAAACACGATCCTCCCTTCGGCACACCTGACATTCTCGGCATGGAAGTCGCCGGCATCACGCGAATAGGTCATAACCCTGACATCCTTGGCGGGACGGGGTTGCACCTTCAGGCCCTCGTGGATGAGCAGCGCACCACCGGGCCGGATGAGTTCAGTGAAATGGGCGAAGCTCTCGAGATAGGCCTCCTCGGTGCCGTAGATGTCGAGATGGTCAGGATCGGTGGCCGTGATCACCGCCACCCACGGACGCAGATGATGGAACGAGCGGTCATACTCGTCGGCCTCCACCACTGCGATGTCGCTCGACGGGTCGAGCAGGAAATTGGTCGAATAGTTGCGCAATACACCTCCGAGGAAGGCGTTGCAGCCATAGGGGGAGCAATGGAGTATATGAGCGGCCATTGATGAGGTCGTGGTCTTGCCGTGAGTGCCCGAGAAGCAGATAGCCCTTTCGTCACGGGTCGCTATGCCGAGGACCTCCGCCCGCTTCACAACATTGAATCCATTGTCGCGGAACCATTGCAGTCCCCTGTGGGTCGGAGGCACGGCGGGAGTGTAGACCACGAGGGTATCGTCAGGCCGACGCATGACCTGTGGAATGAGAGCCGGGTCATCGTCAAACACAATATCGACCCCCTCGGAGATGAGAGCGGCCGTGAGATCGGTCGGAGTGAGGTCGTAGCCCGCAACCTTGCAGCCCCTCGAAAGGAAAAAACGCTCGAGGGCGGCCATACCTATGCCGCCTGCGCCAACGAAATATATATTTTTGGGAAACGAAGTGTTGCTCATTGCTTGAGTATGCTTTCAATTTGGTCGCCAATGGCAGCCGCTGAGTCTTGGAGTGCCATAGCCGATGCAGCCTCGCCGATGGCCTTACGTCGGTCGGGATCATTCAGAAGAGAGGCTATTGCCGATGGCAGCTGCTCCACGGCATCGGCATCCAGAATCATTACTGCTGCTCCACGGCTGGCAAGCGCTTCGGCATTGCGCCGCTGATGATCCTCGGCCACATTGGGCGACGGAATGAGGATGGCCGCGCAACCCAGATTCTCGAGCTCCGAGATGGTTCCGGCTCCCGCACGGGCCACTATGAGATCTGCGGCACGATAGGCTGTGCCCATATCATCGACAAAGGCAGTGGCATGAAACTGAGGATAGTCGGCAACTTTGGGGATACACTCTCCGACATACAGCTTGCCGGTCTGCCAGAGAAGTCCCGCTCCGGCCTCGCTAAGCGTAGGGAGCGAAGCGCCGATAGCCTCATTGATGGTCCTTGCGCCCAGACTGCCGCCGAGCGCGAGCACCAGAGGCCGCTCCGGATCGAAGCCAAGTTTTTTCTTTGCATCAGAGCGCGAGATCTTAGTCTCGAGCAGGGAAGCACGCACCGGATTGCCTGTCATCACTATCTTATCGGCCGGGAAAAAGCGCTCCATATCGGGATAGGCCACACATATCTTGGCGGCCTTGCCGGCGAGCAGCTTATTGGTGACCCCTGCATAGGAGTTCTGCTCCTGAAGCAGAGTGGGTATGCCGAGACGCTGGGCGGCCTTAAGGGTGGGTCCCGACGCATATCCGCCCACACCGATCGCTATGTCGGGGGCAAATTCGCGGACAATACGGCGCGCTTTGCGCATCGAGCGCCACAGCTTGAACAGGACGGCGATATTGCGCCAGATGCGACGGCGGTCGAAGCCGGCCACAGGCAGACCCTCGATCGGGTATCCGGCCGCCGGCACCCTCTCCATCTCCATTCTTCCGATTGCACCGACAAAACGGATGTCGGCATCGGGATAACGGCGTTTCATCTCATCGGCTATCGAGAGGGCCGGGAATATGTGCCCTCCCGTGCCTCCGCCGCTTATAAGTATTCTCAATGACATAGCGCTGGGTGATATTGAGGGTCAGAGTTGTGTGGGATTGACGGTGCGGAGATCTTCAGGCAGGGAGTCGATCTCGGCCTTCAGGGCATCCTTCTTGCCGGTGCGGGCCGTGTGGCGGCTCACACTGAGCATTATGCCGAAAGCTATCGAGGTAACGAGAATGGAGCTGCCGCCCTTGGATATGAGCGGAAGAGGCTGTCCCGACACCGGGAACACACCAGTGACGATCGCGATATGAAACAGAGCCTGAATCACTATCATCACCGCCATGCCGAGCACTAGAAACGCCGGGAAAGCCCGCGTGCACCGCGCCGCAATGCCGCTTGCCCTGGCCATGAGCCATAGGTAGAGGATCAGCACGACCAGGCCGCCCACGAGCCCGAGGTCTTCGATGATGATGGAATAGATATAGTCGGAAAACGCCAGAGGCAGACGGGCTGTCTCGCGCGAGTTGCCCGGAAACACACCGAGCACACCGCCATTGGCCTGAGCCATATATGAGTACATCTCCTGACGGTTGAGGGCATTGATCTCCTGATTATATTTGGGCTCGCTGTCAAAGTAGCGCTCCAGTCGCTTGTACCATGTGCCCTTACGCTCGCCGGCGGTGCTGTTGGCTTTATCGGCCTCATGGGTGGCCGTCACGTTGACCTGCGATGGAGCCGGTTCCTCCCGGCTCTTGCCAAAGAGGGCAAACACACCCACACACACGAGATATACTCCGACAACCATGAAGAACTTACGCCACTGGATGCCGCTGATGAGAAACATCGACAGACTTATACCCATGAGCAGCAGAGTGTTTGTCAGACCCTGCTTTATGAGCATTCCGCCAAACAGCATCACCACTGAGGCCATGATGACGACTCCGGTATTGGTCACTCCCCCGCCCTTGATCTGAGTGCGGTGGGCCACGATGGCTATTATGAACACCGCGCTGATCTTGAGCATCTCCGACGGCTGTATGCTGAATCCGAGAAGCGAGAATGAGCGACGGGCGCCGTTGATGATCTCGCCGCAGAACATACAGTAGATCATCGACAGAACCGACAGCAGGACAAAGAGCACCGACCAACTGTAGAAATGCCGGTAGTGGATGCGCTGAAGACCCAGAATGATGAGAAGCCCCATGCCGAGCATGGCCATGTGACGGATAAGGGGACCGAAAACGCCCATCGACGAAGAAGCCACCTCGCGCGACGAAGCGCTGTAGAGCTCGACTACCGACAGGATGATGAGGGCGATGTATATGCCCCAGATATGCTTGTCGGGCTTGGCCAGCGGTCGGCTCGCATGGACCGCGCTGCTTCCGTAGGCCGTAGCAGTAGTTTCTGACATTGACTTATGCTTAAGTATTAAATCATTTTCAGTTGTTGGATTTCAGAGCCCTTACAGCCTCCTTAAACAGCTGGCCGCGATGCTCATAGCTCTTGAAGAGATCAAACGACGCACAGCAGGGCGAGAGGAGGACGGTGTCGCCGGCCGAAGCAAGCTCGCGGCAGGCCTTGACGGCATCATCGAGCGACGAGGTGGAGCGTATCTCCGGCACACGGCCACTGAAAAACTCCATCAGCTTCTCGTTGTGGAGGCCCATGCAGACTATTGCCTTGACCTTCTGCCCGACGAGAGCGGCAATCTCCGAATAGTCGTTGCCCTTGTCCTTGCCGCCGAGGATCAGCACCGTCGAGCGGCTGTCGGGCATACTCTCGAGTGCATACCAGCATGAATTGACGTTGGTGGCCTTTGAATCGTTGATATAACGCACACCATCAACCGTGGCGACATATTCCAGACGGTGCTCCACACCCTCGAAGTTGGAGAGAGCCCGGCGGATATCCTCCTTGCGGATATCGAGCAGACAGGCCGACAGGCCTGCGGCCAGTGAGTTATAGAGGTTATGGAGGCCGCTGAGGCTCAGATCGGCGCGGGGCATACGGAACGATGTGCCAGGCTTACCGTCGAACACCACGGTCTCATCCTCATCCTCCACATAGCCGCGCGTTCCGTCCTCAGACTTGAGGCCGAAAGGATAGCGGCGGGCAGTGGTGGTGACCTTTTCGAGCTGGCTTGCGATCACAGGATCGTCCTGCCAGTAAATAAAGGCATCGGTAGGTGTCTGATTATTGAGTATGCGGAACTTTGCCGCGATATAATTCTCCATCTTATAGTCGTATCGGTCAAGATGATCGGGAGTGATATTGAGGATTACAGCTATATCGGCCTTGAACTCATACATATTCTCGAGCTGAAACGAAGATAGCTCGATCACATAAACATCGTGCGGATCGCGGGTGACCTGCAGCGCCAGGCTCTTGCCGACATTGCCTGCCAGACCGGCATCGACACCCGCTTCGCGCAGGATATGATATGTGAGCAGCGTAGTGGTGGTCTTGCCGTTTGATCCGGTGATACATATCATTTTCGAGTCGGTGTAGCGTCCGGCAAACTCGATCTCCGACAGCACGGGAATACCCTTCTCGACGATAGCCTTCACAACTGGAAGAGTCGGCGCGATGCCGGGGCTCTTGACCACCTCGTCGGCCGCAAGAATCCGTTCCATAGTGTGGGTGCCCTGCTCATACTCTATCCCCTCGGATTCGAGCATAGCCACATATCTGGCAGGGATTGTGCCAAAGTCGGATAGAAACACCTCCATTCCATTGTCCTTGCCGAGAATGGCGGCTCCCACTCCGCTCTCTCCGCCTCCGAGCACCACGAGGCGGCGTGTCGTTTTTTCGTTTTCCTTATTCATTGTCTCTATCGGATTTTTAGAGTGGCAAATGTGATTCCGGCGAGAAGGATTCCGATAATCCAGAACCGGGCCACGATCTTAGGCTCGGCTATAGGCTGGAACGGACGCTGGAGAAGGGCCTGGATGCTTCCGTCGCCGGGTTTCTGGAAGTGATGGTGAAGCGGTGTCATCTTGAACACACGCCGGCCCACACCCGTGCGCTTCTTGGTGTACTTGTAGTAGGCCACCTGCACCATGACCGATATATCCTCGAAAAAGAATATGGCGCACAGCAGGGGGATCAGAAGCTCCTTGCGGATGAGGATGGCAAACACCGCAATCACTCCACCTATCGTGAGCGAGCCGGTATCGCCCATGAATACCTGAGCCGGATAGGTGTTATACCACATGAAACCTATCAGCGCCCCGACAAAAGCGGCCATAAACACCACCAGCTCCTCCGAGCCCGGGATATACATTATATTAAGGTATGTGGCATAGACCATGCTCGCCCCGAGATAGCCCATCACGGCGAGAGCGGCGCTGATCGTAGTAGACAGTCCGGCACATAGGCCGTCGAGGCCGTCGGTGAGATTGGCGCCGTTGCTCGTGGCGGATATGGCGAAGATGGTGATGAGGATGAACACCACCCACCCGCCTACTGCGGCGTAAGATCCCATCCATGAGGTGAGCCAGGTGTAGTCGAAGTTGTTGTTCTTGACAAACGGGATAGTGGTCTTGGGGGTCTTCATCTCGGGCGCGTATGCGGTGTGCTCCACAATATCCGTGTCGCCCCCCGCCACGGTTGTCTCGACCGCGGGAGCCTCGCCGAGATTCTCGCGCATCACGATATCGGGGCTGAGATACATAGTGAGACCCACCACTATTCCGAGACCAACCTGACCGATGATCTTGAACTTACCCTTCATGCCATCCTTGTTGTGGCGTGACAGCTTGAGATAGTCGTCGGCAAATCCGAGAGTCCCGAGCCACACCGTGGCAAAGATCATCAGGAGCATATAGATATTGGCGAGGTTGCCTATGAGGATCACAGGCACCAGAGTGGCAAGGATGATGATTATGCCGCCCATAGTGGGGGTGCCCGTCTTTTTCATCTGGCCTTCGAGGCCGAGATCGCGCACAATCTCGCCAACCTGCATGAGCTGGAGCCGGTCGATGATGCGGCGACCTACGAATATGGCGATGACGAGAGCCAGCAGACACGCCACGCCGGAGCGGAACGTGATGTAGGTCATCAGACGGGCTCCGGGGATGCCGCTGTCCTGTATTGACTGGAAAAGGTAATATAGCATCGCTGGTAGTTATCTGGCTGTCTTGAGGGCTTCGGCAATCACTTCCCGGTCATCGAAATGATGCTTCACGCCATGAATTTCCTGATAGTCTTCATGTCCCTTGCCTGCCACGAGGACGACATCGCCGGGAGCCGCGAGAGCCACTGCGGTGCGGATAGCCTCGCGACGGTCTGTGATGCTGAGGGTGCGCGGGCGGGTCTCGTCGGTGAGTCCGGCTTCCATATCGCGTATGATCATCTCGGGCACCTCATCGCGGGGATTGTCGGAGGTGAGCACCACACGGTCGCTGAGGCGGGCTGCTTCGGCTGCCATGATAGGACGCTTGCCCTTGTCGCGGTTGCCGCCGGCACCAACCACAGTGATGATATTGCCCTTGTTTCCAACCACGTCGCGGATGGCTGTCAGCACATTGACCACTGCGTCAGGCGTATGGGCGTAGTCAACGATACCCGTCACTGCTCCCGAGGGTGAATGGAAGGTCTGGAAACGACCGGCGACAGGAACCAGACGGCTCATGTCGATCAGCGTCTGCTCAGGATCAAGACCCACGAGGAGGCAGGCGCCATAGACTGCCGTGAGGTTATAAGCATTAAACCGTCCGGTGAACAGAGTGTGCACCTCATGGCCGTTGAGGCTGAGTAGCGTGCCGTCGAGTCGGCTCTCGATGATGCGGCAGGTGAAATCGGCCTGCGTGCGCAGTGAGTAGGTGTAGCGGTGAGCGCGGGTGTTCTGGATCATGACTTCGCCCACCTTGTCGTCGATATTGGTCAGGGCAAAGGCCGATGAAGGCAGTATGTCGAAGAAACTCTGCTTGGCCTTCAGATAGGCATCGAAGGTCTTGTGATAGTCGAGATGGTCGCGCGTGAGATTGGAGAATACACCTCCGGCAAATGTCAGGCCGGCGATGCGGTGCTGATGGGCCGCGTGGCTGCTCACTTCCATAGATGCGTAGGAACACCCGGCCACAACCATGCGGTGAAGGAGCTCATTGATGGTGAGAGGATCGGGAGTGGTCTGGGTAGTGGGCACGGCCTCCTCGTCGATATAGTTGCAGACCGTCGACAGCAGACCCGCCTTGAAGCCCTGCAGACGTGCCATCTCATAGATGAGCGTGGCGGTGGTGGTCTTGCCGTTGGTACCGGTGACTCCCACGAGCTTCAGCTTGCGCGACGGATTGCCCCACCACTGCGAGGCAAGGAAACCGAGAGCCACAGCCGAGTTTGACACCCGGATATAGGTCACGGTCGACTCAAGACGTTCAGGAAGCTCCTCACAGACTATCGCAGCGGCTCCGGCCAGAGTAACGAGGGGGATAAACTTGTGTGCATCGACATTGACGCCGCGCACGGCCACAAATAGATCGCCGCGGCTCACCTTACGGGAGTCGGACTGTAGAGAATGGATAGGCTTGTCTTCGACGCCTATTATTTCCTCAACGGTTATGGCTGAGAGTAGTTCGGCAAGTGAACGCATATATCGGCAGTGATTAATTTTTTTATATGATGTATCGGTTGGGTTTACATGGTTATTCGACAAGGGAGAGCACGATGGCCGATCCCTTGGGGACATTGGCGCCGGCTCTGGGTGTCTGCGACGAGACGTAGCCCGATCCGGAGAATGACACGCTGAAGCCTCTTTTCTCGAGCGCGGCCACGGCATCACGCAGGCCGAAACCCCTCACATCGGGAACCGAGCCGGCGGGTGTCTCTTCGGGACGACGCATGACGGTGTGGCGCGAGCCCAGGTCAAACGCTTCGTGCACCGATTCTTTCCGCTCCTTATCAGCCAGAGCATACAGTGTTGCGACACTGTTTTCGCCCTGTGCAGGCTCGGCCTTATAGTCGGAGCTGTTGCCGAGCATACCGCGAGAATAGAGCCTGAGCGCTATATTTTTGAGCACCTCACCCGAGGTTGATGCCGCTCCGAATGCATTCTGTCGGGGATTGCATGTGAGCACCATGCATGAGAATTTGGGATTTTCGGCAGGGAAAAATCCGCAGAAGGCCAGACGCTTGCGCGAGTCATATCCTCCGTTGGCCGACACCATGTAGCAGGTGCCTGTCTTACCGGCAATCCGGACTTTGTCTGACCGCAGACGGCGCGCCGTACCGTTGTCGCCCCACACCACTCGGGCAAGCATATCGCGCATCACGGCTGCCGTGTGCTCGGAGCAGATCCTGTCGCGGACATAGGTGACCGGCATGATCGAATCCTTTTCGGCGGTGCGGAGGCCTCCGACCAGGCGGGGGCGCACATAGCGTCCGCCATTGGCTATTGCATTATATATGGAGAGGGTATAGAGTGGCGGGATCTCGGTGGCGTAGCCGTAGCACTGACGCGAAAGCGTGATCCTGCCTCCGCGGTTGTTGGGCACGGAGTCGAAGCGCGGGGTGCGCTCGCCCGTGATTCCTGTATTGAACGGCTCGAAAAATCCGATTGACTTAATCCTTGAATAGAAATCGCCCGGGCGGCTGTCGTATTTCTTGGTGATGATCTTGGTCATGCCGATATTGGATGAGCGCTCTATCACCTCGGCCACTGTCATGGCACCCACGGAGTGGGAGTCGGAGATGGCGCGTCCGCCGGCGTAGGCAAACGACGATCCGGTGGTGATCACGTCGTTAGGTCTCACGATTCCGTCTTCAAGAGCTATCATCATGGAGAGGGTCTTGACAACCGATCCGGGCTCATAGCCGAGCACGGCCCTGTTCATTCCCTCTATATATCCCTGTCCGGGCAGATTGCTCTTCTCCAGATTGGAGATAGCCTTTATATCGCCGGTCTCTACTTCCATTAGAATAGCGACACCCCATTCGGCATCGACATAGTTCAGGACATTATTGAGCTCGTTTTCGACTATATCCTGCATCTTTATATCAATGGTGGTGAGGATATTATAGCCGGGAGTGGCGGGTGTGTCGGTCCAGTTGACTATGCCTCGGGTAAGGGGAATCTTCTTAGCGATGCCCGGAATACCGTAGAGCAGCGAGTCAAGGGCTCCCTCCAGGCCCGACCGTCCGTGGATCTCGCTGTTGTCGGCGGTCTGGCCAACCATACCGATGCTTCGTCGGGCCATGCTGCCATAGGGATTGACACGACGCATCGTAGCTTCGACCGTGAGGCCGTTGCGGTTGGAGTTCATGATCTTGAAGAAGGGAAATGTCCTTATCTTCATCATATCAGCATAGCTGATGTTGCGGATGAGCCGGTAGGCGCGCGGGCGCAGCGAGTCGGGTTTGGAGAGCGGAGCGAGGATATGTTTTTTCCACTCGGCGGCATTACGCACCGGGAAGTATGCGGCGAGAGAATCGGCAATGGTGTCGATCTGCTGGCGCAGCAGACCCTCCATGAAGCGTTCGGCGCGGTAGTCAAGGC
Organism: uncultured Bacteroides sp.; assembly: GCA_964461785.1. Taxonomy (GTDB): domain Bacteria; phylum Bacteroidota; class Bacteroidia; order Bacteroidales; family Muribaculaceae; genus Paramuribaculum. Next base: position 33,131 of record CAYWWE010000001.1, read on the forward strand.
GCAGGGTGTAGAAGCGCAGGTTGGTGGCGAGCACCGATCCGTCGGAGGCAAGGATATTGCCTCGCTCGGGGGTGATGACGGTGGTGCGCGACAGTTCGCTGTTGGCTTTCTCGTTCCACTTGTCGGCCGAAAGAATCGTGGTGTCGACCAGCTTGGTCACGATCGCCACACAGAAGATCAGGATCAGGATCGTGATGAAGAAATAACGCAGTAGGGTCTTTTTGCGGTTATCTGATTTAGCTGCCATCGGGATTAAGCTGCTTTAGGGAGAGATTGTAAGGGGTGATTGATATTATGTCGGGCGGTGGGGTTTAACGAAGTGACAGTTTGTAGGGAGGTTGCTCGCTCACGCTGAGTCCGAGGCCGATCGAATCGACAAGCTGCTGCATCTCGCTTTCGCGGATCCGGCTCATATAGGCCGACCTGACCCTTATCCTCTCGGTCTTGACGATCTCGAGCTCGCGGGTGAGGACACGGATCTCTTCCATCTTTGTCTGAGTATTGTACTTGTTGGTGATATACATCATGATGATGGCGAGAGCCGTGAAGATCACGAGCCAGTGGCGGAGGAAGAAATCCACCGAGATCACTTGTCCGTAGAGCAACCGGCTGATAAACGATATTCGTGCAGGTGAAGACATAGATCAGACATCATCAATAGATTAAACTCATATCTTTTCAGCAACGCGGAGCTTGGCGCTGCGCGAACGCGGATTGGCTTCGACCTCGGCCTCCGAAGGCACGATGGGCTTCGACCCGCCTAACGGACGCATGGGAGCCGTTGAGCGTCCGAAAAAGTCGGTCTGACGTTCGCCGCCGAAGCTGCCCGTCTTGATAAAATTCTTGACCAGACGGTCTTCGAGCGAATGATAGGTGATGACGGCGAGCCGGCCGCCGGGCTTCAGGGCGCGGAGAGCCGACTTAAGAAACTCTTCGAGAGCCTCCATCTCGCCATTGACACGGATGCGGAGCGCCTGAAAGAGCTGAGCGAGCTCCTTGCGGCGCGCCTTGGGGCTGATAAACGGCTCGGCTATGGCAACGAGGCGCTCCACGGTGTCGACCGGCGCCTTGGCGCGTTCGCGGACTATCGCATCGGCTATCGCCTTGGCTTTAGGGAGCTCGCCGTAAAGGCGAAGGAGCGACGCAAGCTCATCGGCCTCGATCGTGGCGATAAGATCAGCGGCCGAAATAGCTGCCTTGCGGTTCATGCGCATATCGAGCGGCCCCTCGAAGCGGAACGAGAATCCCCGCGACGCATCATCGAAATGATGGAACGATACTCCCAGATCGGCCAGGATGCCATCCACTCCTCCATCAGGATCAACCCCGTAGTAGCGGAGAAAATTTGACAGAAACCGGAAATTGCCGTGCACCATTGTCAGGCGCGGATCGGCTTCGGCCCGCGCTATAGCCTCGTCATCCTGATCAAAAGCGAGCAGACGTCCGTTTTCGCCCAGACGCCCGACAATGGCCCTCGAGTGGCCACCGCCCCCATAGGTTGCATCGACATAAATTCCGTCCGGTTTTATGTCAAGAGCCTCCATACATTCGGGCAACAGCGCCGGAATATGATAAACTTCTTCTGAACTCATTGCTTCTCAGGATGATATAAATTAGAACCGTCTCTTTTGGCGATAGCAAAACCACCGTCTGCTTTCTGACCCGACAAAATTACAAAATTTAACCGATGGTTTGCAAATGTCAACAGCCGAAATTCTGCCACTCACGCCAAAAAGTTATTAACAATTTATTTGAGAGTCACAGAAAGAGATAGGGCCGGATGATAATGACGAAGCATCGCCGGAACGATGATCCGGCGATGCTTTCGTTTGCATTCGTAAATTAAAGCTATCCGTTCAGACCTCTACCCCGAGCCGCTGTTCTTTCATTTAAAACTCGGATAAGCGTATAAGCGTCCTATCCGAGTCGGGTAAGTTCGCTTAATGTGGATATCAGATGTTTATCTTAAGTGTGAAAGATCTGTGGGATTATGAGCGAAATTTGGTCAAGCACCTGTTCAATCTTCACAAAAGACTAATTCTGAGAATGGAAATATGGGGTGTAGAATTAGACCCACACCGGGAGGGATTGCCAATTCTTGGGAAATCCCATATCTTTGAACGAAAGGAGGCGACAATCGGATTTCAGCAGCCGCTTAACGTTGGTCTTAAACTCGTTGCCGGGGCTTATGATATTGAGAATATAGGCAACACAAGATAGGACGGCAAAGAGTTTGTTAGGACGCAGGTCGTTGATGGTGTTTCTATCTATAAAAGAATAAGTTGGATTATATGGCAACTTTACATGCACCATAAAACGTCGATTCCAAACGCGGCTATGATGAGCGCAGCAGTTTCTTAAATTGGAAATGGCATGTAGCCAGTTTTCCAATATGGCAACTTTTGGCAAGCCAAAGGCTCTGGCAATATACTCCTTCCGCTTATCCAGGATCAGCGCTTGATACAAGCGGCTGAGGGTGGCGAATGAAACGACTTCCAGAGCCATCCAACTTGGAGGCATTTGAGGTTTGGCATACTTACTCTTGTAGTGTTTGATGAAGTCTTCATTGCTACGGTCAACATCAGCATTAATATGTTCCATCAAATCCTCATAACCGAAGCGATACAGCGAGCGGTCGAGATACCAATGGCTATCGTTTGTTGACTCTGCATAGACCTGTACAATCTTTGCGCGTACAGCCACTTCAATTTTCTCTATAGCATTGAAAATCAATAGTCGTAAACGACAGTCGAAGCAGTAGAGGTCGATGATTTCATTGAAGTGAATATCATTGCGGGTAAACTCATGGTCGCCATACTCGGAATTATCCTGAAATGGATATGTGTATGCACGAAGTCGGTAATAACTGATATTAAAGAGATAAGCGGAAGCCTCGGTTTCGTTATCAAACAAGAGACCTCGACATTTCAACCGAGTAACTTGTTCTGGAATAGTTAACGGTCGTTTTGTATAATCAATCTGACCTGAATCTGTCATATAAAAAATCGAAGACCTCCCCGGGTGCGCTGGTCTACGGGAAGCGTGGGAGGTCATATCGATGGCAAAGTTACCTACTTTCACTGAAATTACAAAATATTTCGTGGAAAGGTTTTCAAACTATCCCGAGCTTTTCGGCAAGGATTTTCATTCCTTCGGTTGCGGTGGCCTTGATCACCTCCACTCCCGCCGGAACCCGCGCCGGATTGGGGTCGATATAGTAGATCGGCACTCCCGGACGGACATATTGCATCAGCGAGGCAGCGGGATAGACATTCAGACTGGTGCCGATCACGACGAAGATGTCGGCCTCGGACGCAATACGGGCCGCCGGCTCCATCATGGGCACAGCCTCCTCAAAAAACACGATATGAGGTCGGACGGGGTCGCCATATTCGTCGCGTGTATCAACCGACGTCTCAAGATTATCCTTGCCCAGCGTGTAGATGCGCTCGGGGTGTGTGAGCGATCTCACTTTCATCAGCTCCCCGTGGAGATGGATCACCTTCGACGACCCGGCCCGCTCATGCAGATCATCGACATTCTGCGTGATGACATACACATCAAAGAACTGTTCGAGCCTGTGAAGGGCTACATGGGCCGAGTTTGGCTCAACCTCAAGGAGCTGCTTGCGCCGCTCGTTGTAAAACTTATGGATCAAGGCCGGATTGCGACGGAAACCGGTGGCCGAAGCCACATCCATCACGGGATACTGCTCCCACAGGCCTCCGGCATCGCGGAATGTTGTTATTCCGCTCTCGGCACTCATTCCCGCTCCGGTCGACACCACTAATTTTTTCTTCTCATTCATATCATCAATTTCGGAATCAGTTATTTTTTAGACATCGTAAAGTTCACGAAAATCTTCGACATGTCCAAAAAAGTATATCAAATATTTATCTGACTTAACTTTTTCACCGATCTGTGAAAAGATGGTCGAAACTTTTTATATCTTTGTATCCTAAATCGGATAAGATGATTATTATTTTTAGTCAGACATACCTTAAAGATCTGTATGAGAATGGCAAATGTCATGATAAACGACATCGCTTTCAGCCACAGGTCATCAAAAGGTATCAGCGAAGGATAGAGCAACTCGCAGCCGTCCCGAATCCGGAAGCACTTTATCAATTCAATGCCTTGCATTTCGAGGCATTGAAAGGAGATAAAACGGGGCTTTTCTCGGTGCGTGTAAACGATCAATACCGAATTGAATTTACTCTCGACACAACATCTGAACATCCGCAGCTGACCGTCTGCAACATTGTTGAACTCTCAAATCATTACCATTGACATTATGATGACCATTCAAGGGATCGATCCAGGCATGATAGCGAATAATCTGATCCCGCAAGACCCGACACATCCGGGCGAAATCCTAAGGGAAGAAATCGAATCACGAGGAATAACTCAGACTAAGCTCGCCAATGAAATCGGGGTTAAAGTGTCGCTTCTAAACGAGCTCATCAACGGCAAGCGTGATTTTACGATTGAATATGCCATGCTGATTGAAGCTGCACTCGGCATCGACGCTGACATCTGGGTCAATCTTCAGGCCAACTACAATAAGGCGCGGACAAAACACGACTCCTCTTTCATGGAGCGTCTCGCCAATATCCGCAGGATAGCTGCCGCGCTGTAGAGTGGCCGAAAGCTCCGTTTATTTTTGGCAGTCGGGGCGCTTTGTTGTAATTTTGCAGGACAATCCCTACAGGGCGCAGGAGCGCCAACAGTACATATACCGATCACCATGAGCGAAACAATCCAAGAGTCGATGAGCCGCATCCTGGCCGCCGAGGCCGAAGCAGTCTCATCTATCCCTTATTCCACCGACTATGACCGGGCAATTGAATTGATCATCGAGCGCGTACACCGCAAGGGGGGCAAGCTCGTGACCTCGGGCATGGGCAAGGCCGGGCAGATTGCCATGAACATCGCCACAACCTTTTCCTCCACCGGCACTCCTGCCGTCAATCTCCATCCCTCGGAAGCCCAGCACGGCGATCTGGGCATCCTCCAGCCCAACGACATCATGCTCCTGATCTCAAATTCGGGAAAAACGGTAGAAATTGTCGAACTTGTGGCTCTTGCCCGGAACCTTTACCCCGACATTCCCATTATAGTTATAACGGGTAACCCGGCCGGCCCACTGGCTCAGACAGCCGACGCCATCCTGGCCACCGCTCCGGCACCCGAAGTGTGTCCGCTCGGCCTTACGCCTACCACCTCAACCACAATGATGACCGTCATAGGCGATATTCTTGTGGTCAACGTGATGAAGCTCACCGGCTTCTCGCGCGAGCAGTATGCCCTCCGTCACCACGGCGGCTATCTGGGCACCAAGGCCAGGCAGTGACCCTACACCGAAAGCTCTCATTTTCATCACACGCTCCCACTCATCACTCCCCCACACAACCCACCCCATGCGAAGAATAATCCTCATCGGTGAATGTGCTCTCGACATCATTTTCCCGGCAAACCAAAACAACTATCCCCTTGCCACACTGAGCAACCTCAACGCCATCCCCGGCGGACGTATGCTCAATGCCGCAGCTCTGCTGGGCACACTCCACGAAAACGTGAGCTATGTGGGCGAGGCGGCCCGCGACCGCATCGGCGACATGATAGTGTCGTTTCTTGACGCCAACCATGTGGACGTTTCGTCGATAGACCGTTATGTCGACGGCGACACTCCGTCGAATCTTTTCTTCCCCATCGACAGCGACCACCCCACCGAATCGATCATGATCTACCGCCGCTACCCGTCGGAATGTTTCGACGTGAAGTGGCCCGACATTGACGAAGACGACATCGTTGTGTTCGGATCTTACTTTGCCATCGACAAGCGTGTGAGGTCAAGGCTTCAGGAGCTGCTGGCCTACATTGTCGAGCGTAAGGCCATGATCATCAATGTGCCCGGATTCCTCAAGCAGCAGGAGCCACGCATCACCCGCGTCATGCCCGAGATTCTTGAGAATCTCGAGATAGCCGATATGGTGGTGACCCGCACTCCCGACCTAAAGCATATCTTCGGCAACAGCGATCCCGAAGACTGCTATAAGAAACATATCAAATTCTACTGCCGGTCGTTTATCAACATCGACCATCACAAGCAGTCGATGACCTTCTTCCACGATGATATGTCGGTCTCGACCCCTATCTCGCGCCCTCCCATCTCGCTTATGTGGAACTCCGGTGCCCTGGCTGGCATAATCTCCAGCATCGTCGACCTCGGCATCACGCGCGACACCCTGAAGAGCATCGAGCCCGCTATCATGTCGGACATCATCACCGAAGCCAATTCCATGGCCGATAATGCCGTGGACAAGGCATCAATCGACCATCTATGATCCCTCCCGAAGCCCCCTCTCCGGCTCTCCAACCTCTTTTCATACCCATAATGGAGGGCGATCCCTTCGGACGCCTGTCATTATCAACCTCCGCTCCTGAAGATCTGCTACGGATCATCAGGGAGCAGCCTTTCAACACTGTCTACGACTTTATCCGCCTGGAGGCTCGTAATCTGGCCGAGAGGGGCGAGGCCGAGAATGCCATCGACCTTATCAATGGCCTCGACGGACTGCTCACAGCCGCCGGCGGCGACACCGACCGGAACACCCTCGACATCCACGCGGCTCTGATGCAGGTAATCGTGAGCCTTCATGGCGCGACAGGCAACTCCGACGCAGCCCTGTCGGCAGCCGCATCCACCCTCACCCTCCTTGCTCAGGAACCCAAGCGCAAAGACGAGCCATTTCTTTCAGTGCTTGCGACCCTTCTCTATGAGATGGCGTTGATCCACTACATGCGCAGCGAATTCCCGCAGTCGGAGCGATCGCTCGATAAGGCTGCCCGGATCTTCTCGCGATTGGCGCGCATCAACCCCGACCGCTACGCTCCGGCCCATGTGGCGGCTCTCGATGCGGAAGCCAAAGTGTGCCGCAAGGCGGGCGATCAGGCCGAAGCCCTGAAGAAATGTCAGGAAGCCACATCCCACTATCTCGAGGAGACCCGTGGCAACACTATGGACGATGCCGTGGAGCGACTGGCATCGTCGATGGCCGAGCAGGGACTGACTCTCGCCCGCATGGGCCGCAACCGCGAGGCAATTCAGTATCTGTCGCGGTCACTACGCTATCTGACCCGCCTGAATCCGGAGATGGATATGCGCCAGCTCTCGCTGTCGACCGAACTCGGGATATGCCTGCTGCTCCACAAACCTACCCGCGACAAAGGCATCCACCTGCTCAATACCATGCTCCACAAAGCCACCCGGCTCGGAGCCTCAGACCTCCACCGACGTATCGTCGATGTCCTGGCCGATGCCCGCAATCCCGGGCGCCTCGACATCCTCGGCGTATGGCACAAAATTTTTCCACGCTAATATCTTTCCACGCTAATGTCATCATCCACCCCCTCCACCCCCCTGCCCTCTGTCAAGAGCGGCGCACGCATAGCCGTGATCACAGCCGAATGGAACGGCCACATCACCTCCGAGCTCTCGCGCGGAGCCATCGAGACTCTCACCGCCAACGGCATCCTGCCGGCCGACATCATCTCGGTCCCCGTGCCCGGAGCCGTAGAACTCACGTTTGCCGCATCCCGTGTCATCGAACGCCTCCACCCTGACGCAGTAATAGTATTTGGTGCCGTGGTGCGTGGCGACACACCCCATTTCGACTATGTATGCGCCAGTGTCACCCAGGGAGTCACCCTGCTCAATGCGTCGGGGCATGTGCCCGTGATTTTCGGACTCCTGACAGTCGACAACGAGGAGCAGGCACTTGAGCGCATCGGCGGCAAAGCAGGCCACAAAGGAGTTGAGGCAGCCGAAACAGCGCTCCGCATGATCGCCTTCACCTCAGCCATCTGAGCGACAGAATGATAACGATATAACCGGGACAGCCCCGCCACCTCTGATGAGGAGCGGGGCTGTCCGTTGTTGTGTCGGTATATTCCCTTTTTTATTCGCCGGGGATGATAGCTTCGCTGGGGCAAACAGAAGCACAGGTACCGCAATCGATGCAGGTGTCGGGATCGATGTGGTAGATGTCGCCCTCAGAGATGGCGCCAACGGGGCACTCGGGAAGGCAGGTGCCGCAAGCTACGCATTTGTCGGTGATAACGTATGCCATGGTAATTATAAATTAAGTGATAAGTGGGATAAAAAACTTTTAGTCGCGTCACAGACTCCTCATACGAGGGTTATGACTCTGCAAAAGTAACGTTTTTTTGCTAATAAGCACCCGTTATCTACAATTTTTTTACCACGGGGAGTGAATTTTTAGGCAGCCGGATCGCAGAAGGCTTATTCCGCAGGGCTGACCCGGGCCACTTTTACTGGCCGAGATAGGTGCGCAACTGACGGCTGCGCTGACCTTTGAGCCTGCGGATGGCCTTTTCCTTGATCTGGCGCACACGCTCGCGGGTGAGATCAAATTTGGCACCGATCTCCTCCAGAGTCATCTCCTGACAGCCGATACCGAAAAACATGCGGATGATCTCGCGGTCGCGCTCAGGGAGCTGATGGAGGGCGCGGTCAACCTCCTTCGACAGCGACTCCTGGGTGAGAGTGGAATCGGCTGCGGGCGAGTCATCGTTGGTCAGCACGTCAAGGAGCGAGTTATCCTCACCCTCCACAAAGGGGGCGTCGACCGAGATGTGACGGCCCGCTACCTTGAGTGTGTCGGCGATCTTCTCAACCGGCACATCCAGACGCTCGGCCAGCTCCTCGGGCGACGGACGACGCTCGTTTTCCTGCTCGAATTTCGACAGGGCTTTGCCTATCTTATTGAGAGATCCTACCTGATTGAGAGGCAGGCGCACGATACGGCTCTGCTCCGCCAGAGCCTGGAGTATCGACTGGCGGATCCACCATACGGCATAGGATATGAATTTAAAACCACGGGTCTCGTCAAACTTCTGCGCAGCCTTTATCAGGCCGAGATTACCCTCGTTGATCAGATCGGGGAGGCTAAGACCCTGGTTCTGGTATTGCTTAGCCACTGATACTACGAAGCGCAGGTTTGCGCGTGTCAGTTTATCAAGTGCCCGTGCATCACCCTGACGGATGCGCTGGGCAAGTTCCACCTCCTCCTCTACAGAGATAAGCTCCTCACGGCCAATCTCTTGAAGGTATTTATCAAGCGACGCGCTCTCACGGTTGGTGATAGATTTGGTAATTTTTAATTGTCTCATCTTATGTTGGGGATGGATATAAGCCTACAAAGTTACTACATTTATCCGAGCCCCGCGCAACGCAGAGCCAAATAAATGGCGGTGATTATTAACCTCTTTAACTAATAGACAACGCGGGAGCAGGCAATTTAGCGCCTCTCCCGCGTCGGTTTTAGCTTTATTTAACTATCCGGTCACTTATAGCGGGCCCATTTGATGAGCTCCTTGACCGTGGGTTTCTTGCCATACATGAAAATGCCGACCCTGTAAATCTTGGCCGCCATCCACACGCATCCGAGGAAGGTGGCGAACAGCACCACGAGCGACACCACGATCTGCCATGCAGGGATACCGTAGGGTATGCGCGCCATCATCACCATAGGCGAGGTGAAAGGGATGATCGAGGTCCACACGGCGATGGAAGAGGCCGGTTCGTTTGCGGCCATCATGCCGAAAACTATACCGAGGATAATGGGCAGCACGGCCACGGTCTGGAGCTGAGAGGCATCCTGCACATTATCAACGGCCGAGCCTATCGCTGCAAACACAGCTGAATAGAGCAGGAATCCGCCGATCAGAAAGAGCAGGAGGATAGTGAATAGTCCGAGCAGATACATGGGATCAGCCACAATCGCGAGGGCCGCGAGCAGATCGGAGTCAAGATTGGACTGTGCCGGCCCGGTGGCGCCCTGACTTATGGCGCTGATATCAGAAGCTACTTCGGCGGGAAGCATCAGCGGCATGACAAAGGCCGACAATACAACGATGAGGACGGCCCATATCACGATCTGAGTGACAGCTACAAGACCTATGCCGCAGATCTTGCCGAGCATAAGGCGCGTCGGCTTGACCGATGAGACTATGATCTCGAGCACACGGTTGTTCTTCTCCTCTATTATCGAGGTCATGACCATCTGGCCATAGAGCAGGAGGATCATATAGAGAAGGAAGGTAAGGATGAAGCCGAGGACATAGCTCAGGGTCGACGATGTGGTGTTTTCGCGGTCGGTGCGCGTGGTATTGACACTCAGGTCGGCTTTCACGGCGTTCATTATGCTCTCCACGTCAATATCGTAATTCTTCATTCGCTCGGCCTCCACAATCTTCTCGATCTGCGAGCTTATTTCCGACTCCATCATCATCGATGCGGCCTCGCCGGCTATCAGTTTCAGTGGCTGATCTTTCTCGATAAGTCCTGTCGGAATGATGAGCATGGTGGATCCTTCGGTGATATTCACTGAGTCGCTGGCGTGCGGGGCAATGACATACTGGACGGAGCTGCTGTTTTCGAGCTTGGGCGAGACGATCCCGTCAGGATCGATCACGGTGATGGTGCGGGTCTCGGTGCCCCCCATAAAGGCAATGAGGGCCGGGATCGACATCATGAGCACCATAAAGAGCGGCATCAGGATTGTGGTGATGATGAAGCTCTTTTTCTTGACGCGCTCCATATATTCGCGTCCTATTATGATAGATACTTTCGACATTTCGCGTAAGATGAGTGAGTGGTTGGTTATGATTACAGAAGTGAATTAGGGTCGCTCTCCTTGACGGCCGAGATGAAGATGTCGTTCATTGAAGCGACGGCCTCGTTGACGGAGTGGAGTGTGGCCGACTCGTTGGCCCGCGAGATCAGATCGCGCAGTGTGGCATCGGGAGCGAGACGCAGATCGAGCACATTGCGGCCACGCGAATCGGTCGACGGGCTGAACGACCCGGCCATCGGCGCGAGAATCTCCATCATAGCCACCGGATCAAGATCGCTATAGGTGATCACATAATGGCCGTCGGCCCAGGCGCGCCGCAACTCATCGACACGCCCCGAAAGGATATTGTGCGACCGGTTGATCAGAGTGATATGATCGCAGATCTCCTCAACGGAAGCCATGTTGTGGGTGGAGAAGATCACCGTGGATCCCTCGTCGCGCAGACGCAGTATCTCGTCGCGCAACAGATTGGCGTTAATAGGGTCAAAGCCCGAAAACGGCTCGTCGAAGATCAGTAGCCGCGGCCTGTGGAGCACCGTGACGATAAACTGCACCTTCTGCGCCATGCCCTTGGAGAGCTCCTCCACCTTGCGGCCCCACCAGTCGAGAATTCCGAATCTCTCAAACCACCGGCGCAGCTCACGGATGGCATCGGCACGACTGAGCCCTTTGAGACGGGCAAAAAATATGGCTTGCTCGCCTACAGTCATCTTCTTATAGAGGCCACGCTCCTCGGGCAGATAGCCGATTCGGGCCATGTCGCTCTCGCTCAACGGATGCCCGTCAAATATCACGCGGCCTGAATCCGGCGCCGTGATATGATTGATGATGCGGATAAGAGTGGTCTTGCCGGCTCCGTTCGGACCCAGCAGACCGTAGACCGACCCCTCGGGCACACTGAGCGAAACCTCGTCAAGTGCCTTATGGCCGGAATATTGTTTGCTTACGCGATCTACTTCCAGTATGTTCATGATGATCAATAGAAGGGGGAATAGGTGTTGCAGAGTTGTACAACACTGCAAAGGTACTGCTTTTTTCTCTCCTCCCAAATATTTTCACACAAAAAGCGCCGCTCTCAGAAATTATCCTGAATGAGCGGCGCTAAAGGGGGATCAGTTCAGACCCCAAGGATCACTCCTTGGTGGGCATCTGGATACCGGCAGAAGAGGGAAGGGCGTTTTCGGCATCCTTTGCGGGCTGGTCGGGCTGCTTGAGCATGAGATACCACTGACCGTCGCGCTTGGTGGGGTTGAACATAAGGTTGAGCTTACCGGTGGTCGAGTTGGGCCGGTAGACGTATGAATACTTAAGGTCATTGAGCGAGGGGATCGAGAAGTCGTAGTGGAGCAGCTCGTAGCTCACCACGGGGAATGTCTCGAATCTGTTCTTGAGGCTTGCACGCTCGCTTTCGTTGAGCTTGCGCACACCACCCACAGAGTCGTTCATATTACGGGTATAGAGCATATCGAGAGCTTCATCAATCTTGCCCTCCTTCATTGTCTCCATAAAGAGATTGCCGAGCTCAAGCACCTGAGTGGTGTCGGCATCCTGAAGCTCCGACGAGAAGATAGCCTCGGCTTCCTCAAGGGTTATGACGCTGTTATCTTCCGATTCTGTCTGCTTGTCGCCGCCGCAACTTGCGGCCATTACAACCATTACAGCAGCTGCTGCAAAGGAGAGAATGCGATTCATTTTCATCTGGATTCTGATTGCGTTTTATCTTTATTTGCTTATTTATCGGCTGCAAAGGTACGCATTTTTTGTTTAATCCTTATTATTAGACGTAAAAAATCTAAACAGCCATCTGACCGGATCGGCTCCGGATCAGATGGCTGAGTAGACTTATGCTATAAGTTAGCTGACTATAGCTTTAGATAGCGTCGAAGATCTGGCTGGCAGCCTCTTTCTCGGCAAGAGTGGGCTTGTGGGTGACACGCGAACCGATGAGGGCATAGAACAGGAGATAAGCGGCACAGGCAACGACTACCCAGAACGAGTTGTAGTAGCCAACAGCATCAGCAACGGCACCCTGGATGGCGAGCATCACTGCGCAACCGAATACCATGGTCATGAAGATACCGGAAGCGATAGCGGTGTACTTGCCCAGACCCTCTACAGCCATGTTGAAGATGGCGCCCCACATGACCGAAGTGCAGAGGCCGACGAGAAGGAAGGCAAAGATGCCCAGAGGAATCTCTTGCCAGATGATGGAGAGATTGCCCCAGTCAACACCGGGGAAGTTGACGCGGACTGAATCGGGAGCAAACATGCCGAAGAGCACGAGGGCGATAGTGGCGCAGCTCACCGACACGATCATGGCGCGGGCCGAGATCTTGGAGCCGATCGAAGCGCCCACGAAGCGGCCTATGAGCATCATGAACCAGTAAACGGCGATGATGAGACCCACGGTGCCGGCGGGGATACCTTCGCCGATAAGGAGCTGCTGAGAGTAGTTGGGCACACCTACCTCGATGCCCATGTAAAGGAAGATAGCGAGGGCACCGAGAGCGAAGTGACGGTAAGAGAGGGCACCCTTGATAAGGCTCACTTCGACAGGGGCCTGCTTGGGCTCCTCGATGCGGGTGAAGCAGATCACGATAAACGCGATGACAAAGATGGCGAGGGCGATCATGAGAGCGGGAGTGGCGTCGGCAATCTTGGCCTTGGTCACATCGCCGATGAGGGCGCCCATGAGGATGTAGCAGGCAACGGCTGCCGATGAGTTGAACACGCCGCCGAGCTGGATGAGCTTGTTACCCTCGTTGCCGCCTCCACCGAGAATGTTGAGCATGGGGTTGACAACACAGTTGAGGATACACATGCAGAGACCGGCGATGAAAGCACCGATAAGATAAACGGCAAACACACCGCCGAGATTGGCCTGTGCGTCCATGAGGCCGCTGACCCACTGGATCAGGATACCGGCAGCGCCGATTGCAAGACCGATAAGAGCGGTCTTCTTGTAGCCGAATTTGGCGATAAGCATACCGGCGGGAATACCCATAACGAGATATGCCACGAAGTTACCGTAGTTGCCGATCTGGGCAAGTACGTTGGAGATCTCACCCTGGCTCTTGATAATGGTGGCCATAGGCGTACAGAGGTTTGTCACGAACGCGATCATGGCAAACAGCGCGATCATCACAATGATCGCACCCCATTGTTTGGCTTGCTGACTCATGATAATAGACTTGGTTTATTTGGTTTATAGATATTGATTATTTCACTTACATGATTTGGCACGGAGGGGGAGGAGGAACGGTCAGTATTCACGGGGCCCGAAGATATCGCTGCCCACCCTGACCATTGTCGACCCGGCGGCGATAGCTGCATCGCGGTCGTCGCTCATACCCATGGAGCAGACCGTAAATCGGGGATTCCCGGCCATAGGACCGGCGGCAAGGCGATCGAATGTGGCGCGTATAGCCTCGAAGTCGGAGGCAATGCGGGCAGGATCGTCGGGAGTATTCGAGGCCATGCCCATCACCCCGGCGACGGTAACGGCTTTCAGTTCCGGCGCAACCCTCTCTGCAAGGTCGAATGTTTCATCAGGCGTAAGCCCGAATTTGGTCTCTTCAGCTGCCACATGGAGCTGTAGGAGCACGTCGATATGGCGTCCCTGCTTTGCAGCCTCGGCATCGACTGCACGCAGCAGGCGTTCCGAGTCAATGCTCTGGATTACGCTTGCCGAGCCCACCACCTGCCGCACCTTGTTGGTCTGCAAATGGCCTATGAAATGCCACACGATATCATCCGGAAGCAGGGACGCTTTTTCGGCCAACTCGGCGGCACGGCTCTCACCAAACAGGCGCTGCCCCTCGGCGTATGCCTCACGGATAGCGTCGACAGGATGGAATTTCGACACAGCCACGAGCTCCACACCCTCGGGTATAGAGTCGCGAACCGCTTTTAGACGCCCTGCTATGCTCATGCTCCAGCCTTATCCTTTTCTTCCTGAGATTTATATTCGCGTGAATAGACGTCGAGAAGCGGAGTCTCGGTGAGCGAAACCAGATCGAAGTCGCCCATGACACCCTTCATCCCGTCCTTGAAATTATCATACGCACCGTCAAAACTGCTGCCGGCCACGAGTATCTGGCTGATGGCGCGTTTCTCCGACGCAGTCTTTTCGTCGATGGTGATGAATGCTACCTTTGCGAGATACCATTTGTCGGCTCTGTCGTCGCGGAATATCTCGGAGATCTTTGTGCGCTTGACGGCGCTCACCGAAAATTCACCCGAAATAAAAGGGGTCTGTTCCTCGATGATACGGGCTTCGGCTTCGGTAAAAGAGAGAGCGTCGACCAGGAAAGACTCGGTGACTTTCTTGACTATTCCCTGCTCGACCATCTTGTCGTAGCGCACTTTACATTCAAACCAATTCATTGCTATAGTAACTGATTAGTGTCAAACATTATCGGACTGCCACTTTTCTCGACACGCTCCGGTGTCCGTCGGTGGCACTGACTATATATATTCCTTTTGCAAGAGATGAGAGATCGATGGTTGCCTCACTACCTCCGGCCGAGGTTTCACGGACCTGAACGCCCGACGGAGCGACTACCCTTACGTTAACCGAGGCTGCTCCGGGCATAAAGGCTTTCAGGATCCCCGACTCAAAGGTGAGGAGAGCGTCGTCGGCGGAGAGATCCGCGCTGACATCAGAGATGCCGGAACCATATTTGCGAAGCAGGACTTCCTTAAGTCCGGCCAATGCGTCGATGCGGCCCGCGCCCATTCTGGCAGCATTTCCGGGACGATTATAGATATCGTCCTTGATCGAGGTCTTGCGGATGATCTCCTTGACATCGTCCACCGTAAGTGTGGGATCGGCCTCCAGCCACAGGGCTATGGTGCCTGTCACGAATGGAGAAGCCATAGATGTGCCCTGCATATAGCGGTAGTAGGCGGTCGGGCCGCCGTCTGGATCTTCGATCCTTGCGCTATAGAGGTCTTTCTCACCGCCGTTTGCTGTATAGTAACGGCTGAGCGATGAAACTACCAGCGCTCCGGGAGCCGACACATGAGGCAGTGTGGAGCCGTCGGGATACAGGCCGTAGGATGTGAAATCAGATGGCACGAGCTCCGGCATGGTCTTCTCGTCATATCCGTAGAAGGCCTTCTCCTCAAGCGCCGGGAACAGACGGCTGCTATTGTAAGAACCCACAGAGATGACATTCTTTCCGGTAGCCATATCGCTGATCGACATATCCGCGCATCCGTCGGTAAATCCGGTCACACCTTCGTTGGTGAATGTCGCACCTGAAGATGTGTAACCTGTTATTGTCACGCCCGGCTGGGCGGTCACCTCAAAGCCAAACAGGACGTCGCTGTTGGATTCGAGCGGATAGAGACCGTCGATATAGATCATCACGATACGGTTGCCGTTTTCGGTAGCCGTCCTGACCACACCACCCAGCTTCTCACACTCGAAGTAACGTTTCAGAACGGTCATATTACCGGATGACACCAGATAGAATGTTCCGGCCTGAAGATCGTCGTCCTTGCTTACTGTCACCGGTATAGTAAATGCATTGTTTCCGGTGGTCTTATTATAGCCTATTATATTTGCCGAAAGCGGTTTATCGGGGTCGTCAGACCTGAATTCCAGCGTGTGCTGCGAAAGTTTATCCGACGACTTGAATTTCTTTACATCAAGGAATGTGCGCAAGGTGACATCGCCCGTCTTGGCCGTGTGCATGACGTTGACTTTCTTATCACCCTCATTGCCGGCCGAGATAACGATTATGGCTTCCTTGCCGAGCTCGTCGAGCGCACGGCTGAAGGTGCTCGTGCCATCGTGAGGACCGGTATTGAGGCCGAGGCTTAGATTGATCACCGCAGGCTGACCCTTTGCTTCAGCTCTCCTGATCTGCGACCTGACCGAGGTGAGCAGATGTGAGGTCTGGACACTTCCGCCTGCGAGCATTATGTCAGCCTCCGGCGCCACACCGTAGAACGGCAGCTCGCCCTCCCCTACTGATTCGATTTTGTAAGATCCGTCGTTGTTATAATGATAGAGAGGGACTATTGCATCATCTACGCGGCTACCAGCTGCAATACCGGCCACATGGGTGCCGTGAGTAGCGGTGCGTTTGTCGGTCTGCGCCTGCGCCATCTCCGATTCCTCATACATGGCACGTATGGAGCCGCCGTCAGTTATATATGTATACATATCGACTCTCGGGGAGCCGTCTTCGTCACGGAATGACGGATGCAGAGGATCCAGGCCCGTATCGACAATACCGACCGACACACCCTTTCCCGTGTAACGGTTGCCGAGACCCTCGCCCCGATGGACAGCATCGACATTGGCCCTTCGGCGTGCAGTGTCGAGAAGCGGCTGAGCCTCCGAACCGAAATCAATGTTGAGCACTCCGCTGAGCGAAGCGGCGCGATCCAGTTCCTGCAAAGGGATCCTCACAACCGCAAAGTTTCCGATGGTCTCTACAATATACACTCCCGAAGCACGCAGGGAGTCGAGCGCTGTGTATGAATCGGTCTCTACTGTTGCGAGAACGGTGTCGACAGGAGATGCGCCGCGGCTCATTGCCGTGGCCTCGTGCCTGAGCATATATGTCCAGGCACCGCTGCTGAGCTTGTCGGGGACGCCGGCTTGCGCCGACAGTGCGAGCAAGGTTAAAAATATGAGTATGAGAGAGCTGCGATTATTCATTCGATAGATTGACAGGATAAAACCAACGTATGCCGCTTCACGACGGCACCATCGTCCTCCATTTATAATCTGCAAATATAGCCATTTTTCGCCATATCGTGCTCCCGGGTCTCAAAATATACCGTTCCGTAAAGCAATTTTAACTGAACGTGTCAGAGATATTTGCCTGAATAACGTGCCTCAACATCATTGACAAGCTGGCGGATGCGTTGCTCCTCACCCTTGGGATGAATAAGCAGCACATCGTCCGAATCGGCAACGATATAATCCTTCAGGCCGTTGACCACCACGAGCTTGCCCGGATCCGATACAGCTATCAGGCATCCTTCCGTACCGGCATCCATGATATTGCAGTTCCAGGCCACATTGCCTGCTTCGTTCTTGGGCGAGTGGTCGTAAAGCACACTCCAGGTGCCGAGATCGCTCCACCCGAAGTCAACACACTCAACATATACATTGTCGGCTTTTTCCATTACCGAATAATCTATCGATATGCTCGGACACGATGGGAATGCCTCCTTGATAAAAGCAGTCTCCCCGGGGGTGCCGAATTCCGTTGCACCGGCATCAAACACTCCCGCCAGATCGGGAGCGTATGTCTCCATAGCTTCAAGTATAGCCGAAGCGCGCCAGAGGAATATCCCTGAGTTCCAGAAAAATTCGCCCGAGTCGACAAACACTTTGGCGAGCTCAAGATCAGGCTTTTCGGTGAAAGTCTTTACTTTCAGTATGCCATCAGACTTCTCATCTCCTATCTGGATATAGCCGTAGCCTGTCTCGGGGCGGGTGGGCTTTATCCCTAAAGTAAGTAATGCAGGATATTTCTCAACGAAATCAAATCCGCGGGCCACACACTCCTCGAATACTTTTTCACGGGTAATGACATGATCGCTCGGAGCCACTATCATCGAGGCCTCAGGGTCAAGTGCCTGAATATGATGAGCCGCCCAGGCAATGCATGGAGCCGTGTTGCGACGCTCGGGCTCAAGCAGGATATTCTCCGGTTTAATATCAGGCAGCTGCTCCTCGACCAGCGACCGGTAGGCCTCGTTGGTCACCACAATGACATTTTCCTTCCTGACCAGAGGCAGCACACGGTCATAGCACATCTGGAGCAGGGAGCGTCCTGTGCCGAAAAAGTCAATAAACTGCTTGGGCTTGTCAGCACGGCTATAGGGCCAGAAACGGCTGCCGATGCCGCCGCACATTATCACTAAATATCGGTGAGAATTCATTGTCGGAAAAGGTGAGATTGGGTAATAAGGGGTCAAAGCCGACGGCTAAGTTACAGTTTTTGGTGCGTCGGTGCAAGAATAAAGCGAATAAAATACGATATATGGCGCATTTTGAGTAATTTTGCAGGTCATAAGGCGTTACTACGCCATCCAACCCACATATTAGACACCACAAAATGGCTACTACACTGGTTAATACCGACTTCCATTTCCCCGGACAGACAGCTGTGTACCACGGCAAAGTCCGCGATGTTTACACTATCAACGACGACACACTCGCCATGATAGCCACCGACCGCATCTCGGCCTTCGATGTTATTCTCCCCAAGGGCATCCCTTACAAAGGGCAGGTGCTCAACCAGATAGCCGCCTACTTCCTCGAATCGACAGCCGATATCGTTCCCAACTGGATGCTTGCCGTGCCTGATCCGATGGTCACCGTCGGGATGCGTTGCGAGGGCTTCAAGGTTGAGATGATCGTGCGCGGCTACATTGCCGGCAGCGCTTGGCGCGAATACTCGGCTGGAGCCCGCGAGATCTGCGGCGTCAAACTCCCCGACGGGCTGCGCGAAAACGAGCGTCTCCCCCACCCCATCGTCACCCCTACCACCAAAGCCGACGAAGGCCACGACGAAAACATCTCCCGCGAGGAAATCATCGCCCGGGGTCTCGTGAGTGAAGAAGACTACAACACGATGGAGGATTACGCTCTCAAGCTCTTCAGCCGCGGCACCGAGATGGCCGCCGAGAAGGGGCTCATCCTCGTCGACACCAAATATGAGTTCGGCAAGCGCGACGGCAAGGTGTATCTCATCGACGAGATCCACACTCCCGACTCATCACGCTACTTCTATGCCGACGGTTATGAGGAGCGTCTGGCCAAGGGCGAACCTCAGCGTCAGCTCTCAAAAGAGTTTGTGCGCCAGTGGCTCATCGACCACGGCTTCATGGGTCGCGAAGGACAGCAGGTGCCCGAGATGACCGACGATTTCATCAACAGCGTCACCGAACGCTATATCGAGCTCTATGAGCACATCACGGGTCGCCCGTTTGTCAAAGGCGACGAGAGCAATCTTACCGACCGCATTGCAGTCAACGTGATGGACTGCCTCCACAACATCAGCCTATGAGCGAGAGCACATCATCGGCCGGCGAGCCGGGATGTCAGCGCATAAGCCCATACGGCGACGGCCGGGGCAAGGAAGTGCAGGTGCGCGCGATGTTTGACAACATCGCGCCCGCCTACGACTTCATGAACCGCGCCATGACTCTTGGGATCGACCGCTTGTGGCGCAGCAAAGCCATTAAGATGATCGCTCCACACCACCCTCAGCGCATCCTCGATGTCGCTACCGGCACGGCCGATCTCGCGCTCGATATGCAACGGCGGCTTCATCCCTCCGGAGGCATCATCGGCGTCGATCTATCCGAAGGAATGATCGAGGTGGGACGGAGGAAGGTTGCGGACGCTGGTGCCTCGCGGGATATCCGTCTGGAGCTGGCCGACTGTCTGGACCTTCCGTTTGCCGACGGAGAGATGGATTGCGTGACGGCAGCCTTCGGCGTCCGCAACTTCGCTGATCTCGCTGCCGGTTACCGCGAGATGGCCCGTGTGACCCGTCAGGGCGGAATGCTCTGTGTCATCGAGCTCTCCACCCCCCGAGGCGTCATCACCGGCCCGCTCTACCGCCTCTACACCCGCACACTGATTCCAGCCGTAGGGCGCCTCGTGTCGCATGATTCGCGCGCCTACTCCTACCTCCCCGAGAGCATCGCCGCTGTTCCCCAAGGTGCCGACATGGTAGCCCTCATTGAGGCAAACGGCTGGACCGACGGCAAGTACACTCCCCTCACTTTCGGAGCTTGCACCGTCTACACGGCGTTTCGTTCAGCCGACTGACCGAATAATCCCTAACTATAAATATGCAGAAGAATCTATCAATCATTGCTATGGCCACAGCCACAGCTCTCAGCCTCGGCTCCTGCGCATCCTCTCAGAAAGAGGGTCTCAAGAGTCTCGATGTGTCGCTGCTGAGCGACACCATCCCTGCCGGCACTGACTTCTACGAATATGTCACCGAAGGCTGGCAGAAAGCACATCCCCTGACCCCCGAATATTCGCGCTACGGTCAGTTCAACGTCCTCAGCGATCTGTCGGAAAACCGCGTAAAAGATATCGTGACAGGTCTCGCCGACACCAATCCCGAGCCCGGCACTGTTGCGTTTAAGGTATCGACTATCTACAATCAGGCAATGGACTCAGTGCGCCGCAACAATGAAGGCGCCGCTCCCATTCAGGCCGATCTGGCTCGTATCGAGGCAACACCGACCGATTCCATGACCGACCTGTTCCTCTGGATCCACACCAACTATGCAAGTCCGTTCTTCGGCGGCGGCCCGATGGAAAACATGGTCAATTCAAATGAATATGCCATGTATGTGGGCGGCGGAAGCATGGGTCTGCGCGACCGCGACTATTATCTTGCCGACGACGAGCGCAACACCGCCGTCCGCGAGGCCTACAAGAAACTCATCCTCGCCCAGCTCGCCAATGCCGGTTACGATGAAGCCACTGCCTCGCGCATCATGAACACCGTGATGAAGATCGAGACCGAGCAGGCCGTCGATGCCAAGACCCGCGAGGAAAGCCGCGATATACAGGCCATGTACAATCCCCGCACCTTCTCACAGCTCAAGGCCGACTATCCCGCCCTCCCCTGGGACCGTTTCTTCATCGAGACAATGGGAATAGAGAGCCCCGACACCGTGATCGTCACCGATCCCAAGGCTCTGAACCGCGCCAATCTCCAGATGGCACAGCTCTCTGACCGCGAGAAGAAAGACTACTATATCTGGAAATATGTGTCGGGAGCCGCTCCCTACCTCTCTGACTCGTTCAGCGATGCCTCGTTTGAGTTCAACAAGGTCTACAGTGGAGTCCAGGAGCAGCGTCCCCGCTGGAAACGCGCCCTCAGCGCTACCGAGGGTGCTATGGGAGAGGCTGTCGGTCAGCTCTATGTGGAGAAATATTTCCCCGCCTCGTCCAAGGAATACATGATCGGACTGGTAGAGAATCTCCGCGAAGCCCTTTCGCAGCATATCGACTCTCTCACATGGATGAGCGACACCACCAAGACCCGCGCCCAGGAGAAGCTCAAGGCCTTTACCGTGAAGATCGGCTATCCCGACAAGTGGAAAGACTACACCACAATGGAGATCGATCCCGAGAAGAGCTACTACGAGAATATGCATGAGGTGTCGATGTGGCATCAGCGCGACACTTATTCCAAGTGGGGCAAACCCGTTGACCGCACTGAGTGGGGCATGACACCCCAGACGGTCAACGCCTACTATAATCCGATGGCCAACGAAATCGTGTTCCCGGCCGCGATCCTTCAGGCTCCCTTCTTCGATCCTCAGTCGTCGGATGCTGAAAACTATGGCGGCATCGGCGTGGTGATCGGTCATGAAATGACCCACGGCTTCGACGATCAGGGCCGTCATTTCGACGCCAACGGCAATATGACCGACTGGTGGACATCTGCTGATGCTGAGGCATTCAAGGCCCTCACCGATCAGCTCGTGGCTCAGTTTGATTCCGTAGAAGTGCTTCCCGGCCTCCATGCCAACGGCACTTACACCCTCGGCGAGAATATTGCTGATCAGGGCGGTCTCCGCGTTGCCATGACAGCCTTCCTCAACGCTCAGAAAAAGAAAGGTGTCGACGTGACCACCGAGACAATCGAAGGTCTCTCGCCGATCCAGGTGTTCTATATGAACTATGCCAACCTCTGGGCCCAGAACATCCGCGAAGCCGAGATCCGCTCGCGCACACAGGGCGACGTGCACTCTATCGGTAAAAACCGCGTGAATGTTACTCTCCGCAATCTCGAGCCGTTCTTCCAGGCATTCGAGATCACCGAAGGCCAGCCCATGTACCGCCCCGTAGAGGAGCGCGTGATCATCTGGTAATCGTCACCCGGATCCGCCCTATAAGCATTGCTCCCCCGCAGAACGATTAATCGGTCTGCGGGGGAGTAGCTCTATAAGACAATTATTTACGGAGGGAACGGAAGAAGGAGGTGACAAGGGCCGAGCACTCGTCGGCAAGGACA
>CAYWWE010000001.1:55917-91451 GCA_964461785.1 uncultured Bacteroides sp.
ACGGAGGGAACGGAAGAAGGAGGTGACAAGGGCCGAGCACTCGTCGGCAAGGACACCGGTTGTGACCGTGGCACGCGGATGGAATGGCGACGAGGTATAGGCGGAATATCCCCGTTTGGGATCAGGCGCCCCGATCACTATGCGGCTCACCTGCGCCCAGGCAATCGCGCCCGCACACATCAGGCATGGCTCCACCGTCACATAAAGTGTGCAGCCCGAGAGATATTTCCCGCCGAGGGTCTCGGCAGATGCGGTTATGGCCTGCATCTCGGCGTGAGCGGTGACATCAGAAAGGGTTTCGGTCAGATTGTGTCCGCGTCCCACCACTGTGCCACGCGGCCCCACAACCACCGCACCGATCGGGACCTCGCCCAGCTCAGCCGCATGGGCTGCCTCGGCAAGGGCCATTTTCATAAAGCGCCGGTCGTCGGCCTCTGTGGCCTTGAAAGGAGTGTCATTCATCTTTTCCGGTTATTATGCTCTTTATCTCATTCAGCTTGGTCAGGGCTGCAATTGGAGTAAGATTGTTGATATCCACATGAAGTATCTCGTCGCGTATCTGAGCGAGCACAGGATCGTCGAGCTGGAACAGCGACAGCTGATAGCCGCCACCGGAAGCAGGAGGAGTGATCGCCGCAGTGACCGGCGACGACGCAGCGCCGGATCCCCCGCCTCCGCGCGAACTCTCCTCGAGCCGGGCGAGAACCTCGTCGGCCCGCTCCACTATGGATCGCGGCATGCCGGCGAGCCGTGCCACATGGATACCGAAACTATGCTCCGATCCTCCTCGTGCGAGCCGGCGCAGAAACACCACTTTGCCGTCGATCTCCTTTACCGAGACATTGAAGTTGACAACCCGCTCGTAGGTGCGCTCCATCTCGTTGAGCTCATGGTAGTGGGTTGCAAAAAGGGTCTTGGGGCGAGGGGCATCCTGAGATCCGTCCCCC
The DNA here is from genome assembly GCA_964461785.1 of uncultured Bacteroides sp. Lineage (GTDB taxonomy): Bacteria > Bacteroidota > Bacteroidia > Bacteroidales > Muribaculaceae > Paramuribaculum. The sequence goes on from CAYWWE010000001.1 coordinate 56,865, forward strand.
TCATGCAGATATTCCACTATCGCCCAGGCTATGGAGATGCCGTCGTAGGTTGAGGTGCCTCGGCCCAGCTCGTCAAACAGGATCAGTGACCGGCGGCTGAGACCGTTGAGGATGGAAGCTGCTTCGGTCATCTCGACCATGAATGTCGATTCGCCCTGCGAGATATTGTCGGACGCGCCCACACGGGTAAATATCTTATCGACCACTCCGATCCGGGCGCTCTCGGCAGCCACAAAACATCCTATCTGTGCCAAAAGGACATTGATAGCCGTCTGGCGGAGCAAAGCGCTCTTACCCGACATATTAGGCCCCGTGATCATCATGATCTGGGTACGGTCGGGATCAAGCTCGACCGAATTGGCTATATACGGCTCGCCCGGAGGCAGCTGACGCTCTATCACGGGATGACGCGCCTCACGGAGCGAGAGCACCAGCGAGTCATCGACAACGGGGCGTGAATAGCGGTTTTCCATCGCCACAACGGTAAACGCTGCCAGACAGTCAAGACGAGCGATGATCGACGCATCGAGCATGATAGCCGGGACATAATCGGCTATTGCGGCTACGAGACGACCGAAAAGCTCGGCTTCGAGAGGGGCAATCCTGTCCTGAGCGGTAACTATCTTCTCCTCATACTCTTTCAGCTCCTGAGTGATATAACGCTCGGCATTGACAAGAGTCTGCTTGCGCACCCACTCGGGGGGCACCTTGTCCTTGTGCGTATTGGTCACCTCGATATAATAGCCGAAGACATTGTTGAATCCGATCTTGAGCGAGGAGATTCCTGTGGCCTCGATCTCTCTTGCCTGAATCTGCATCAGATAGTCCTTGCCCGAAAACGCTATCTGCCTGAGCTCATCGAGCTCAGCCGACACTCCGGTGGCAATCACATTGCCCTTGCCAAGAGCGACCGGAGGGTCGGGAGCCAGCTCGCGCCCGATGCGATCGATGAGCGACAGACATGGATTGAGTTGCTCGGCCAGTGCCGACAGCGGATCGAGCTCGGCCGAGGCGCAGATCTCCTTGACAGGAGCGATGACACGGAGGCTCTCGCGGAGCTGTGCCACCTCGCGGGGCGTGATGCGGCGAGTAGCGGCCTTGCCGGCAAGGCGCTCCATATCTCCGGCAGCCTGCAGTAGCATCCTCAGATTATCGCGGCTGTCGGGATCGCGAAAGAAATGTTCCACCACATCGAGGCGGCGGTTTATGGCGGCAGGATCACGCAGCGGAAACAACAGCCAACGGCGCAGCAGACGGGCTCCCATCGGGCTGACAGTCTTGTCGATCACCCCGAGCAGGCTCTTACCTCCCTCGCCGTTGCTATCGATAAGCTCCAGGTTGCGGATCGTAAACTTGTCGAGCCTCACATACCGTTCCTCCTCTATCCTCCGCAGACTCACTATATGGCGCGTCTCCGTATGTTGGGTCAGATCAAGATAATGCAGTATGGCACCGGATGCTATCACCGCATCCTCAAGATTGTCAACACCGAAGCCCTTGAGAGTAGCTGTCTCGAAGTGGCGGAGCAGACGATCGCGGGCCGACTGCGAGGTAAACACCCAGTCGTCCATCTCAAAGAGGAGATAGCTTCCGGACACGATCTCTGCGAAATCCTTTTTCCGCCCTCTCTCTACAAGGATCTCCTTGGGCGAGAAATTGGCAAGCAGCTTGTCGATATACTCACCTTTGCCCTCGGCTGTGAGAAACTCGCCGGTCGACAGATCGAGAAACGCCACCCCGATGGAGTCGCGTTTGGAGTTGAGATGGACAGCCGCCAGAAAATTGTTCTCGCGGTGACTCAGCAGATTGTCGCTCATCGATGTGCCGGGAGTGACGAGCTCTATTATGCCGCGCTTGACGAGTTTCTTGGTCAATTTGGGGTCTTCGAGCTGCTCGCATATAGCCACACGCTTGCCGGCTCTGACCAGTCGGGGCAGATAAGTGTCGAGGGCATGGTGGGGAAATCCCGCCAGCTCAACGTGAGAGGCCTGACCGTTGGCGCGACGCGTGAGCGTGATCCCGAGAATCTCGGAGGCCGTTATCGCATCGTCGCTGAAAGTCTCGTAGAAGTCACCCACACGAAAGAGAAGCACCGCGTCGGGGTGCTTGCTCTTCATCTCCTGATATTGCTTCATCAGGGGTGTTTCCACAATTTTTTTTGCCATAAGAGAGAATTGGGGTGTGGTGGCTTACCGCGAAGAGCGGATGAGGAATATTTCCGTGGGATAGTGGTCGGAATATCCGTCGATCCACGTCCCTCTGGTATATGTACGGAGTGGATAGCTCACGGCGTGGCCGTCGTATGCTTTCAGAAAATCAAAATCGTTGATCCTGTGACCACCGAAGTGGAGCCGGTCGGCCGACGGCTGATTATCGCCGAGCAGATTGCCGCTCACGATGATCTGGTCAAACAGATTCCAGTTGCCCCGGTAGGTCAATGTGCCTGTACCGCTCTCCAGTGTGGCCCACCAGGGATTGTAGAACCCGTGGAATGACACCCCGTCGGGATCATGGCGCGCGTCGAGCACTTCGGCACACGACCTGTCTTGCGGATCATCGTTGAGGTCGCCCATGATGATCACGCCTATATTGGGATTGATGCTCCAGAGCGAGTCGGCTATCTGGCGGCACAGGGCTGCAGCGGCCTCGCGGTGTTTCGACGACTGCTCCTGCCCACCCAGCCGCGACGGCCAGTGATTGACGATAACGGCTATGGTGTCGGCACCGATAGTACCTACAACACACATCTGGTCGCGGGTAGGAAACCCTATGTCCAGACGATGGTTGGTGACGCTGACCGGTGTGAACACCCCCGGATCATAAAGCAGACCGACATCTATGCCACGACGGTCGGGCGAATCGTGGTGGACAATCCGGTAGCCCCGCTCACGGATAGGGGCGGCATTGACCAGATCACGCATCACCCCCTCGTTTTCCACTTCCGCCACACCGATTATTGCGGGCCCGGTGGGGGTAGCCGGGCTCGTCATGGCTGCAATAGCAGTGGCGAGGCGGTTGACTTTCGACCAATATTTGCGGCTGTTCCATTTGCGGGCTCCTTCGGGCGAGAATTCCAGATCGTATGTTCCGTTAGCATTGATAGTGTCAAAGAGATTCTCGAGATTATAGAATGCCACGCCGTAGACCTCGTCGCATTTCTCATCGTTAATCTTGCATTTCGAGGGCATACGGGCCGAAAGTGTCAATGCAACGGCGGCCGAAGCAAGTATGGATAGTATGGCTCTTTTCATGTCGGGAAATGGGTAGTAGGATTATTTTTGACTAAGCCTGCGGAGCCTCATTGGGGTCGGCTGCGGATTTGTTTTCTCCTTTGTTGTTGTTTCCTTTGCGGCGGTTGAACCGACGCTGTCCGCGGCGGCGGCTTTTCTTCCCGCCCTCCTCATTTGGAGTCTGGGCAGAAGCGGCAGGAGTCCCCTCCTGCTTTGGCGCCACTTTAGGGGCTTCCTGCTTCTTGCCGTGAGCCGAGGATCCGGCTCCGGAACGCCGCCGGTCGTTACGTCTTCCGTTTCCGCCGCCATTGCCCCGGCGCGACGCTCCACGCCGACCTCCGCCATCGGCCTGTCCACGTCGCTTTGGCTCGTAGGCCGGCGCCTCCCCGAGCCCCTCCGGGAGCTCCTCTTTCCTGACCTCATATCGCAGGAAGCGCTCTATCTGGCCAAACTTCGACTGCTCTTTCTGGCTGATCAATGTCACAGCCTTGCCGCCGGCTCCGGCTCGGGCCGTACGCCCGATGCGATGCACATAATCCTCGGCTTCGCGCGGCACCTCATAGTTCACCACCATCGCGATATCGTCAATGTCGATGCCCCGGGCAAGGATATCGGTGGCCACAAGGACATCGATGCGGTTGGCCCTGAAAGCGAGCATCACTTCATCGCGTTTCTCCTGGTCAAGGTCGCTGTGGATCTCGGCGGCTTTTATGCCCGACTTCACAAGACTGCGGGTCAGATCCTTCACGTTGAGTTTTGACGACGCGAATATAATAACCCTGTTGGAGGCAACATTGCGCAGGAGATGCTTGACAATCTGAGTCTTCTGACCCTCATAGCACACATACGCGCTCTGCTCGATGGCTTCGGTAGGACGGCTGACAGCGATCTTGACCTCAGCCGCTCCGGGCTTCAGGATAGCCTTGGCAAGCTGCTGGATACGCGGCGGCATCGTGGCCGAAAACATAAGGGTCTGGCGCTCGGCCGGCAGCTTGGTGGCGATCTGCATTATGTCGTCGTAGAATCCCATGTCGAGCATACGGTCGGCCTCGTCAAGAATAAAATATTTTACCTGCGAGAGATCGACATATCCCATCTGCAGATGAGCTATCAGGCGGCCGGGAGTAGCGATGACCACATCGGCTCCGTTCTTGAGGCCGCGCTGCTGAGCGGCAAAGGTCTTGCCGTCGGTACCTCCGTAGACTGCCACCGAAGTCACGTTTATGTAATAGGAGAATCCCTCCATCTGGCAGTCGATCTGCTGGGCAAGTTCGCGTGTGGGCGCCATGACGATACACACCGGAGCTTTCGATTCCGGGCCGTCGGCAATCATATCTATTACCGGGAGCAGATATGCGGCGGTCTTGCCTGTTCCGGTCTGGGCAACCGCGATCAGGTCGCGGCCGGCAAGGATCTCCGGGATCGAATGTTCCTGAATCGGAGTACATTCATCAAAACTCATTGCATCCAGTGCGTCGAGAATATCGTCGGAGAGTTCGGTTTCGTCAAATCTCATATATAATCATTAGAAATATTCAAAGTTAGTAATTTTTTCGCCGACCGCAGGCGCCTACAGCGGCTACGGCTGGAGGAGAGTGCTGTCGCGGAAAGCGGGCGACATGGGGAGCACTCCGGCCTCCATAAACAGCAGGGAGTCGGCGGGCGAGAGTGTGTCGGGCACCTCAAATTCTGAAGCATCAGGACGTTGCAGTCGTTCCAGACGCAGATTGCGCTTACCCTGGCTCACACCGAACCTGAACACCTGCTCGATCTCCTTGATGAGGTTGATGCGGGTGGTGTCGGTGAGCTCGCGCTGCGAGTAGGCCTTGTACTCGTTGAAGTGGGCTCGCCCGAGCGAGAAACGCAGATGCCCCGGCCTGCCTTTTATGTTGATACCGAAGCGGAACGGCAGAGGAGATTTGAGCACCGCTATATGATAGTCGAGATTAAACTTGAGATCGTTTGATCCGCTCACTCCGATACGGTATCTGTCGATATCAAACACAAACGGGAAGAGGTCGAGACGCGAATCGCGCACCATGAGCGCTACATCCATGTGATCCACGACAAAGCGGTCCTTATGCTTGAACATCAGCCATTTCGCTATCTTCCTGAAGGTTTCGGTGTCATTCAGTGCCAGACTGTCGCCCTCGAGGCGCATCACAGCTTCGAGAGTGTGAAACTTGAGATCGAGCAGCGAATCGAGCTCCGACGACATGGCCAGATCGGCCGTTATCGTGCCGTCGACATCGCGCAGCAGAGGCATGAGCGAATCAATCTGTGGCATCAGACGCAGGAAGCGGTGGAGCTGCAACCGGCGGATGACTATGCCGGCCGCAAAGCGTAGGTTGTCGACGCGGGGAGCCGAATAAAGTGCTGTCAGATCCATCGATCCTATAGGAGTATAAGCGGCCAGGCGGTCAAGATTGACAGCACCGTCGCGAACCCCCACCATACCTGAAAGACGCTGGAACCATATATCGGAATACAGCACGTTTCTGGCCTCGATCTGGAGCTCGGCGTCAAGATTTGACGGGACAATCAGCGCCCGTTTGGCTGCATCCTTTGCCCCTTCACGCATGGAGCTGGCCACAGCATCGTCATCATCATCGTCAGAGATATGCCTGTGGACAGATCTGCCCCGCGAGAAATCACTGCCCGCAAAGACACCCTCGGCCAGACCGTTGATATCTATCGTGTCGGCGTCGACCTTAAAGCGAGCCATCAGAGGCGAGCGCACCGAGCCGATGGCCCTGGTTATATTGGAGATCTTGCCGCTCAGGGTCATGGTGGTGCTTCCGGCTTTCAGGTGAAGACTGTCAAGACAGACGCTGTCGGTCGACATTCGTATGCCCATACCTTTAAGTCGGCAGCCAATAGGGAAGTAACGGCTCATGATCCTTCCTGTCGAAGTATTGATGCGGCCTGCTGCCTCGTGGCGGTTGAGCCAGCGCACAAACGATTTATCAACATCAAGATAAATGGCACCTCCGTCGGCAATCATTGCCGAGTCCTGCCGTGCGCGGTCGCGTCGCTGCGCCTGCCGGGCAAGCCTGATCGAATCCTTGTCCATCGTGGCCTGCAGAGCCCTGATCGAATCGCGGCGGGCTGCCCGTCGGGCCACCGACGATGAATCGCGCACTCTCAGATGGAGCCCGAAATCGATATGGCTGTGGTTGAGCGAAGCACGGTTGACCGGATCGGTATAACGGATTGTAGGTGCGTCCAGACTGACACTCAGTTCCGGGATCTGGTCATGACCCATATAGCGCCTTATCGTGGCGAGAGACGAGATATCCCTGAGCCTTACGGTGATCGAATCGTGGTGTGAATGGAGAACAACCCTCGAAGCCGTGATCCGGCCTCCGAGCGGGTTGACCTTTGTGGAGTCGGACGTAGTGGAGATATTCTTCATCCCTATGCCGGCCCTGACTCCGGTGGCAGTGAGATAGGTCCTGTTATGATCGAACTTAAACGACATGGTATCCGACACCACTGAAACGGTAAGGAGCGAATCGACCGTGCCGGCCGGAAGGGCAAGGGATGACGAGGTGCCGAATTTCAACGTAGTGGCAGTGGCAAACGCCGTGAGCTTATTGTCATGCTTATGCACCATCAGGTCTTTGAGACGCATTTCTCCGTCGACCTTTACATGATGCAGATGGGAGTTGCCGAAATCTGACATCCTGAAGGCGAAAGCGGCATCGCCCGACACAAGGCCCGATAGATCGACCTTGATCTTATCGGTGAGACGCTTCGGGAGAAGCGACAGATCTATGCCCCCCTTGAAATGTCCTCTGACAACCGGATCGGTAAAGGGATAGGTCACTGTGGCGCTGATCTCGCAGCCGGCGGCTCTGGTCACTGCCAGAAAACGCCTGATATCGACAACCGACAGATCAGGATTCTTACCGTCGACAGTCACCGTGAGATCCGCCTTGACATTCCTGAGTCGGAGGCGGTCATATTCGAGAGCGCCGTCGGCCTTGATATCAACACGGGCTGAGGGAATAGAGTCTATTCCAGGACGATAGGGCTCAGTCAGCTCGGCTGTCATCTCAAAATCCATGTCGCCGGCAATCCTGCTGAGCTCTCCGCGAAATTCCTCGGGTATCATCCCTATCAGATCCGCAACCTTCAGATCCCTGGTAGTCATCTTCAGCGTGTGGACATTCAGCGCCTCCTCTCCAAACTCCAACCGTGTGTCGATCTCCACGGCGAGCCGATCCAGATTCACGATCAGGTTTTCAGCCGTGAGCATATAGGGATCCTCAGCGCTCCAGCCAATCCTGCCGTTCATACCGAATGGCATCTCGGGCAACCTGAGACCGGAGCTTATCCTGCCAGCTCCCGCTCCTTTCAGCTCCACGGAATAGACAGGTTGACCATTGCCGTCGTGGCTCAATGTGGTCAGCAACCGGCCATTGACATCGATACTGTCGGGCAGCGAGAAGTAGCTCAGGCGCGAATCGCCCGTGATGGCAAAGCGGTCAATGGTTATGTCGGGAATCTTGAGATCCTCACTCTTATCTTTATCCTCCGGAAAAATCAGATAGTTGGCTATCGAATCAGTCACCCTGACGAGATTGACCCTCGGCGACTCGATGACAACATCGTGGAGCCTGATCTTACCGGCCGAAAGAGCCGACACGTTGATTGCGCCGCTGAAGCGCCCTACCTCGAGAAGACGGCGGGCATCAGCGGGCAGGAGATCCTGCTCCGAAGTATTGAGATCCCTGAGACTATGGCTGTCGACTGTCAGGCTATCGATGCGCACACTCACCCTCGGGAAGGTGGACCAGAACGACAGCTCTACCTTGGATGCGTTAACATCCGCTATCAGGTAGCGGCTCGCCATCTCGGTGACAAGCGGAGTGAGGCGCCCCGGATGCAGATACATCACCACTCCGCCTATCAGCAATGACACAAGCACTACCACTGCCACAACGATGACAAGGAGCACCTTCAGTATCTTACGCCACCAGCTCTTGCTGCGTGTTACATCTTCTCCACTCATGACCTATCTGATTGCGTTGACAATTGCGGGCGAGCCGTGATATGAAAACATGGCTGCTTCCGCTCGAATTTAACATATATCTTACCCTCATCCCTCATGGCGGCGAGCACTTCGGCAAGCACGCCTTTGAGATCGTCGACCGAACGGGACACCGGATTATCGCTGTCCGGGATAAAACGTGCGTAGGAAATGTCGACAGTGGTGGCGAGCTGATGCACCGACGAGTCAACAGCATTGACATTACGGCGCCGCAGCCTCCGTATGGTCTCGGGAGTGCGGGTCACACTCGTGATGCGTACTCGATAGCGCGATCCGCCACGGGCTTTCACACTGTCGGAGAACCGGCGCCCGATCTCATGAATCACATCAGCCGCCTCCGGCACCAGATAGGGCACGGAATGAGAGAGAGGCTCGACAAAGAAATCTTCACACGATGTTATCTTGACCAGCGGCCTTCTCAGCCGCCAGTGCGACCGCAGATCCGACAGCTGCCCTACACCTATCGACTCGGCAGCAGCCCAATGGACATAGTTGCTGTCGTTGAAAACTCTATAGAGATTACCGATATTGTTGACCTTCATCCTCACGGTAGCATCACTCATCGGGAGCGATCTGTTCCATCGGCTCACAGTGTCGACATATTCCAGATCGCGAGCCGAAACCGAGATGCTGCGGCCGAAAAAGCCGTCGCGGCCCGGATCAGCGTTGCGGCATGAGGTCACAGTTATAGCACTCAGACATAGACAAGGGAGAATCAAACTGGCATATCTCATATCCTGGATCCGGTGCTGTTGCTTTGCGTGATCACTCGAAGCGATAGGTTATCGTGCCCATCTGTTCGGCCCTGGCGTTGGCATCGACACTGAAACGCGACGACATGGCCGCCTGCTCGCAACTCCTGCGCGCGGCACCGTCAGTCGATATCGCACCGCTTCCCGACCGGTATTTGGCCTCGATCACCTTGCCCTCGCGGTCCACACGGACGCTGACCACTATCACGCCGGTCTGATGTCCGCGCGGTGCGGTCCATTTTTCGAGTGTGCGGCCTGCAAGGCTGAAACCGGGCTTACCCGACAAGGCTCCCGACGACGCATTTCCGTCGGGCGATCCGGGTGTACCGGCGGCATTACCGGGATTGCCCTTGCCGAAGCTCACTCTCTGGTTGATGCGCTGCTGGGTCTCAGCCTCGCGCCTGGCCTTTGCTTCGGCTTCCAGTTCAGCCTGTGTCGGGCCGGTCTTTTCAGGCACGGGCTCCTCCTTGACCTTGACAGGTGACTCGGCGGTCTGAGTCTGCACCGGAGGGGTCGACTCGGCGGGCTCGCCCGAGTTTTCCCTCTGGTCGGCCTCGGGGGGAGCGGCCGGGCGGTTGTTGTCGGCCACCGTATTAGTGTTTGGATCGGCAACGGGCACCGGTGTGTCGCCGAGCTTGACATATTCGCCTTCGAGCAGCAGCTCGGATGTGTCCTCCGGCGGCCACTCGCGGGTGGTCTGTGTGCCGGTATATCTGAGGCCGAGCCAGATAAGCATAAGGAGTATGGCGGCATGGAACACCACCGTCGCCACAGCTGCTGTCGCTTTATTCTTGTTATCGGTCATGGCCTTAGTCTGGAAAATTGAGAGTTTAGTTTTCTTTCGGGAGGGCCGAGGTTGGAGCTGGTTTGGTGGCGAGCACCATCTTCAGGCCATTGACCGCCCCCGCATTGAGCACCTCCACGAGTTGTCCGTAAGTCACACTCTCGTCGGCATAAATAGCGATATTGTTTTCCTCGCCGGCCTCGGCTGCCTGCTGCTCCATGAGCCGCAGAAATCCCACAAGCTGAGGGAGCGAGTCGACCGGCTGAGGTTCGGTCAGGTCGGGCGACGACACATACATGGCATGGTCAGCGTCGATATACACCCTGACCGATGGCTTGATAGCCGTCTGCTCCGAGCTCTGCGGAAGATTGATCTCAAGAGCCGTGGGAAACACGAAAGTCGATGTCACCATGAAGAAGATCAGCAGGAGGAAAATCACGTCGGTCATCGAGGCCATCGAGAAGAGCGACGTCATATCGTATTGGCGTTTAAGCGACATGGCTATCAGGCTGGCTCGTTAAGCAGATCCATAAATTCCATCGTCTCACCCTCAAGGCGTGTCATGACGCTGTTGATGCGGGCCACGAGATAATTATAGGCAAAGAGCGCTATGATGCCCACGATCAGACCGGCCACTGTGGTGACGAGCGCTTCGTAGATGCCGCCGGCAAGAATGTCGATGTTTGCCGACGACCCTGCCGATGCAAGATTGTAGAATGCCTCCACCATACCTATCACAGTGCCGAGGAAGCCGAGCATCGGAGCGCCGGCAGCAGTGGTGGCCAGCCAGGGAAGACCCTTTCCGAGAGCAGCAACCTCAAGGTTGCCCGTATTCTCGATAGCCACGAGCACATCGTTCATCGGGCGGCCGATGCGGCTGATGCCCTTGGCTATGAGGCGGCCTGAAGGAGTATCGGTGCGTTCACACAGGCGTGTGGCGCTGTCGAGCTCCCCCTGATGGATATAGTCGCGTATGCGGTCCATAAAGGTGCGGTCCTGACGGCTCGCCTTGCGTATGGCGAGAAAGCGCTCCACAAAGATATATATGCAGATGATGCTGAGGAGGGCGAGCGGTATCATGATCCATCCTCCCTGCAAACACAATTCCCAAAGAGAGATGCTCTCCTCCACTCCAGGTTCGGCAACGGGCAGAGCGGCAGGGGCAGGAGCCGTGACGGCGGCGGAGGCGGCAGACACTACGGTGTCGGTTGCCTCGGTAAGGAAAGATTCTACAGACTGTAGCATAGCGTGTGGTGGTGATGATAGGGGATTATATGGCTGGTTTAAGGCACTCGCGATAGCGGCGTATGGTCTCGTCGATGCCGAGATAGAGGGCGTCGGAGATCAGGGCATGGCCTATCGAGACTTCGTTGAGATAGGGAAGCTGACTGGCAAAAAACTGGAGATTGTCGAGGTTGAGATCATGACCGGCATTGACTCCCAGACCGGCATTGTGGGCCGCGCGGCTCGCCTCAACGTATGGAGCGACCGCTCCATCGGGGTCGGAGGGATAACGGTCGGCGTATGGCTTGGTATAGAGCTCGACGCGGTCGGCACCTACCTTGGCGGCAGCCTTGATCATCTCCGGCGACGGATCGACGAAAATCGAGCTGCGTATACCGGCATCGCGCAGACGGTCGATGATGCCGGCAAGGAAGTCTGCGGCCGCAATTACATCCCATCCGGCCGACGAGGTGATGGCCTCGGGGGCATCGGGCACGAGAGTGACCTGAGCCGGCTTGACCTTCGTCACGAGATCCATGAACTCAGGCGATGGATAGCCCTCGATATTGAACTCAGTGCGCAGCAGAGGCCGGAGATCAAACACATCGGCCCTGGTGATGTGCCGCTCATCGGGGCGGGGATGAACGGTGATACCCTGGGCTCCAACCTGCTCGCAATGCAGAGCAAACTCCACAACATTCGGGCGATTCTCACCGCGGGCATTGCGCAGTGTGGCCACCTTGTTGATATTTACGCTTAAATTTGTCATTTCAGTTAAAAGGATATTGCAGACCTGCGATTAAACATCTGTAGGCACGGGAACACTCCCCGGGGCTCAATCGTTGTACACATAAAGAAAAATGTGTAATTTTGCACGTCACTTTCCTTTGGGATCACAAAAATAGTCAGAATTTCCCATTCCGGCAAATAATTATCAATGACCACGCACACCCTCTCCACACCATCAGCCACAGCAGACGCCCGGATGACCGATTTCAGGCACTCGGCTGCCCGGCTTTTCCCGTTGGTCGATGACACGAGCGAGCTTACTCTCGTATGCCGCCGATCGGACTATTCCGCGTCGGTCATCGCCCGTGCCGCCGAAGACTGCGACACTCACCTGCTCAACCTCAATATCACCGCCGATCCGTCGCCCGACGGCAATCCCGAATCAGTCGTTGTCGAGATACGCATAGGTCGCCGCGATCCGAGCGCCGTGGCCAGGTCGCTGTCGCGCTACGGATATGATGTTGTCGACACCCGCTCCCCGATGGCCGATATGGCCGGTGAGCGCGCGTTAGGGCGCATCCGCGAGCTCATAAGGCATCTTGAGGTCTAAATCTCAATATTTTTCCACCGCTAATACGCCAGCATCACCGTGCGCATAGCAGTTTTCGGCAACGAATATCAACAGCCGCACCTCGAAGCCATACGCCAACTGATCGACATCCTCGCCGGATGCCCCGGAGTCACTTTTGCCTTCGAGCGCGAGTTCGGAGCATATCTTCTGCGGCATTTCCCCCTGCCTCCCCACGCCAATCTGCCTGACCCTCTGCCGCCGCAGATAGATCTTGCGCTCAGCTTCGGCGGCGACGGCACAGTCCTCCGCACCGCCCGCATCGCGGCCCCCGCCGGAGTGCCGATAATGGGCATCAACACCGGGCATCTGGGCTATCTCGCCGCCGCACGGCTTTCCAATCCCGGGTTGCTCGCAGAGATCATCACGGGGCGCCGATATGAGATCGAGGAGAGGGTGATGCTCGAAGTGGCAAGCGACGGGTTCTGCACCCTGCGCCTGTTTGCGCTCAACGAGATTGCTATACTGAAGAAAGATATTGCCTCCATGATCTCGGCCGACACGACCGTCAACGGCCATGTCATGGCCACCTACCGTGCCGACGGACTGCTCATCGCCACCCCCACCGGATCAACGGGCTACAATCTCTCGGCCGGAGGCCCGATCGTTGCGCCGGGCAGTCCGGTGTTTGTCATGACTCCGGTTGCACCTCATTCCCTCACCATGCGCCCTGTGGTGGTGCCCGACTCGGTCGAGATCGGAGTGGTTGCCCGCTCACGCGCCGATTCATATCTGCTGAGTGTCGACGGCACCTCCTTTACCCTCGCTGCCGGCACACCGCTCCGGATCACCAAGGCGCCGTTCAACTGCCGCCTGGTAAGGATGTCCGGGCAGAGCTTTGTCGACACGTTGCGCGACAAGATGTTGTGGGGAGTAGATAGCGAGGCAAGACCATGATCAGGGGTGAGATCAGGGGGGAGCTGACACATCCGGTATTGGGGAAGGTCTGCGTCACTTTCAGCTCGTCGGCCACCAAGTTCACAGCGCGCTGGAAAGGGCAGCGGCTTCATCTTACGTCGCCTATAGTGGATAATGTAAAGGAAGCCATCGAAGCGCTTGACAGCATGGCGTCTGACCTGCTGGCTCTCCGCCCGCCCGTCCATAGCCTCAGACCGGGGAAACGTCTTAATTTCGATGGTTTTTACCTCCTGATGCTTCCCGGCCGCAAACCGGGAGTGATCAGATCGGAACTCAGCCACGACTCATCTCGCAAACCGGGCGTCACCATATCTCTCGGTGGCGGCCTCGATCCTGCCGATCCGGATGTCATAGAGATCCTGGCCAAGCATGTTCGCCATGCCGCCCGCTACTTCTCCCCTGCCCTGATTGAGGAAGCCCGGGCGATATCAGCGCGTGTGGGAGTAGCTCCCGACGAATGGCTCATAGGACGCGGAGCGAAGACCCTCGGCCACTGCAGCTCGACCCGCAAGATAACCCTGTCGTGTATGTGCGTCTATCTCCCCTACCGGCTCAGGGAGTATATCATCTGCCATGAGCTGGCTCATCTGACCCACTTCGATCACTCGGCGGCTTTTCACGCACTCTGCTCACACTATTGCGGAGGCGACGGCAACGCACGCCGCGCCGAGCTCAAGGCGTTTGTCTGGCCGGTGCCACGTTGACCGGCGGTCAGTCTTTGGGCGGGAAGAGCTTGTCGGCCTCGTCGAGATGGAAGTTTTTGGCGAGAGCTGCTATGAAGGTCGAGATGGCGCCCACGGCATCGGCCGTCTCCTTGGTCACTTCTTTTTTCTGAAGTCGGAGCATCAACATCCCGTAGAGTGCATTGAAGCAGGTCTCGATCTCTCCGGCAGGAGCGTCGCCGCTTTTCGACCGCAACTCTACGATATACGGCAGAGTCTTGTAAAATAAGGCCGTATATTCGGGGAAACGGGGATCGGCAAGCAGAGCCTGATGGAGGGCGACGAGATCGGCCAGCACATTGCGGTTCATCTGAAGATGGCCCTTTTCGGTGACATCCTCACGCCTCATCATGTCTATAAGGCTTTCATACCACTCGCACATCTCTCGACGCTGCTCGTCGGTCAGGCCCGGATAGCGGTCGATGATATTCTCCTTAATGCGCTCTATGTCGAGCCCGTTGGCGCGTATCATATCCTCTACCTGCCACATATACAGTATGTATTCGGCAATATTTTCCTTGCGTTTCTGCGATGCTATAATCATATTATTTCTCTGAAGCGTTATGTAATTGACGGTTGTCGCAGTTAAAACAACCGGGAGGGAGAAAACGTTTCGGATCATGGCCGTGGAAGAAACGGCCTCATATCATATCCGGCGGCAATCCCGTCGCGGATAAAGGAGGATGATATCTGCATCTCGGGAGCCCCCTCGATAAGGCGTGCTCCCCGAGGGAGTCTGTCGGGATCTACTGTATAGCCGGGGCGGGGATAGACCAGCACACCGAAGCGGTCAAGGATCTCGTCAGGGTCGCGCCAACGATCCATCTCAAGGATGTTGTCGGAGCCGATGAGCAGACGGAAACTCCGGTCGGGGTGATCTGCGGCCAGACGGCGCAGAGTGTCGATAGTGTAGCTTGGCCGGGGCATTGTCAGTTCAAGATCGCTCACCGACATAAAAGGATAGGGAGCGGTAGCGGCGACAAGAAGTTTGAGCCGCTCCTCATCGCTGAGGGGATATGGCGGTTTCAACGGATTCTGGGCCGAGAGCATGAACATCACTTCATCGACTCCGTCGACAAACTGACCCACAAATCCGCCCACCATGATATGGCCTGCGTGGACCGGGCAGAACGACCCGCCGTAGACCACCACATTTCTTCCCATCAGGAAGCAAGGAAAGCGGTAATGAGATCTTCGGCTTTCTCCACTGCCTCCGCCAGATTGTCGTTGACAACGACATGATCAAACTCCCGGGCAAAGGTGAGCTCATACTCGGCTTTGCCCACACGCTCGGCTATCGCCTCGGGCGAGTCGGTGGCGCGGCTTTCAAGGCGGCGACGGAGCTCATCGATGCTCGGAGGCATGATGAAGAGGCTTATGGCCCGGTCGCCGAATATACGCTTGACATTGACGCCACCCTTGACGTCGATATCGAGTATGACATTGCGGCCTGCGCTACAGCGGGACTCGATCTCGCTGCGCAGCGTGCCGTAGAAACGCCCGGGATACACCTCCTCATATTCCACGAACTCGCCACGGTCAATGGCATCGCGGAAGGCTTCGGTGGAGAGGAAATGATAGTCCTGACCGTCGACTTCGGCCCCGCGTGGCGCACGGTTGGTGGCCGAGACGGAAAACTCCATCGCAACATTGCCGCGCTCCATCAGGCTGCGGATGATCGTTGACTTGCCGCTGCCGCTCGGCGCCGAGATGATGATTATCTTGCCATCCATAGCATCCTCCTCACATTACGTTGAGCACCTGTTCCTTGATCTGCTCAAGCTCATCCTTCATCTTCACCACGATACGCTGCATCTCGGCATGATTGCTCTTGGAGCCGAGTGTGTTGATCTCGCGGCCTATCTCCTGGGCGATGAAGCCGAGTTTCTTGCCCTGACCGGGAGGACAGGCCATAGTCTCCAGGAAGTAGCTCAGATGCTGGCTCAGCCGCTGCTTCTCCTCGTTGACATCGAGCTTCTCGATATAGAAGATCATCTCCTGCTCAAGCCGTCCGCGGTCATATTCGGCAACACTGATCTTGGCCAGGCCGTCGACAATGCGGCAGCGGATCTTCTCCACGCGCTCCATCTCATACGGCTCGACCGAGTCAAGCAGGCGGCCAATATTCTCGATACGGGCGGCAAAGAACTCCTCGAGCTTCTCACCCTCAACCCTGCGGTAGGCCAGCAGAGCGTCGGCAGCCTCGGCTGCCACGGCAAGGAGGGCCGACTTCTCTTCGTCGCCCAGCTCGGGAGCCGAATCGGTGTGGATCACGTCGGGGAAACGCATCAGCAGGGTGAACATATCGGCTGGCACAGGAAGGTCAAGGGCGGATGCCGCCTCCACGATCTGCTTCTTGTATTCATTCAAGGCCGCAATATTCAGCTTCACGCCATCGTCGGGCGTAGATGCCTCCCGGATTACGGTTACATCAACCTTTCCGCGCTCCAGCCGCGACGCAATCAGATTGCGCAGCTCAAGCTCCATCTCGCGGTAGAGCGAGGGAACGCGGAGCGAAATGTCCATCTGCTTGCTGTTGAGACTCTTTATTTCAACTATGATTTTGCGGCCGGCCAGCTCGATGGTAGCTTTGCCAAACCCGGTCATTGATAATAGCATACGATACCGAATATTTTCCACAAAGTTACAACTCTCCCGCCGAAAAAGTGTACTTTTGCGAATAATTTTTTATCAGCTCCATGGCAACCATCCTTAATATCGACACATCAACCACTGCCTGCTCGGCCGCCCTGACAGCCGACGGACTCGTCCTTGCACACTACGAAACTTTTGAGCCTCAGCAACATGCAGCCGTAATTTCGGATTATATCAAGGCCTGTCTCGACCATGCGGCCGAACATGAGATGAAACTTGACGCAGTGGCCGTCACTCTCGGGCCGGGCAGCTACACCGGCCTCCGCATAGGGCTTTCGGAAGCAAAGGGGCTGGCCTACGCTCTCGGCATACCTCTCATTGGGCTGTCGACTCTCGAGGTCATGGCCACCGGAGTGATGTTTGGCCATCCCGAGATTTTCGAGGATGAGGATGACAGCCGCGAGGTGCTTCTCGCGCCGATGATAGATGCCCGCCGCATGGAGGTGTTCACCGCCGTGTATACTCTCGGTCTTGAACCTGTCATGGAGCCGCAACCGCTTATCCTCACACCCGACAGCTACGCCGAAGCCCGCAACCGGGGCAAGCTCGTGATCTTCGGCGACGGAAGCGACAAGGCTCGGGATTTGCTGCCCGATGCTTTATGGATCGAAGGGGTGGTGCCTTTGGCCACGGAGATGCAAGCTCTTTCTGACCGCGCATGGGCGCGCCGCGAGTTTGTCGACACCGCCTATGCCACTCCCATGTATCTGAAAGAGTTTCAGGCCTCGACGCCTAAGAATCCGCTGAAAGGGCTTTGAGGTCGGCAACAAGCAACGAGGCAGCGGTAGCGGCAGCAGGCCGCGTACCGAGCCGCCGGCGCATATCGGTATAGCCTTTGAGCTGACGATCGCGCCCGTTGCCGTCGGAAAGGATAGACCTGAGCTCGGCATCGACCAGATCGGGGGTACATCTGTACATGAGCATCTCGGGGATCACCTCGCGACCGGCTATAAGATTGGGCAGACTGACCCACGGCACACGGATGAGCGGGCGAAACAGTTTGTAGAGTATCTTCGATCCGCCTGATCGGTAGAGCACTACCTGGGGGGTGCCGCAAAGCGCACATTCGAGGGTGGCCGTGCCCGAGGTCACGAGGGCAGCCCGGGCGCTTTTCATCACTTCGAGAGTCGACCCATCGGCTAGCTCAATCCCCTCCCCTCCATACTTATCGTAAAGCTCGCGATCCAAAGCCGGAGCAACGGCTATGACTGCCCGCATCCCGGGATGCCTCCGCGCAACCTCGGCCATGATCGGAAGATTACATCTGAGTTCCCCCTCGCGGCTTCCGGGCACAAGGGCAAGGATGGGCCGCGGATCGCCTGAAGGATTAGGCAGATCGCGGGCCGCGGCTATGCGGCGGTCAACCTCCTCCACCGAGGGATTGCCTACATAGTCAACCTTATATCCACGTCTGCCAAACCACTCCTCCTCAAAGGGCAGGATGGAAAACACGCGCCTCACCGTGCGTCGGATAGCTTTCAATCGCCAGCTCTTCCAGGCCCACAGCTTGGGCGAGATATAGTAGTAGACCGGAATCCCTCGCTCCGAGGCGTATGCCGCCAGTCGCAGGTTGAAGCTCGGATAGTCGACGAGGATAAGCGCGTCGGGTGCAAACGCATCGATGGCCTCGCGGGCCCTCCTGAGATTGCGCCCGACGTCGGGCAGATGGCGGATAACCTCGCTGAATCCCATGTAGGCCATGTCGCGGTAGTGGATCACGGGAGCCACTCCCCCTGCCGCCGCACTCATGCAGTCGCCCCCTAAGAAAGCGAAGGCAGCTTCGGGATCAGCCTTAGCGATCGCCGCCATCAGCTCGCCCGCGTGAAGGTCGCCGCTGGCCTCTCCTGCCGAGACGAAATATCTCATTCCGCAGACTCGCCGGCACCCTCCTCCTCCAGATTGTCATAGCGCTGGAAAAGGAAGTCATTATAGGGGAATCGGGCCACATGGATCTCTTTGGCGCGCTCGTAGATCTTCATCTTGAGCTCGTCGATATTCAGTTGGTTGCGGGCCGAGATAAACACCGCATTGTCGCCGAGCTTGTTCATCCATGTAGCTTTCAGATCGTCGAGCGACAGATTGGCCCGGGTGGCAGGCGTCAGATCGTCGGCATCCTTCGGGGTATAGGTAAAGGCATCGATCTTGTTAAACACCATGATGACCGGCTTTGAAGCGGAGTCGCACACCTCGGCCAGAGTACGGTTGACCACCTCTATCTGCTCCTCGAAGTTGGGATGCGAGATATCGACGACATGGAGCAGAAGGTCGGCGTCGCGCACCTCGTCGAGAGTCGACTTGAAGGAGTCGACAAGGTGAGTGGGCAGCTTTCGGATGAAGCCCACCGTGTCGGTGAGCAGGAAGGGCAGATTCTCGATGATGACCTTGCGAACGGTGGTGTCGAGCGTGGCAAACAGCTTGTTTTCGGCAAACACGTCGCTCTTGCTCAGCAGGTTCATAAGCGTAGACTTGCCCACGTTGGTATAGCCCACGAGAGCCACACGGGTGAGCTTGCCGCGGTTCTTGCGCTGGAGCGACTTCTGGCGATCGATATTGCGGAGCTCCTCCTTCAGTCGTGAGATCTTGTCAAGGATTATACGGCGGTCGGTCTCGATCTGCGTCTCACCGGGGCCGCGCATACCGATACCGCCCCGCTGGCGTTCAAGGTGGGTCCACATTCGGGTGAGCCGGGGCAAGAGATACTGATATTGTGCCAGCTCGACCTGAGTCTTGGCGTTTGCCGTGCGGGCGCGCTTGGCAAAGATGTCGAGGATAAGGCTCGTGCGGTCGAGGATCTTCACCTTCAGCTCGCGCTCAATGTTGGCCACCTGCTTCGATGACAGATCGTCGTCGAAAATGGCCATAGAGATGTCATTGTCCTCGATATAAGAGCGAATCTCTTCGAGCTTGCCTGTACCTACGTATGTGCGGGCGTTGGGACCTCCTACACGCTGCGTGAAGCGGGCGGCCACGATGGCTCCGGCAGTGTCGGCGAGGAATTCGAGTTCATCGAGATATTCGTTAACCTTGACCTCATTCTGCTCGGGGGTGATGAGGCCGACAAGGACAGCGCGCTCCGGTTCGGCGTCGATCGGAGCGGCTATCGGGTTGATATTGAGATGGTCGTTAGTCATTGAGAGTTGAATAATCGCGCGAATAGCGCAGCATCTGCGAGGGATAGTCCTCGGTGTAATCTATCTTGATGTCGGTGATGCGGCCTTCGGAGTCGGTGACAGGAGTATAGACCGGATTGACAAAGCCCTTGTAGGGGGCGATGTCGAGATGAGAGTAGCGTTCGAGCACCTGGCGGTGTAGCTCCGGATCGACACGCACACCGTATTTTTCCACGAGGTCGCGTCCGGCGGCATAGTCGCCTTCCGAGCGTATGCGCTGCACCTCGGCCAGGAGCTGACCGAAGAGGCCGCGCAATGCCTCGTAGTCATTGATTTTAACGTAAGTCTTACCGTCAGTGTTCACCAGTTCGACCACCTTGTCGGGCGCGCCCTTTTCGAGCACCCACTCGGCAATGAGCTTGCGGTTGCGCATGTGGGCCTCCTCCACATCCTTGCCCGGCTCTATGCGCATCAGCTGAGTCATCAGGCCGTTGAGCAGATATTTGTAATATGATGCCTTGTAGGCTTCAGGGCTGTCGAGCAGACCCAGCTCCACGAGCTTCGGATCGGCCAGATAGTAGAGGGCAAAAAGGTCGGCTCGGGCCTCCTCCAGAGTGGAGCCGTGGGCCTTGAGGGCGTCGGGGTCAACGCCGGGCAGCAGCCGTCCCGAGCCGTGGCCCAGACACTCGTGGAGATCGGTGTGCAGATTGTCGGTCACGAACAGATATTTATCAAGCAGATCGCGGGTGTAGGCGTCGGGCACAAACTCCTCGTTGAAGCCGTTGCCGTGGCTCGCCTCATCGTAGGCGCGGGTAATGTTTTCGATCGTGACCGACTTCGAGCCGTGGGCGGCGCGGATCCAGTTGGCGTTGGGAAGGTTTATGCCTATCGGGGTGGCCGGATAGGAGTCGCCCGCGAGGATAGCGGCAGTTATCACCTTGGCGCTCACTCCCTTCACCTTATCTTTCTTGAAGCGGGGATCGACGGGCGAATGATCTTCAAACCATTGTGCCTCGGCCGAGATGGTCTCGGTGCGTCCCGATGCCTCCAGATCCTTGAAGTTAACGATCGATTCGTAGGCTCCCGTCATGCCGAGCGGGTCGCCGTAGCTCTCGATAAAACCGTTGATGAAGTCTACTCGCGAGTCGGTATCGTCGACCCACAGG
This sequence comes from uncultured Bacteroides sp., assembly GCA_964461785.1. Lineage (GTDB taxonomy): Bacteria > Bacteroidota > Bacteroidia > Bacteroidales > Muribaculaceae > Paramuribaculum. Next base: position 77,839 of record CAYWWE010000001.1, read on the forward strand.
ATCGAATACTCGTCAAAATCGGCCAGATTGCCGGTGGTGTAAAACTCGATCAGCTTATCGATAACCTTGCGCTGGGCCGGGGTGTCGGCATAGTCGGCGGCGGCGCGCAGATTGTCAACGATCCTGCTGATGGCCGGAGAGTAGAGACCGCCGAGACGGTAGATCTGCTCGGTCACCTTTCCGGTGGCCGGATCGCGCACCACTCGGGTGTTCAGTCCGTAGCTGATCGGGTTGGCAACAGTAGTGTCCTTGACCGAAGCGTAGTAATCCTCTACCTCGGCCTGAGTGAGACCCGGCCCGTAGAGATTGTTGGCCGATGTGGCGATGAGGTCGGCTCCCTCGGCCTGATTGACGCGCTTGGCCATCACCTCGGGGTTGAAGATCACCTCAAGGAGCTCTTCAGTGTCCCCTGATTTCTCTGACAGCTGCTCAGTCAGCCACTCGCGCGAGAAGCCAGGGGTGAATTTGTCCATCGAATAATGGTGGTGGATGCCGTTGCCAAACCACACCTGCTTCATATAGGTCTCGAAAGCCTTCCAGTCGGCGCCCGAGCGGTCGGTCGACTCAGCCGTGTAGACCCCTTCCAGCAGCCTGCGGATAGGCAGATTGTAGATATTGTTCTGATCCCAAAGGATGTCGCGCCCTGCAATTGCGGCCTCGGTGAGATAATAGATCAGCATCTTCTGGCGCAGCGGCAGAGTCTCGAAGCCGGGCACCTGATAGCGGAGCACCTCGATGTCGGCAAAGCGGTCGACAGTGTAATCGAACGGCGCCGGAGCCGACGACAGTATATCGGGTCTGGGATTGGCAGCAGTCATATTCATAGGAGTGTAAGCGGCAGCGGCTATCACCGCGCCCGTTATGATAGTTTTCAGATCAATCATAGCGCAAAGAGCGAATTGGTTATCGACTGCAAAGATAATCAATTATTTCTTAATGACAGACCTTAAAGTCGTTTATGTTCTTAGAAGCGAAGCTGCAAGCTGATGAGGATGCTTCGGGGGCGGAGACGGAAATAGTGGTCGGAGCGGCTCAGGGTGCCGTAGGTGGCGTAGGAGTAGATCCTTTTGTTGAGCAGGTTGGAGGCGGTGAGCGACAGCCTTGTCCTGCTCCTCAGCTGCCACACGGCCGAGGCATCGAGCAGCACGAGATTGGCGGTGTTGCCCTCGGGGAAGCGAGTGTGGTAGTATTCGCCCCCTGCGGTAAAGTGCACCCTATCTGTAGGAATGATGGTGGCGAAGATCGAGCTCCGGGCGCTCAGGGTTCCGAGAGATTTCAGCTCGCTCCGGGTTCTCTGATAATCCAGACTACCCTCGAAGTTGAGCGAGAGCCATCGGGTTATGCTGCCTTTGAAATATGGCTTCACCCCCGCAGTGAGCTGTCGGTAAGGGATCGGGAGATTATCGCGCATCGACTGGGCTGACGAGTGTGATGCGTTAGCATCTACGCCGGCCACCATCCTGCTGTGGCCCAACCCTTTGCTCACTCCGCCGCGGAGTCTCCACGAATCGCTGTGCCAAAGCCTGTCGGCAAAGGATGAGATGATGAAGTCGCCTACAAAAAGCTGATTGGCCATGATTGCGCTCCTCTGATAGCTGTAGGAGGCCGAGAGATTGGCAAAGAGCGCCTTCATCGGATTGCGGTAGCTGTAGGAGAGCGAGGCCGACACATTGTGGTTTCTCCGGTCGGGATTGGAGGCTATGAGCAGATTGCGGTAGTCGGTCAGCACCGGAACGTCGATGTTGAGATATGGCTCCGGAGATGCAAGGCGATAGGCCAACGAGCCCGACAGCTCCGACTTCGATGTCAGCTGCCGCCACACTCCGAGGCGGGGCGCCAAGTCGAGGTAATGGTGCATCCCTCCCACCGAATAGCTGAGCCACTTCACGGGCATCGAGAGCGACAGCCGCCAGCCGTTGCGCCGGTAGTCGACTTGGGGCGAGGCCGATAGATTGATCAGCAGCGCATTATGGATGCCGTTGTTGTCAAACTCTCCGAGGCCTGCCAGGGTACTGTTCATCCGGTGATAGTTTAGGCCAAGGGCCGCCGTGAGATAATATTTCCAGAAGCGCGTGAGACGGCCGAGGCGCGTTTCGGTGGTGCTTCGGAAGTCGGTTGTGCCCACGCTCTGGCGCGCATCCTCTCCGCCGGAGACGAGCAGACGGTCGGGCCGGTGCTCAAAACTGTTGCGCGAGATGAGGGTAAACAGCCGGCGCTCGTTGCGCTTAACAAGCCTCAGATCGTTGGTGGCGGCGAAGTTCTTCCGCTCCACCCTCTGCGCAAGGTCAAACGTGCCAGTGATTGCCGAATTAGAGCTGCGCCACACGCCTGAGAGCGTGAGCTTGTCTTTCAGATAATAACCGCGCTTGTTGGTGACGCTGTTGAGCTGCGCCGAAAGGTCGTGGCTCCGGGTGCGCTGTGCATTGCGCTGCACAAAGGTCGGGATCAGGTCAGTGAGATAGTCGGTGGTCACTCCTGAGCTGTAGTCGAGGCGGTCGGCCATATAGTTGAGTTTCAGCCGCATCGAGCTTTCGCCTGCATTCCAGGCCGTGATTGCGCTGCCGAGCCACGACAGATTGTCGCGGGTGCGCTTCTCGGCAAGCGGCGCACCGATAATGTCGGCCCGGATATATTCCGGCCAAAGGTTCGGCTGGTAGTCGCCCGAAAAACTCTCGTCGGTCTCATGGTCACGGATCTCACCGGCAGGGTTCCAACCAGTGTTGTCGGCCTTGACAGTGAACATATTCTGCACCTTCGGAGACATGCGCATGGAGTAGAGCGAGCCGTCGAAGAGCAGCGGCTGCACTCCCGTGGCAGCCTGAGCCACACCTACCCATCGGCTCCGGGCATCCTCCTTCAGCTTGAGGTTGATGCCGGCCTCCTCCGGAAACTCGATCCCTTCGAGCGCTTTTATCGGCTGATGGTTTTCGAGCACTTCGACCGACTTCACGTCCTTGTGAGATATATTGTTGGTTGCCAGTCCATACTGACCTCCGAGAAAGTCGTTGCCGTCGATATAGAATTTGCTTATCGGCTTACCTTGATACTCAATCTCTCCATCGGGCTTCACCTTGATACCAGGCAGACGCTTTATGACATCGATGATGGCATTGTCGGTTGCGTTGGCATAGCGTGAGACATTGAACACCAGCGTGTCGCCTCGGGCGTAGATGTCGGGAGCCTGCACAATCACATCCCTGAGCTGCGTGGGTTTCTGCCTCAGTAGCACCCGGCTCAGATCGGCCGAAGCGGAGAGGGTGAGCGCTTCATAGCCCATGCTGCGGAACGAAATTGAATCTGCCTCCGACTTCATTGACAGCACAAAGCGTCCGTCGGGGTCGGTTGAGGCAAAGGCTCCGCCCCCTTTGACTATCACCCCTGCCACAGGCTCGCCCGTGGCTGCATCGACCACCGCTCCCCGGACGATGCCCGGAGCCGCTGCCAGCGAGGCCGGCAGCAGCGCGAGCACGACGCAGATTATGAAAAAGCTGTAGCGCGTCATCGTTTCCAGTCAAGTTCAAGATAGCCGAAGGGAAGCTCCAGGGGGTCGTAGGAGTCGAGCACAAGGTTGCCGGCCCCGTCGGTCACGGTTACATGCCCTCCGGTTGTGGCTTCATAGTAGCCGAACGGATTGACGTCGTAGCGGTGCTTGGTGTCGTAGAAGTCGCTGCGCTTCACGTTGTTGTAAGGCACTTTGTAAATCGTTATAGGGCGGTCAGCCTCCGACTTGATTCCGATACACTCAAATGTGTAATCTCCCTTTGCATCGGTAGCTTTCATTATCAGTCCGGGCAATCCGTGGAGTTTCCACGGCCCTTCGGAAACCGGGATATCCTCGGTGTAGAGCACCGTCCACTCCCTGCCGCGGAAATTGCATCTTGCACCCATGCACTCATAGCCCAGCACGGTGGCCGTAGTGTCGGTAAGCTCCCATTCAAGAGCGGGCATTTCCTCCTCGTAGCGCATCCAGTCCATGCACACCTTCTCCGTGTGGGTAAGTCTTCCGGCGGGAAAGTTCTTGAATATAATCATTGGGTCGCCGTTGCTCAGCTTCCCCTCCATTGCGGCAGCGGAAATCTGCTCCGGGCTCGAGCTGAGGAGAAGCGAGTCGACGGTGAGATTCTTGAAGCTCGCGAATTTCGACAGACCGGCAGGGCCGATCTGCAGCAGCATATTGTCGGTCGTCATGTTGTCGGCGCGCGTTTCGGTGGTGTCGTAGCAGCAGCTGTAGCTGTAGACAAACTCCATAGTCCCGGTGGCCAGCGTTTCCGTTTCGGGCACCGAGTTCTGGATGATGCTGAGCTTGCGGCGAGTGGCTTTGCCCGACGCCGAGGCGGCCATTATCAGACCAATTACAAGGATGATGATCGGTTTTTTCATATCAATCGAGTGTTGGATTAGTTTCACGGCGCAAAGTTACCCCGCCCTCTCCGCCCGGGCCGAAAATAATCATTACTCAAACATTAGGGAATTATTACTGAATTATTACTCCCTGCCAAATAGCCCGGCGCAGAGGAGCGCGGGGCCGTAGGATTTTTGTAACTTCGCGACATGGAACACCGCATCAAGTCGCTCTACATCATCACCATCATCGCCATTCTCTCATTTCTGGCCATGCAGGCCTACTGGCTCTTCTCCCGCTATGAGTTTGCCCTGCGCGACTACGAGCAGGAGCTTGCCGCGAGAATCATAAGCTGTGTCGACGACTACAACACTATCCGCAGCAAGAGCTCCGACCCGCGCCCCGACTCGGTGCCACGCCCATCTTACGACGAAATTACCCTCCCCACCTTCGGCCTCTCGCTGCACTACGGCGACACTGTCACAACCACCCGCACGGCCAAAATCTACACCTACCGCACCTCGGCCTACGACATTCTCGGCCTCGACCCGTCGACACCCCTCACTGAGGAATTGAAAGACAAGGCTCTGGCGCTCGCCGACTATCAGAAGATGGAGCCCGTCGACTCGGCCATCTACGACGCCTCGGGAGCCAAAGACGAGAACATGGCCTGGGCTGCCACCCAAAACGTGCGGATAGAGCGTGAATGTCGCTTCACCATAGAGGGGATCGATTCCGTTCTGCGTAAGTCGGGGGTCGATGCAAGCACCACACTCGTCAGAGCCGACAGCATGATGTGGGACAACATCGTAACCTATCATGTCTCATCATTCGCCCCACGGATCTCGCTCATCATCCCCTATTCCCAGCTTGAGGGTAAAAGCGTGGAGATAGTGAGCGCCATAAGCCCGTTCAGCGTCCTGCCCGGCATGACACGCACCCTCGTCATCTCGGTCATCCTGTCGGCCCTGCTCATCCTCTGCCTGCTGCTGCAATTCTCAACAGTGCTGCGGCTCTCGCGGCTCGACCGGATGCGCACCGGATTCATCACCACCATGATCCATGAGCTCAAGCGCCCCATCTCGACCCTCAAGATGTGTGTGTCGGGTCTCGACAACGAGCGCATGATGGCGCAGCCAGGAGTGAGGCATGAGCTCCTCGCCGAGACACGCCTCGCCCTCGACAATCTCTCAGCCTACTTCTCCAAGCTGCGCGACATAACTTTCAACGACGTAGAGCAGATTCCGCTCAACATCCGGAGCATCAACCTGCGCCCGATAGTCGATGCTGCGGCAGCCTCGGCAGCCATCCCTCCCGGCAAGAGCGTGACCTTCCGCAACGGCATAGATCCCGCCATAGAGCTGATGGCCGACCGCACCCATTTGGCCAACATCCTCAGCAACCTGATCGAGAACGCCATAAAATATTCCGGACCCGCAGTAGAGATCACCGCCTCGGCCACCGAGACCGACGGCAACGTGAACCTCATCATCGCCGACAACGGCAACGGAATATCCCCGGCCGACCTGCGCCACATCTTCAAGCGCTTCTACCGGGGCAGAGCTGCTGCCGGGGAACAACCCGGGATGGGGCTCGGGCTGACCTACGTCCGCCTCCTCGTGCAGGCCCACGGCGGTCAGATAGCCGTGGACAGCACCGAAGGCACAGGCACCCGTTTCACAATAACCCTGCCGCAATGAAACGCCCGGTAAGAATCCTCCTTGTCGACGACGACCACAAGACCTCTGCCCTGCTGCGCCGATTCATCGAAGCGGAGGGCTACACAGTAGACTATGCCCCCGACGGCAACGCCGGGCTGGAGATGTATCGCCTGACACGCCCCGACCTCATCCTGCTCGACATCAACATGCCCGGACTCGACGGCTTCGAGATGGCCCGCATAATCCGTCGCACCGACAGGCGCGTCATAATCTTCTTCCTCACCGACCGCACCGACAAGGTTGACCGACTCCACGGATTCTCGCTCAAAGGCAACGACTACATCCCCAAACCTTTCTATCCCGAGGAGCTCATTGCCCGCATCAACGAGCGGTTTGACAGCCTCATTGCCGACGACGACACCGAATACCGCCTGGCCGACACCATCTTCCGCCCCAACCTCTCAACCATCACCCACGCCGGACAGACACATTCGCTCTCCGTGAGGCAGACCGAGATTCTGCAGCTCCTTGCCGAAAACTTGGGGCGCCCGGTGGAACGCGACGTGATCCTCAATCGCATCTGGGGCGACGCAAGCTACTCCAACTCTCTGGCCCTCAACGTGCAGATCACCTACATCCGCCGCCTCCTCACCGATCCGGCCCTCGCCATCACCTCAATCAAGAAAAAAGGCTACCTCCTCTCTGTCAGAGAGCCCTGATTTGTCGGAATTATTGCTTATCTTTGTGTGGCTTTTCAGCCCCCACGAGGTATAATCACAATTTCAACTATACAATATCATGAACACCAAACTGATAGGGAGTCTGCGCTCTGCGGGAATGGCTCTTGCGGTTGCTCTGGGTGGCGCCGCTGCTCTGCCTGCTATGGCCGCTCCCCTTCCGCTTCATGCCGCGGCCGCTCCGACCGGACGGGTCATCAACCCAACCACAGCTGAGGTAGCCCTGCCCGGCGGCGAAACTCTGACTATCGACTTCTACGGCGACAATATTTTCCGCCTTTTCTGCGACCCCAAGGGGGGCATAGTGCGTAATCCCGAGGCAACCCCTCCGGCCGACATCCTCGTGCCCACGGCCCGCCGCACCCTGACCGCCCCTGTAGCGCTGACCAAGGAGGGCGACAACATTGTGGTGGCGTCGCCCTCGGTGAGCGTAATCATCAGCGCATCAGGAATGATAAGCGTCCGGGACAAGGATGGCAACATGATCGTTGAGCAGACCGAGCCCCTCGCCTTTGCCGACGAATCGACCACCCTTGGCCTCAAAGAGGGTGCCGACGAATGGTATTACGGCGGCGGAGTGCAGAACGGACGGTTCAGCCACCGCGGACGTGCCATCGACATCGTCAACCAGAACTCATGGACCGACGGCGGTGTGTGCTCGCCCGCTCCTTTCTACTGGTCGACCGGAGGCTACGGCATCATGTTCCACACCTTTGCCCCGGGCCGCTACGACTTCGGCGCAGCCAAGCCCGGCACGGTTGAGCTCACCCACGCCACTCCGTATCTCGATATGTTCGTGATGGTGAGCCCCACCCCGGTAGGCCTGCTTAACGACTTCTATCAGCTCACGGGCAACCCGGTTCTGCTGCCCAAATTCGGCTTCTACCAGGGCCATCTCAATGCCTACAACCGCGACTACTGGACCCCCGACACGGCCAACACCGGGCGCGGAGTGGTGTTTGAGGACGGTGTGCGCTACATCGAGAGCCAGAAGAACAACGGCGGCATACGCGAGAGCCTCAACGGCGAGCTGCCCGGCAACTATCAGTTCTCGGCCCGCGCGGTGGTAGACCGCTACGCCAATGCCGACATGCCGCTCGGCTGGGTGCTCCCCAACGACGGCTACGGCGCAGGCTACGGCCAGACCGGATCGCTCGAAGGCAATGTCGAGAACCTGCGTCAGTTTGGCGACTATGCCCGCTCCAAGGGCGTGGAGATAGGCCTGTGGACACAGAGCGACCTTCACCCGAAAGAGGGGATCGAGCCGCTGCTGCAGCGCGACATCGTGCGCGAGGTGCGCGACGCCGGAGTGCGTGTGCTCAAGACCGACGTGGCCTGGGTGGGCTACGGCTACTCCTTCGGCCTCAACGGCGTGGCCGATGTGGGCGAGATCATGCCCTACTACGGCTCGGATGCCCGCCCCTTCATCATTTCGCTCGACGGCTGGGCCGGCACGCAGCGCTATGCCGGAATATGGACCGGCGACCAGACCGGCGGCGAGTGGGAATATATCCGCTTCCACATCCCCACCTACATCGGGTCGGGACTGGCCGGTAACCCCAACATTTCGTCGGACATGGACGGCATCTTCGGCGGCAAGCAGCCGGTGGTGAACACCCGCGACTTCCAGTGGAAGACATTCACGCCGATGCAGCTCAACATGGACGGCTGGGGATCTAACGAGAAGTATCCGCAGGCCATGGGCGAGCCCTACACCTCGATGAACCGCCACTATCTCAAGCTCAAGAGCGAGCTGATGCCCTATGCCTACACCTACGCCCGCGAGGCCGTCGACGGCAAGCCGCTCATCCGCGCCATGATGATAGACTATCCCAACCCCTACACCTACTCGGCAGCCACGCGCTATCAGTATATGTTCGGCCCCGATCTGCTCATAGCACCGATCTATCAGGCCACGGCAGCCGACGACGAGGGCAACGACATCCGCAACGGCATCTATCTGCCCGATGGGGTGTGGATCGACTATTTCAACGGCGACACCTACGAGGGAGGAAAGGTGATCAACAGCTTCCCGGCTCCGGTGTGGAAGCTGCCGGTGTTCGTGCGTCAGGGGGCAATCATCCCCATGGTCAACCCCAACAACAATGTAGGCGAGATCAACAGCGCCAACCGCATCTACGAGCTCTATCCGGCTCCCGGCCTCTCGGAGATGACCGAGTATGACGACGACGGCACCACCGAAGCCTATATGCGCGGCGAGTCGACCTCGACCTCCATAGCCATGAATCTCAACCCCAAGGGCGAGCTCTCAGTCACCATCAGTCCCACGACGGGCAGCTTCAAGGGCTTCAACCCCGACAAGGCTACCGAGCTCCGCATCAACGCCACGGCAGCCCCCAAGAGCGTCACCGCCACCGTGGGCAACCGCCGCGTGAAGCTCACCAAGGCCACGAGCCTCGAGCAATTCAACGCTTCGACCGACTGCTACTTCTACGACCCCGCTCCGGAGCTTAACCGCTTCGCCACCCCCGGCAGCGCGTTTGCCGACGTGAAGATGACCAAGAACCCGCAGATTCTGGTCAAGATTGCCGCTACCGACGTTGCCGCCAACGCTGTGGAGGTAAAGGTGGCAGGCTACAGCTATGAGGTGAAGAACCATCTGCTCGCCAAGACCGGCGCCCTGACCGCTCCCGCTCAGGCCGAACCCACCGTGGGCCCCTACTCCATCACTCCGCGCTGGCAGCCTCTGGCCGATGCCGACTACTATGAAGTGGACTTCGACGGGATGCTCTACTCCACCATCGCCGCCGACAGCCTCTTCATCGACGATCTCGCTCCCGAGACCGACTACCTCTTCAAGGTGCGCGCCGTCAACGCCGACGGAGCCTCGCCCTGGACCGAGATAGCCCTGCGCACCCTCGACAATCCGCTGCAATATGCCATCCACGGCATCCGCGGACGCTCCACCGCCAAGGATCAGGAGGGCTTCGAGATGTGGCACCTCTTCGACTTTGCCGAGCTCGGCGACGTCTACCACTCCAAGTATCGCGAAAACGCCATCCCGAGCTCCATTACCGTAGACCTCGTGAGCGTCAACACCCTCGACAAGATGGAATATCTGCCGCGCGACAATGCCGGAAACGGCACCATCCTTGCCGGATCGGTTCAGACCTCGATGGACGGCAACAACTGGACCGAGGCCGTGCCCTTCGAGTGGGCCCGCGACCGCTCGGCCAAGCTGTTTGAGTTTGCCGACAAGCCCACCGCCCGCTACATCAAGCTCAACGTTGACAAGGGCGTAGGCAACTATGTCAGCGGCCGCGAGCTCTATGTGTTCCGCACTCCCGGCTCGGAGTTCTACTATCAGGGCGACATCAACAAAGACGGCAAGATCGACGACAACGACTTCACATCTTACATGAACTACACCGGACTGCGCCGTGGCGACGGTGACTTTGACTATGTTGCCATAGGCGACGTGAACGGCAACGGCCTCATCGACGCCTACGACATTTCGCTCGTGGCAACGGAGCTCGACGGCGGCATACAGATCCCCGACAGCGTGATAGCCGCTCCCGAAGGTAGCCTGAGCTTCGCCCTGTCCGACCGCAAGCCTGTAGCCGCGGGCACGGAGATAACCGTGACCGTCACCGGCAAGGATCTGGCCAACATCAACGCCCTGAGCTTTGCCCTGCCCTACAACGCCACCGACTGGGAATATGCCGGAATCGAAGCCCCGGGCATGAAGGAGATGACCAATCTCACCTACGACCGTCTGCACACCTCGGGCGACAAGGTGCTCTATCCCACCTTTGTCAACCGCGGAACCAAGCCGCTCCTCTCCGGCTCCGACACACTCCTGACAATCCGCTTCAAGGCCAAGCGCCGCGCTGCGTTCAGCCTCGACCCGGATTCGGTGATCCTCGTAGGTCCCGACGGACGCACCATCTGATCGCCTTCACGCGACAATCTACCGCCACTTCATCTCCGGCGGGGCTCCGAGACCAACACCTCGGCAGTCCCGCCGGAACTGTTTCCACCCCATTTTTTCCATCATTTCCATTAAATTCGTTATCTTTGCCGCAAGATTTCAGTCATGACCCCTTGCCGCGCAACATTCATAGCCCTGCTACTGCTCATGCTCGCCGCCTGCTCCCGGGCTCCGGTCGATGAGCGGCTGCGTCATATTGCCGAGATTCAGGACACTAATGGGTATGCAGGACGGCTCCTGATGGAGATCGACCCCGGGGAGTTGAGCGAGGCCGACCGCCACTATTACGATTATCTCAATCTAAGGAACAAGAAGCAGATCCCATCCTACAACCGCGACGGATCTCTGCTCTTCTGGGATCCCGACAGCCTCATCCCCACCTTGCTCGACTGGTATCGCTCACGCGACAAGGAGCTCTACCGCGAAATAAACAGTCTGGCCGGCGAGGTCTACTACCACTCGGGCGATCTGCCCACCTCCCTCGACTATTTCCACGCCTCCCTCGACCTCCTGCCCGACGATCCATCGACGCTGCCCGAGCGCGCATCGCTGCTGAGCCAGATGGGACGCCTGCTCAATTCAATGGCACTATCAGCCGAGGCACGGCAGTATCTGGCCAACGCCCTGCAGATCAACCGCGAGCTGGCCGACACGGCCTCGCTCATCAACAATCTCACCTCGCTCGGAGCCACTTATCTAAGGGAGCGCGACTACACCACAGCTGCCAAGATCTTCGGCGAAGCCTACGGGCTCACGGCCAACGGCCAGGAAGCCGACATAGCCCGGACCCGGATGTATATAGCCGCCGCAAAGGCCGGCATGGGTCAGATCGACTCAGCCATCATCTATATCCGCAGTACACCCGACAAGGTCTTTACCGCTCTGCGACCTACCGCCCTGACCCACGCCGCCGACATCTATCTCAAAGCCGACATGCCCGACAGCGCCTACCGCTATGCTCGGATGCTGGCCGAGTATGTCTCTCCCCCGCTCCGCGCCGAGGCCTACAGGCTGCTGCTATCGCCCAAGCTGCGCCGCTTCTCTCATCCCGACTCGCTCGAACTCTATTTTCTGGGGCACCACGATATCCTCGAATCGCTCCACGATGAAAACGAGACCCAGCTCGCCATAACCCGCCAGCTGTTTTACGACTACAGGATCCACGACCGCAAGCGCGAGGAGGCCGAGAACGCCAACGCCACCCTGCGCCTCTACATCTTCGGCGCCCTCTTTGTCATCGTGGTGCTCGGGCTCGTGATCCTCTACTTCAAAAATCGCAACCAGGCCCACATCATCCAGCTCCACGAAGCTCTCGAGAACGTCAAGGAGCTCCGGGCGCGCCTCGCCGCTCCGCAGCAGGCAGCTCAGCCCGACCCTCCGGCCATGCCGCAGCCCACACGCGCAAGCACCGAAGAGGAGCTGCGCCGTCAGCTCCGGACCGAGCTGATAGAGATAACCGGCTCCACTACCGATCTCACGCCGGTGCCACAGTCCATCATGCAATCGGATCCCTACAGACAGGTGTGCGCCCTCATCGACGCAGGGAGCCAGATCACCCCCCAGCTCCTCAGGGAACTGGAGCAGACCGTCCTTGAGAGCTCTCCTAAATTCAGGATCCACCTCAACCTGCTCACCGAGGGGCGCCTCACCTCCGCCGACTTCCACACTGCCCTGCTCATCAAGTGCGGAATCAAGCCCTCGCAGATGGCTGTGCTGCTCGGACGCAGCAACGGAGCCATCGTTTCGCGCCGCGAGGCGCTCGGCTACAAGATTCTTGGCGAAAAAACGGGCGTAAAGGCTGTTGATGCCATAATCCGCGCTATCTGAGCCTTTTAGCTCTCCGACGGCATTAACGGGAAAATGACGGAAAAATGACGGGTCGGCCCCAAAATGCATTTCCGTTATTTTTCCGTTATTCATTTTTTGGCTTTTCGCGTCCGTTCACCCTAACTTTGCATCCGTCGGAACGCCTCTCCCCCTCCGCCACCGCGACAGTTGGCCGACCGTCATCCCCCAAATCATCCAATCAACATGCCCGAGGCATGTCCCTACATTTTCCCACCATCTCATGAAACATCTGCTATCAGCCATTATACTTATCGGCACTCTCCTCAATGTCTCGGCACAATCCGCACGAAGCCGCGGAGATCAACCCGCTAAACTTGCTGAACGAGTACACGTTGATTCCTCCTACATGGAGTGTATCTACTCATATAAGGTGTATGATCCGTCCTACGACGAAACACGTGAGGATTTCAAAATTCTGGAGATCGGCAAAAAAAAGAGCAAATACGGTGATTATGGCGCCTATCAACAAGACTCTCTGATATTTGCTGATTATCCAAACGGTATCACCAAAAACGAACATACAAAAATCGCAAAAAGACTCCTCCCCTCCTGGGAAGCAACTATAAAAGATTTTTCAAAAGGCTCAATCAGAATATACGATAACGTTTTTATAGACAATTATCTTTACGAGGATCCTATATCTCTGATGAAATGGACACTGGTGGCGGGAACCGAAAATATTTGCGGTTACCCCTGTCGCAAAGCAACTACATCTTTCCGAGGCCGCAAATGGACTGTATGGTACACCCCCGAAATACCGATCGAAAACGGTCCCTGGAAGTTTGGTGGCCTGCCCGGTTTGATCCTCAAAGCAGAAAGTGCCGATAATGAGCAGAAGTTTGAGGCAGTTTCAATCCGTGAGAATAATCGTCATATTCAGCTTATTAAATTCAATTACCAGAAGACAACACGCGAAAAATATAACCAGGAGAGAATGGAATACTGCAACAACCCCCACCAATTCCTCACCGGAAATGCTCTCGCACCGAAAGACAAGGACGGCAACATAGCCGTCTCAGAGTTCCGCCGCCTGTTCTATAACCCCATCGAGCTCGAATAAAACCATTAAAACA
>CAYWWE010000002.1:0-69517 GCA_964461785.1 uncultured Bacteroides sp.
TATGAATGTGAGATAGAAACTGACGATATAGAGCTTCAGACGGTTGTGGACTTCGGAGAAGTAATGGCAAAAGGAAGTACGGGGCGCACCGCCGATTTCTTTGTAGAGGACGGGGCCACGATCCGTATACTTTTTGATGGAGAAGCGTTGACTGTCGACTCCGATGGTCAGGAATTTGTCAGGCAAAAGCAGATGCAGGACAAGCGGGGTGAGTGGCTTGATGGACGTATCTCCGAGCTTGGAGGTCGGGATAGCCTGACTGACGAGCAGGAGAGCCTCCTGAGAAAAGATCTCCATCAGTGGGAGATAGACTATTATCGTAACAATCCCATGCTCGCATTCCTTCTTGAGATAGCTAACGAACTTTCTTATTTCCGCTTCAACAACAGCAAGCTGGCGGGTTATCTCGATCTTTATCATCAGTCATACGAGGGTCTCTATCCCGGCCATCCGGCACATGCCGAGATCGCGAAGGCAGAAAATGAAGGAGGACTTCAGATCATGGGGCGTAAATATCACGACTATACGGTGTATGATGCTGATGGGCAGGAGGTCAAGGCGTCGGATTATTTCGCCGGCAAGCCCACTCTCGTTATCTGCTGGGCCACATGGTGCTTGCCGTGCCGTAAGGAAGCGAAAGAGATTGTTCCGCTTTTCGAGAAGTATCAGACCCGTGGGCTCAATGCCTTCAGTCTGGCCCGTGAGTTCACCTCGGCCGATAATTTTAAGGCTGCCATAGCCGAGGATAAGAATCCGTGGCCATGCCTGTATGATCTCGACGACCGGTTTAAGATTTTCGACCGTCATGGTGTGACAAGCTCCGCATTGCTCCTGCTGGATGCCGACGGAAACATTGTCGCAGCCGGATATGATTGGTCCGATCTTGAAGAGGCTCTCAAAAAGATGTTTCCGGCCGACTGATCGGTTGAGCGGTCAAAGCTAAACAATCATCCCGGGTATCGTCGTGATACCCGGGATGATTGTTTAAGAGTCTTGTTTGATTGCGTATTATTCGTCGGCGGCTGCCTTTTCGGCATATTCCTTGAGGAGCTTCTCCTGAACATCGCCGGGAACGAGCTCATAGCCCGAGAACTTCATCGTGAAGGATGAACGTCCGCCGGTGATGGAGGACAGGGCGGTGGAGTAGCTGCTCATCTCTTTGAGAGGCACCTTGGCCGAGATCTTCTCGAAGCCGTTTTCGCTGCTCATGCCCATGATAAGGCCGCGACGGCCCTGAAGGTCGCTCATCACGTCGCCCATAGCGTCGGCGGGCACCATCACCTCAACGTCGTAGACCGGCTCAAGGATCTTGGGATTGGAGTTGCGGAAGGCTTCGCTGAAAGCGTTGCGGCCTGCAAGGCGGAACGATATTTCGTTGGAGTCAACCGGGTGCATCTTGCCGTCGTAGATACATACGCGGACATCGCGGGCATATGAACCGGTGAGCGGTCCCTGTTCCATGCGGTCCATCAGACCCTTGACGATTGCGGGGATAAAGCGGGCGTCGATGGCGCCGCCTACGATGCAGTCGCACACCACGAGCTTGCCGCCCCATTCGAGGGGTATCTCCTGAGTGTTGCGCACCTTCATCACATATTCCTGATTGCCGAAGCGGTAGGTGGTGGGTTCAGGCATGCCTTCGGTGTAAGGCTCGATGATGAGGTGAACTTCGCCGAACTGGCCTGAGCCGCCGCTCTGCTTCTTGTGGCGGTAGTCGGCGCGGGCTGCCTTGGTGATTGTCTCGCGATAGGGGATCTTGGGCTCCTCAAAGATGATGGGGAGCTTGTCGTTGTTTTCAACGCGCCATTTGAGTGTGCGGAGGTGGAATTCGCCCTGGCCTTTGAGGATGGTCTGCTTGAGCTCTTTTGACTGCTCCACGACCCATGTGGGGTCTTCGGCGTGCATGCGGGTGAGGATGGCCGAGAGTTTTTCGGCATCGCTCTCGGTCACGGGGCGGATGGCGCG
Source organism: uncultured Bacteroides sp. (assembly GCA_964461785.1). Classification (GTDB taxonomy): domain Bacteria; phylum Bacteroidota; class Bacteroidia; order Bacteroidales; family Muribaculaceae; genus Paramuribaculum. The sequence continues at coordinate 1,966 of CAYWWE010000002.1, forward strand.
CTGATATTTCGGTGCGGGATATTTGATGAAGTCAAATGTATAGTCGCAACCCTTGGCATCGAGGGTGTTGCCGGTGCGGACATCCTTAAGTTTGACGGCGGCGCCTATATCGCCGGCACAGAGGGTGTCGACCGGGGTCTTGATCTGTCCGCAGACGCAGAAGATCTGAGCCAGACGCTCCTTTGAGCCGCGGCTGACATTGTCGAGGTCGGCGCCGGCGTTGAGTGTGCCGCTCATTACCTTGAAATAGCTGACTTCGCCGATGTGGGGCTCGATGGTGGTCTTGAACACGAAGACGCTGAGCGGGCCGTCGGACTTAGGCGCTACGGGCTCGCCTGCGGTGTTGAGGGGCGCGGGCATATCCTCCACGAAGGGCACCACATTGCCGAGGAATTCCATCATGCGGCGAACACCCATATCCTTGAGAGCGCTCACGCAGAATACCGGGAAGATGGAGCGGTCGATAAGGCCCTTGCGGATACCCATGCGCATCTCGTCTTCAGTGAGATGGCCTTCTTCAAAGAACTTGTCCATCAGGGTTTCGTCGTTCTCGGCTGCTGCCTCCACGAGCTGCTGGTGAAGCTCCTGTGCGCGTTCCATCTCTTCGGCAGGGATCTCCTCGATCTTGGGCACGCCGCCATCGGGTCCCCATGAGTATTTTTTCATCAGCAGGACGTCGATCATCGAGTTGAAGCCGGGGCCGCAGCTGAGAGGATACTGAATGGGAGTCACTTTGGGTCCGAAGATCTCGCGGAGCTGCTCGAGAGAGTTCTCATAGTCGGCTTTTTCACCGTCGAGCTGGTTTATCGCGAAGATTACGGGCTTCTTGACCGACGCGCAGGTGCGGAAGATGTTCTGGGTGCCAACCTCGACACCATACTGAGCGTCGACAAGGATGACGCCGGTGTCAGTCACACCAAGAGCGGTTATGGCGTTTCCAACGAAATCATCAGCTCCCGGGCAGTCGATCACATTGAGTTTCTTGCCGAGAAATTCAGCATAGAAAACGGTCGAGAACACTGAGTAGCCATATTCCTTCTCTACAGGGAAGTAGTCGCTGACTGTGTTGCCGCCCTCAATGGTGCCGCGACGTTTTATTACTCCACACTCGTAGAGCATTGCCTCGGCGAGTGTGGTTTTACCGGAGCCCTTGCTTCCGAGCAGGGCTATGTTTTTGATTTCATTAGTCTGATAAACCTTCATCTTGGTGTGGGTTTATAGGGTTGATATTAGTATTCTTAGGTAAGGGGAGAGAAGAAGCGGTTGCTTTTCAGGGGCTAAATTTAGTCAAAACTCCCGACGAAAAGGCACAAACGGTATATGTTGTTGAGCATAGTTGTGTAACAATCGGTGGATTTATAATATATAAGGTGTCAAAAATTGGTGGATCTGAAAGATTTTGACTAACTTTGCAGCCGCAATGGAGGAAGTGCAGGCCGCCGGCTTCGACGCAATGGTGTGTGCCCGTGTCCCTCCGGCGCTCAACCTTATTATTAACCAATTAATTAAATGACTGAAGAATTAAAAAATTCTCCGATTGCGGACTTCGATTGGGACGCATATGAGAAGGGCGAGAGCCACGGCGACAAATCACGCGAGGAGCTCACCAAGACCTACGACGAATCGCTCAACACTGTAAAGGATCGCGAAGTGACCGAGGGCACCGTGATTGCACTCAACAAGCGCGAGGCCGTTGTCAATATCGGCTACAAGAGCGACGGTATCATCCCCATCAACGAATTCCGCTACAACCCCGACCTCAAGGTTGGCGACAAGGTAGAAGTCTATGTCGAGAATCCTGAGGACAAGAAGGGTCAGCTCGTTCTCTCCCACCGCAAGGCTCGCGCAGCCAAATCATGGGAGCGCATCAATCAGGCTCTTGAAAACAACGAGATCATCAAGGGTCTTATCACCTCCCGCACCAAGGGCGGTATGATTGTCGACGTGTTCGGCATCGAGGCCTTCCTCCCCGGCTCGCAGATCGACGTTCGTCCGATCCGTGACTACGATATCTTCGTAGGCAAGACCATGGAGTTCAAGGTCGTTAAGATCAATCAGGAATTCAAAAACGTGGTTGTCAGCCATAAGGCACTCATCGAGGCCGAGCTTGAGCAGCAGCGTCGCGAGATCATCTCCAAGCTGGAGAAAGGTCAGGTTCTCGAAGGTACTGTCAAGAATATCACCAACTATGGTGTGTTCATCGATCTTGGCGGTGTTGACGGCCTCATCCATATCACCGATCTCTCATGGGGCCGCGTAAGCCATCCCAGCGAGGTTGTGGAGCTCGATCAGAAGCTCAACGTCGTTATCCTCGAATTCGACAACGAGAAGAAGCGTATCGCTCTCGGTCTCAAGCAGCTCATGCCCCATCCCTGGGATGCTCTCGATCCCGACCTCAAGGTTGGCGACAAGGTTCAGGGCCGCGTAGTTGTCATGGCCGAATACGGCGCATTCGTAGAAGTTGCTCCCGGTGTAGAGGGTCTTATCCATGTAAGCGAAATGTCATGGAGCCAGCACCTCCGTTCGGCTCAGGACTTCATGAAGGTTGGCGACGAGGTAGAGGCCGTGATCCTCACCCTCGACCGCGAGGACCGCAAGATGAGCCTCGGCATCAAGCAGCTCAAGAGCGATCCCTGGGAAAATATCGAGACCAAATATCCCGTTGGCTCACGCCACACCGCAAAGGTTCGCAACTTCACCAACTTCGGTGTATTCGTAGAGATCGAGGAAGGTGTCGACGGCCTCATCCATATTTCGGATCTCTCATGGACCAAGAAGGTTAAGCACCCGAGTGAATTTACTCAGATCGGTGCCGATATCGACGTTCAGGTTCTCGAGATCGACAAGGACAACCGTCGCCTCTCGCTCGGCCACAAGCAGCTTGAGGAGAATCCCTGGGATGTGTTCGAGACAGTGTTCACTGTAGGTTCGATCCATGAAGGCACAATCGTTGACCTCGTTGAGAAGGGTGCTGTTGTTGCTCTTCCCTACGGTGTCGAAGGCTTCGCTACTCCCAAGCACCTCGTTAAGGAAGACGGAAGCCAGGCCAAGGTTGACGAGAAGCTCAACTTCAAGGTCATCGAATTCAACAAGGACTCGAAGCGCATTATCCTCAGCCACTCACGCATCTTCGAAGATGAGGCTAAGAACGAGCGCAACGAAGCCCGCAAGGCCCGCAAGGCTGCTGCCGCCAACAAGCGTCAGTCAGAGGAGCCCGCACTTGCCGCTCCCGCCATCGAGAAGACCACTCTCGGCGATCTCGCTGCACTTGCCGCTCTCAAGGAGAAGCTCTCTGAGAAGTAAGAATCCGCGTCAACAGTAAACGCACAATAAATCAAAGCCCGCACGGCCGAAGCAATTTCCGGCCATGCGGGCTTTGCTTGTCACCGACTGTTTACGAAAAAATATGTATCTTTGCCGTAAATCACCGACATTAAGAAAACGCAATATGGAACTTTACGAACTTCAAGCGATAATCCGTCAGCTTCGCGACGAAAAGGGTATGACACGAGACCAGATCAGACAGGAAATAGAACGAAGGATAGAGGCGGAGACAGATGATGACGACTACGACGAGGTGGAGTGTGGCTACGACCGTCCGATAGCAGGTGTCCCTCTGCCCCCGATAGATATCATGATAGATTCCTGCCTCTGATGGAAGAGGCGGGCACGTGGAGTGATTGTGAAAATTTTTTTGATTTCTCACAAAAGTTTTCATAAATTTACGACCTGAAAACAGACCTTTAATCATACCAATATGAAAATCGGAATACCAAAAGAGATTAAGAACAACGAAAACCGTGTGGGAGCTACTCCATCGGGCGTGAAAGAGCTCGTGGCTCACGGCCATGATGTGTATGTGCAGCACACAGCAGGCGAGGGCAGCGGATTTGCCGATGAAGAATATGTAGCTGCCGGGGCCAAGATCCTTCCTGCAATAGAAGATGTCTATGGCATAGCGGAGATGATAATAAAGGTGAAGGAGCCGATCGAGCCCGAATATCATCTGATCCGCAAAGGTCAGGTGCTTTTCACCTATTTCCATTTCGCGTCTGACCGCGCGCTGCTTGACGCCATGCTCGCCTCCGGATCTATCTGCATAGCCTATGAGACAGTCACCGACCGCGACCATCGTCTGCCTCTGCTCATACCGATGAGCGAGGTTGCCGGAAGGATGTCGATTCAGGAAGGCGCGCGATTCCTTGAGAAGCCTCAGGGTGGCCGCGGAATACTCCTCGGCGGCGTGCCCGGCGTCAAACCCGCCAAAGTGCTTGTGCTCGGTGCCGGTGTCGTTGGCCGCAATGCAGCCCTGATGGCTGCCGGCCTCGGTGCCGACGTTACGCTCACAGATATCTCGCTTCCCACTCTTCGCCACTGTGCCGAGGTGATGCCGCGCAATGTCAAGACGCTCTACTCCTCGCGCCACAACATCGAAAGCGAGCTCCCGACTACTGACCTCGTAATCGGATCGGTACTCGTTCCCGGTGCCAAGGCTCCTCATCTCGTGACGCGCGACATGATCAGCCTCATGCGTCCCGGCAGTGTGATGGTCGATGTTGCGATCGATCAGGGCGGATGTTTCGAGACCTCACACCCCACGACTCACTCTGAGCCCACATTTGAGATCGACGGAGTGATCCAGTATGCTGTTGCAAATATTCCCGGCGCTGTGCCCTACACATCGACCCTCGCTCTGACCAATGCCACGATGCCCTACGCCCTCCGTCTTGCCGACAAGGGCTGGAAAGCTGCCTGCGCTGCTGATCCCGGTCTGGCCCAGGGTGTCAATGTCGTTGATGGCAAGATCACATTCAAGGCTGTTGCCGAGGCTTTTGACCTTGAATATACTCCGCTGAGCCTCTAATCGGCCCCGCACAATCGGGTAAAAAAAGATTTCCGGCAGGACATCGCCCCCAATCATGAGGGAAAGTGTCCTGCCGGAATAATTTTCTTTTAATGGATCAGTCCGTTTACTTGAAAAGGTACTGCGAAGAAATGGACTGGTTGTTGTGTACGCGCGAGATGGTGTCGGCAAACATGCGGGCCACTGAGAGAACAGTCACTTTCGGGCACTCCTTCTTGTAAGGGATCGAATTGGTGAAGATCATCTCGATCATGTCGGAGTTGTTGATGCGTTCGGTGGCGGGATCACTCATGATGGCGTGAGAGGCGAGTGCGCGGACCGACTTGGCGCCTTTGCTCATGAGGAGGTCGGCAGCCTTGGAGATGGTGCCTGCGGTGTCTACCATGTCATCGATGAGGATCACGTTCTTATCCTTGACGTCGCCGATTACGGTCATGTCAGCAACCACATTGGCGCGGGCACGCTGCTTGTGGCAGAGCACGAGGGGGCAGTCAAGATATTTGGCATAGGAGTTGGCGCGCTTGGCTCCGCCTACGTCGGGTGTGGCGATGCAGAGGTCGGGAAGATTGAGCGACTTGATATAGGGGATGAAGACCGACGAGGCGTAGAGATGATCAACAGGCACATCAAAGAAGCCCTGAATCTGATCGGCGTGGAGATCCATAGTGATGATGCGGTCTACACCGGCAGCGGTGAGGAGATTGGCAACGAGCTTGGCACCTATCGAAACACGGGGCTTGTCCTTGCGATCCTGACGTGCCCAGCCGAAGTAGGGCATGACAGCTATGACGGAGTGGGCCGATGCGCGCTTGGCAGCGTCGATCATAAGGAGAAGCTCCATGAGATTGTCGCAGTTGGGGAATGTCGACTGGACAAGATATACTTCGCAGCCACGGATGGGCTCCTCGAAGGACACCTCAAATTCGCCGTCGGCGAAGTGGGTGATGTTCATTTTGCCGAGTTCGATACCGAGCTCGCGGCAAATCTCTTCGGCCATGTATTGTGACTTGCTGCCGGAGAAAATCTTGATAGGATGGATGATGGATTTCATATCTCGGGAATGAATGAAAAATCAGGTTTGCAAGGTATATTATCTGGACCCTTCGTTGGGAAATCGCCAGACAACAGCGTTGTATGGCCGGAGGAAAGTGTGGAAAGGGGTGTCGGGTGAGAACACTTTCTTTTCTTTCTCGCCGGTGATCAGTTCGGTGGCCAGGCAAGGAGTGTCGTCGGCCTTTATGCCAAGCACTTCAAATGCGTGCGCAGGGATATTGATGCGCAGGTCGGCCGACTCCGAGCCGAAATTGACGGCAACGAGGAGGGTCTCTGTAGACGAGGAGCGCAGGAAGGCATACTGCCGGTGAGGGTCAAACGATGGATTTTCGTAGTTGACATACATAAGATCGAAGAAGCGGCCTTCCGTGATGGCTTTCTGCGATGCTGCTATCTGGAGTATGTTGATATACTGACCGCGGAGCCATTGCTCGCGAGGGGTAAGATGCTCGGACGAGGGGCATCCGGGGCCATCTCCGGTGAGCCAGCGGCGTATCGTGCCGACGCTCCAGTAGTCGAAAATCGTTGTTCGCCCGTCGCGGCCCGAATATCCTTCCTCGTCGGTGCCTGACTCGCCTAATTCCTGTCCCATATATATCATCACGGGACCAGTGTTGATCATTGACGAAACAACGAGAGAGGGAATGATCTTGGCAGGATCTCCGGCATACTGGGGTGAGGCAAAACGCTGCTCATCATGATTTTCAAGGAAGTTGAGCATGTGATTGCCCAATCCCTCGGTCTGCTGCCAGCAAGATGTGAGTGCTGCTGCCGACACTGAGCCGGTCTGGATGGCACGCAGGGTATCATAGAGCCCCGACTTATCATAGAGGTAGTCGAATCCGCCCACCGTTATGAACGGGCGGTAGAGATGCAGGTCATAGAGCTCGGCAATGAATATTATGCCGGGATATTCCGCCTTGATCTTGCCGATAGCCCAATGCCAGAACTCGAGGGGCACCATGTGGACCATATCGCAGCGGAATCCGTCGACACCCTTCGATGCCCAGAAACGCAGGATATGATACATCTTCTCCCATGTGGAGGGTATGGGGTCGAAATGGCGTGAGCCGTTGGCCGGGTCAACACCATAGTTGAGTTTGACGGTGTCATACCAGTCGTTGCGCGACGGGAATGCGTTGTAGCAATCATTGCCGGAGGCTTTGGCCGGAAATTCGACATAGGCTTTCTTGCCTTCGCCGAGATCTACATCATACGGGGCAAAGAGCTGCCGGGTGATGTAGTAGAAATTATTGGCGGGCGAGAAAAACATATCGGTGTTGTCGCCGGATCCGAGATCGCCGGGAGCGTCGGCAGGAGCCGAATCCGAGGCATAGCGCCGGGCAACATGGTTGGGCACGAAATCGATTATGACTTTAAGGTCGGCCTGATGGGTGCGGGCAACCAGCTGCTCGAACTCCGACATACGCCCGGCCGGGTCGACTGCCAGATCGGGATCTATATCATAATAGTCACTTATGGCGTAGGGAGAGCCTGCCTGACCCTTGACGACGTATGGATTGTCAGGAGTGATGCCGAAGGCAGAGTAGTCGGGGCAATGGGCGTGTTCGATGACTCCGGTATACCAGACGTGACTGACCGAGAGCTCCTTGATTCCCTTAAGGATCTCGGGAGTGATGTCGGCGAGTTTTCCGCAGCCGTTTTCCTCGATTGTTCCCGATGGTATGCATTCCTCGTTGTAGTTGGTAAACAGTCGGGGGATCAGTTGGTAGATGACTGGCTTGCGGGAATGATTCATAGTCGGTGTCAGGAATTATAAACGGGTTAAGGTTTACAGTTTCAGATTGGAGGAGCGGAGGGCTTTAACTGCGGCGTCATAGCCGGCAGAGAATACATGTTCGGTCTGGGAGAGGTCAAAGACCTTATAATCGGCAATATCGTCAAAGGATATGACCATGTCGCAAAGCGCCATATCGGTCACGGCATTGCTCTTGGCAACGATGTTATACGATTGGATCGCGGTGTCGATGATGTTGTTGCGCGACTTGTCACGCGCCCGCATGGGTGAGCAATTGATTCCTATCAGGTACTTGCACTCCCTGCGGATGGCCCATGCCGGAAGATTGTGAGTAAGGCCGCCGTCGACATATTTGGAGCCGTTCATTTCGGCCGGCTGGAAAACGATAGGGATTGAGCAGGATGCTGCCACGATCTCAGGCACTGATCCCTTGCGAAATGACTCGGGCAGACCGGTATCGAAGTTGGTCACTCCCACCACCGTGGGGATCGGCATATCTTCGAGATTTCTCACGGGAATGGTTTCGGAGAGGAATTTCCTGAACCTGTCGAGACTGAAAAATCCTCCGTGAGGGACAGTAAATTCGGTGAGATCATTGAACTTGGCATTATCAAATGATTCAAGGATCTCCCGGGGATGCAAGCCCGCCGAATACATGGCGGCAACAACTGAGCCGGCAGATACTCCGGCAATGATGTCGGGGCGGATTCCGGCCTGCTCAAGAGCCATAAGAGCTCCTGCGTGGGCAAATCCTCGCGCACCGCCCCCTGATAGGGCGATACCGATCCTGTGGGTAGATTTGGTAAACAGGCTTAGCATTGAAGGGCCGAAATGTTTTATGACTGCAAAATTACAAAAGTTTCCCGACATAACGCAATATGTCATGGATTAAGCGCAGTCGGCGAGATCACTTATGTGAGAAGCGCCCCAGAATCCACGCGCCTGAGGCGGCAGCCACACCAATGGCATCGGCATAGAAATCGGCTCTTTCAGCCTGGCGGCCAAGTCCCATTCCCCGCTGCAGGATCTCGATCAGGGCTCCTGAGCCCATTCCGGCACAGATGATAAGGACGAGCAGGAAGAAATTGAGGCGTCGCCGTCTGAACGCATCCGACAGCACTACAACGGTCATCCCGCCAAACATAAGTGCATGGGCCATCTTGTCGGCTCCAACCCAGAAAGTCCATTTATTTGAGGGCATGGGGTCGGGCGAAAGGGTAAGCCATGCAAGCAGTGCAATCGCGATAAATGAGGGCAGATAGCGGAGCGGTCCCGAAAATAGTGATTCTACTGTCATTGATGCTGAGCGTTGGAAATCAATATATTTTTGCGGCTTCGGCTTTCATGGCAGAGTCAACCTTGGTCTCGGTGTGTCTGTTCGTTGCCCCGGCAGTTGTATCGGATTCCGCGTTGTGGGTGTTGAAATGATGGCGCGGAAGGGTGACATACGGACGCAGGGCCATTCTCATTGCAGGGAAATCAATCAGTAGATCCTGGGTGAAGACATTGAGGGGATTGAGGGCGTATGGTTCCTCTCCGTTGTCGCTGTAGAATGCTTTCTGCGAGCCTGCGCGGTTGCCTACTTCTACCCACACGTTGTCTGATTTTGCGGGGAATGTGCCCAACGGCGAAATGAGTGAATCATCCGACAGTCGACGGCGCGAAAGCCCGGCGCGCGACATAGGGAGTTTTACGGCGATGTTGCGCAGTCCTGTGTCGATGAAATATGCATCGGTGACATTGTCAACTTCCAGATCAAGGTAGAAGCGCTTGCCTGGCCAGATAAAGTGGGAGGGCCAGAAAGAGGGGTGGAAACTGGCAAAGTCCTGATATCCGTCGGGACGCGAAGCGTGAAGTCGGATAAGCTGATCGGCATAGAGATATTCTACCATAAAATTCTGAAGTATATCTATTCCGATGGTCGAAGGGACTTCTTTGTCATCGACGAGCACAAACTCTGCTCCGGTAAGGATATTGTCTTGTCCGGGAATCCGTCGGTTGGTGTATCCCGATCCGGTGGAATCCGGGGTGGTGGTGACAAATTCAAGCGGCAGATCAATTACATAGCGCGTTGACGATACTGCCATATCGCCAACAGCGTTGCGGCCTATGACCGGAAGATTTTTTTCAGTTATTTTTACGCCATGCGATCTCAGTTTCTCCAGATCTTCAGGGGAGATACAGGAGATGTCGCTTCCGGTGTCGAGCTTGAATATGATTCCGTCTGCAACTTCGACCTGTAGAGGCGATGTGGCAACAACCGGGAGCGACGCAATTATGTCGGTTTCATGAGCAGGCGCGATATCGCTTTGGGTGTCGAGTGAATGTAATGCGAACACAAGCGCTGTCACGACCCCCAGAAGACACAATATCGTTACTTTAATCTTCCGTTTCATAATGTGATACAAAGATATGTATCATTGATGAAACGACAAAATATGATGCAATTTTGTAATAAAATTGACAAATTATTATAGGAGATCATGCCATCGTGGGCGGAACAAAAGAGAGTCCGGAGCTGTTGTACTATAATCGAATGTTTAATCTAATAAAACACACCGAAGAAATGACACATCCTGAAACAAGCGACCGTCTGAGCTATGAGGAAAAGAAAGAGTTGCCCGACAGCGTGTTCGGACTCCCCGAGCGACGTGAATACCCTATGCCCGATGCGGCTCATGTGAGGGCTGCCGAGGCTTATTTCCGTTATTGTCCCGAGGATCTTAAGCCGCGTCTGGCAAGGGCAATACTCCAGCGAGCAAAGCAGTTCGGGGTCGATGTTGAAAGCCCCACCATTCTTTCATACGCCTCCGAGTAAGTCTCTTTTTGAAGAAAGATATGACAAAGGCTGCCGACCGCAATCGCGGGGCAGCCTTTGTCAATGTCATGGTGTGTGGAGAAATCAATATTCATCCCACGCCTTGATCTCTATGTCGCTTTCCTTTAGGGTGGTGAAGGCATTGATGAAAGCCGATGCGAGACGCGCGTTGGTCAGCAAGGGTATGTTGAGATCAATGGATGCACGGCGGATCTTACGGCCGTTTGAGAGTTCGACCGGCGTAAGGTTCTTGGGCACGTTGACCACCAGGTCGATCTCGTGATCGTGGAGCAGCTGGAGAGCCTGGGGCTGCATATCGGGCTGCGACGGCCAGTAGACATGGATTGCCGGGATTCCGTTATCGTTGAGGAAGCGGTGGGTACCTCCTGTGGCGTAGATGCGGTAACCGGCATTGTGGAGCTTGTGGGCCGACTCGAGGAGATCGGCTTTCTGCTTGGGTGTGCCGGTCGACATCAGTATGCCCTTATCCTTCGATGGAACGCGCATTCCGACCGAGAGCATCGCTTTGAGGAGCGCCTCGGAGGTTGAATCGCCGATACATCCTACCTCGCCTGTAGAGCTCATGTCCACTCCCAGTACCGGATCGGCTCCCTGAAGTCGAGAGAAGCTGAATTGCGAGGCCTTGATGCCTACATAGTCGAGATCGAAGGCATTCTTGGCAGGCTGCTCCACGGGCAATCCGAGCATAACCTTGGTGGCAAGGTCGATAAAGTTGATCTTCAGCACCTTGCTCACGAACGGGAACGAACGCGATGCGCGCAGGTTACATTCAATTACCTTGATGTCGTTGTTCTTGGCCAGGAACTGGATGTTGAACGGACCCGAGATGTTGAGCGCTTTGGCAATCTGTGACGAAACCTTTTTGATGCGCCTCATGGTCTCGACATAGAGTTTCTGAGGCGGGAACTGGATGGTGGCATCGCCGGAATGGACGCCGGCAAACTCTATATGCTCCGAGATGGCGTAGACCTTGATCTCGCCTTCCTGAGCCACGGCATCCATCTCTATCTCTTTGGCAAACTGGATAAACTCGCTCACTACCACGGGGTGATCCTGCGATACTTTGGCGGCAAGCCTGAGGAAGCGTTCGAGCTCCTCCGGATTGGAGCATACATTCATCGCAGCTCCCGAAAGGACGTAGGACGGGCGCACGAGCACCGGGAAGCCTACTTCATCAATAAAGCTGTTGATATCGGCAAGGCTTGTCAGCTCACGCCATCTGGGTTGGTCGATTCCGAGACGGTCGAGCATGGCCGAAAATTTGTTACGGTCTTCGGCGTTGTCGATCGATCGGGCTCCGGTTCCGAGGATATTCACTCCGGCTGCATCCAGACTCGTTGCGAGATTGTTCGGGATCTGACCGCCCACCGAGAGTATCACGCCATGGGGCTGCTCAAGATCGAGGATGTCCATCACTCTCTCGTATGTGAGCTCGTCGAAATAAAGGCGGTCACACATATCGTAGTCGGTCGAGACGGTCTCCGGGTTGTAGTTAATCATCACGGAGCGCCATCCTTCTTTCTTGACGGTGAGAAGGGCATTGACCGAACACCAGTCAAATTCAACTGATGATCCTATACGGTAGGCTCCCGATCCGAGCACTACAATAGAGCGATGGTCATGGAGATAGTCTACATCGTTGGTCGAGCCGTTGTAGGTGAGATAGAGGTAGTTGGTCTGGGCGGGATATTCGGCTGCGAGGGTGTCGATCTGCTTCACTACGGGAGTGATGCCCAGACTCTTGCGGAGTGCCCGGACATCGGCCATCGAGTTGCGGGTTGCCTTGTCGCCCAACACTGCCCTTGAAATCTGGAAGTCGCTGAATCCTTGCTCTTTTGCCTGGCGCAGAAGCTCGACCGGCAGCTGAGCGAGCGATTCGTTTTCAGCCAGCTCGCGCTGAGTGTCTATGATATTTTGCAGGCGGTAGAGAAACCACTTGTCTATCTTTGTGAGATCGTGGATCCGGTCTACGGAATATCCCTCCGACATGGCCTGGGAGATAACGAAGATACGCTTGTCGGTAGGATCGGCAAGTGCCTTGTCTATTCCGTCGGGGACGGGAACGGGTCGGTTGCCGACAAACCCGTGCATACCCTGGCCGATCATGCGGAGGCCTTTCTGGATCACTTCCTCGAAAGTGCGGCCTATGGCCATCACTTCACCCACGGATTTCATCGACGAGCCTATCTCGCGGCGGACTCCATGAAACTTGCCGAGATCCCAGCGGGGTATCTTGCAGACAATGTAGTCGAGAGCCGGTTCAAAGAAGGCGGAAGTGTCTTTGGTGACGGAGTTGGAGAGCTCGAACAGACCGTAGCCGAGGCCAAGTTTGGCAGCCACGAACGCAAGGGGATAACCGGTTGCTTTCGACGCAAGAGCCGACGAGCGCGAGAGGCGTGCGTTTACCTCGATGACACGGTAGTCCATGGATGCGGGATCGAAAGCATACTGCACGTTACACTCGCCAACGATACCGATATGACGGATGATCTTTATAGCCAGTTTGCGAAGATAGTGATAGTCTTCGTTTGTAAGGGTCTGCGATGGTGCCACAACGATGCTCTCGCCGGTGTGGATGCCGAGAGGATCGAAGTTTTCCATGTTGCAGACGGTTATACAGTTGTCGAATCGGTCGCGGACAACCTCATATTCGACCTCTTTCCATCCCTTGAGGCTCTTCTCGATAAGCACCTGGGGAGCGAAAGCGAGGGCTTTCTCAGTGAGCGAGGTAAGTTCCTCCTCATTGTCGCAGAAGCCTGATCCGAGACCTCCGAGAGCGTAGGCGGCGCGGACAATCACCGGGTAGCCGAGCTCGGCGGCTGCCTTGATCGCATCAGGCACCGAGTCGACAGCCTGGCTCTTGATGGTCCGGACGTCGATCTCATCGAGTTTGCGGACAAACAGCTCGCGGTCTTCCGTGTCCATGATTGCCTGGACCGGAGTGCCGAGGACTTTCACTCCATATTTCTCAAGGATGCCCGAGCGATAGAGCTCCACGCCGCAGTTGAGGGCGGTCTGGCCGCCGAATGCGAGCAGAATACCGTCGGGGCGTTCTTTTTCGATCACTTTCTCCACAAACACGGGGGTGACAGGGAGGAAGTATATCTTGTCGGCAAAGCCGTCGGAGGTCTGGACAGTGGCGATGTTAGGATTGATCAGGACTGTCTCGATTCCTTCCTCCTTCATTGCTTTGAGAGCCTGTGATCCGGAGTAGTCAAACTCTCCGGCCTCGCCTATCTTGAGGGCGCCGCTGCCAAGAAGAAGGACTTTCTTAATATTAGGGTCGATATTGGGAGATTTCATGGGGCGGAAAGGGGTCAGAGAAGTTTGATAAATTCGTCGAACAGAAATTCTGTGTCTTTTGGGCCTGAGCTTGCTTCGGGGTGGAACTGGGCCGAGAAGAAGGGTTTGGTCTTGTGACGGATGCCTTCGTTAGTGCCGTCGTTCATGTTGACGAAGAGCGGTTCCCAATCTTCGGGGAGTGAGTCGGAGTCGACGGCAAAGCCATGGTTCTGAGAGGTGACATAACACTCGTTTGTCCCGACGCGGCGCACCGGCTGGTTGTGGCTTCGGTGGCCGTATTTGAGTTTATAGGTCTTAGCTCCGGCTGCGAGCGACAGTAGCTGATTGCCCATGCAGATGCCGCAGATGGGTTTCCCTGTCTCCATTGCCTTGCGGATATTCTCAACGGTGGCTTGGGCCATATCCGGATTGCCGGGGCCGTTGGAGATAAAGAGGCCGTCGTAGGGAATGGTGTTGAAGTCATAGTCCCAGGGCACGAGGATGACCTTGACACCGCGACGTGTGAGGCAACGGATGATATTGTGTTTCACTCCGCAGTCAACGAGCACTACTGTTTTGTCACCTTCGCCGTGGACAGAAACCTCTTTGGTCGATACTTTGGCCACGAGGTTCTCGACATTCGGATCATACCAGGCCACTTCGTCTTCCGTTTCCGACCCCTCAATTATAATTTTGCCAAGCATTGATCCGCGTTCGCGGAGATGCTTGGTCAACGCACGGGTATCGATACCGTAGATTCCGGGAATTTTCTCTTCCTGGAGCCACTGGGCCAGTGAGCGGGTGGCCTGCCAGTGGGAGTGGTTGTAGGAATAATCCTGAGCTATGATGGCACGGGGATGGATCCGGTCGCTCTCGAGATACTCACTCACTCCGTCGAGCCGACGGCGGGGAGGAACACCGTAATTTCCCAGGATAGGATAGGTGGTGACGAGAATCTGTCCCTCGTAGGAGGGGTCTGTAAGGCTTTCAGGATAGCCGGTCATGGCGGTGTTGAATACCACTTCGCCGGAGGTGGAAGCCGGGTATCCGAACGACTTCCCCTCAAACCGGGTGCCATCTTCAAGGATGAGGGTGGCGCGCTTTGGTTCTCTCATGTGTTTGCGTTAAGCTGGAAGATATGATAGATACGGCCTTAAGGACTATGGATCCGAAAAACCTTGCAAAGGTAATCATTTTCCGCCGGATTTTGTGTCATACTGATATAAAAAGGACAGCATCGCCGAAAAAGTGTGTTCCGGAGATGCTGCGCCAAATATTGTTATGAGATCTTATCGTAGGCAGTCAAAGCCCTGTCGCTTCAGTGCTTCGAGGATACGGTAGCCCATTGCCTCGCGGTAGTAGCTCACGATGTGGTCTACCCAGTCGTTGGTTGTCTGAGATCCTGAGCGGGTCTGATTGTAGAGTGAAATCTGATCGTCGTAGGCCTGGAGCATGGGCAGCATTTCATGATCCGACGGATAGCGGTCCTGGTGGATAGCCAGTCGGAGGGGCTGCTTGGGCTTCATGTCAGGCAGCTCGCGGGGGATGCCTATTGCCAGACCGCATACTACAAATGTAAGCTGCGGCAGCCCGAGGACTTTGCTGACTCTCTCTGGATCGGCGGTGCGGGCGTAGCCTATGCAGCAGGTTGCGAGCCCGCAGGACTCAGCTGCCGTAAGGGCGCTCATCATGGCCAAAGCGGCGTCTACCACTCCTACTATCACGCCGTCGGCGGTATGGGTGAAGTCAGGCATCTCGACTCCTTTGGCCTTTGCGGCAACGGCTATCTTGTGATAGTCAGCCAGAAAGACGAGAAAATGATTGCAGGTCTTGATCTGTTTCTGCCCTATGATCTCGTAGAGTTTTTCCTTTGTCTCCTGATCCGATACATCGATCACTGAAAATTGCTGTCCGTTGTAGCTTGTAGGAGTATTTCGTATTGCCTGATAGATGAATTCCATGGTGGAATCGTCGATGGCCTGACGCTCGTAGCGGCGGATCGAGCGGCGTTCGAGCAGTGTTGACTTAACTGTTTTCATTGGAGGGGGGATGTAAAGTGTCCGGACCTTTTCCGGCTACTTATCTAACAATCATCCCGCTCCTAATGTTTGTAGGCCGCGGCTATCGGTAGGCATGGATCGACGGCAGATAGCGTACTCCTATATATGTCATGACAATACAGAGGAACGAACACACCAGGAATACGGCAAGCCGGCGCGGAGTCATCCTGAAATGCAGCGGAATGACATATACCATCAGGGTGATCAGTGCCCATGTTTCTTTCGGATCCCAGGCCCAGTATCGTCCCCATGCTTCTCCGGCCCAGACTGATCCGGTTGCTATCCCCGCAGAGAGCAGACATAAAGCGGGATAAAGAATGATAAGGCTCAATGCCGAATATTTTTCTGTCGGATGTGAGATGGAGGCAACGGAGAGGATAAAAGTGATGCAAAGCAGGAAATAGGAGGTGAATATCAGACCGAAATGAATGACGAGCCAGTGGGAGGACAGGATCGGCCTTACGGGTGCACCTGAGCCGTAAGGAGAGATAAACCAGAAAATTGCGGTTGCAATGAGACAGACCGACATTATCAGCCCGGCACTTTTGTGACGGTGGCCAAGCAATTGCCGGAACTGTCCGCGGGGATTGATGATGACAATAAGGAAGCCGGTGATCAACATCACGAAAGCTATGTAACAAATCGTCATTCCTCCGGCTGGATCATGGTTTACGGTGATGAGCGTGGCGCCCGTCCCATCGTATGATGCCTGATAAAAGCGGTATGAGCCGATTGTCAGTGGACGGTTTGCGCCGATAGTCTCGTGCTCTCCGTTTGCCAGGGTTATGTGGCTAATATAGTCGGAGGGGAGGTCAGACGAGGCGTGTGTCTTGACTACGAAGGAGTCGAGCGACATTGAGACAGGCAATCGTCGCGGAGCCCCATCGGCATCGTCAATCCATGACCCGATGCTCACGCCCCCGGGTGGCAGCAACAGCTTGCCGGATTCTCCCCGGCAGGCCGTCAACAATCCTCCCGCGATGAGCAGGATAAAAGCGGTATGAATAAACAATGACCCGACGTTGCGCCACATCCTCGTTTTTATAATGGCTCCGGCTAACCCGGCTGCCATAAGGATCCAAACAGCCTTGAACCATGTGGACGAATAACTGAATGTGGCAGTGAAAAAGGTTGAGAAGGCGAGAAGCGTAATTACGGCCAACCATGCTGTCAGCCCTAATGTACGGATCCTTTTGCTTTCAGAACGGGGCATAGCAAGGCATTGACGTAGGGACTATGGCCATACACTCCATCTCTATGAGCCATCCGGGACGGCACACCGGAGCCTCGACAATGATCCGCGGTGCTGAACAAGCCTCGGGAAATTGCTGCTCCATAAGGCGGTCGACAGCAGGGCGGTGGGCCGGATCGCGGAGATAGATGATTATGTAGGCTACATCCGACCACGTTGCTTTACCGTTGCGGAGGAGGGCATTGACATTCTCGATCATGCGTCGGGTCTGGCCGCATATATCGCCGGGTGACACGATTCTTCCTTCGTAGTCGATAGACGCTGTGCCTGAAATGATCAGGTGGCGGCGGTCGGCATAGTCGATAGCAGTGGCTCGCTCGAACGCTACACCGTATTCATGAGTGGGATTGAGGTAGTCGGGAGCCTTGATATAGGTAATCTGATCATCGACCAGCCCTGACACCGCCCATGCATCCATATTGACCGTCACTTCCGGGTTTCCGGGATTGCCTTCGATTCCGGTCGATGCGATGAAATGTGTGTCGGGAGTGAGGCCGAGGTCAGCAAACACTTCGTTGCGGCCCGTTACCATCCCTTTGTAGAAGTAGTCGATGTCGCGGACAAAAAACCATGTGCGGACGCATCCGGAGGCGAGCGAAGATTGTCGGCCGGTCAGGAGCCGGTTATAGTCCCTCAGCAAAGCAGTAGTAGCTTTGTGGGAGTCAAGGCCGCTGATAGATGCGGAGCCGGTAAAGATATGGCTACGACCTCTACGGCTTGCGGCGACCGAATAATCATCGATCCGCTCAACCTTGTCGGTTGCCATGAAATAGAGCCAAAGAGCACAGTGGGTGTAGTTGAGCGGCGCCTGACCGATAACTGATGTAGCGACAGGCCCGCACGTCAGCCCGGGAAGAAGGGGAGCGAGATTGGCGGCATCTGAAAGAAGCCAGCGCGCCATTATGGGGCGGAGGCCAGCCGGCTCAAGCTCCGTAATGAGTGAGTCGGCAGCGCGGGCGATACGGCCTATCTGCGCTTCAGGCTGCTCGCCCGAATCCTGGTCGGGGAGGGATATTATGGCGTGAACCTCAGAGGCTTTGGTGCCATCGGCTGCAAAACGACTGATGGCGACCCGTGCGCCAGATCCTGCGTAATTGCTTGAAAGGATATATTCCATGCTTGGCTCAGAATGAATCGCGCAAGAGGGTATAGAGCCGGTGGATGGGGAGGCCCATGACATTGTAGAAACTGCCGTCGATGCGCGCCACGGCAGCTGCGCCGATCCATTCCTGAATTCCGTAAGCTCCTGCCTTGTCAAACGGCTTGAAGCGGTCGATATAAAAGCTGATTTCCTCATCCGATAGAGGGGCGAATGTTACTTCGGTCGAGCAGGTGACCATCTCGCGTCGCTCCGGTGTGGCAACAACCACTCCTGTGACAACCGTATGGGGGGCACCGGCAAGACGGCGCAACATGAGGCGCGCGTCGGATGAGCCGCGGGGTTTGCCGAGCACCATCCCGTCGGGTGCGACAACAACAGTGTCGGCCGTTATGATCATCTGATTGTCGGTCGGAGTATAGGCTTTGCTCTTGAGCATGGCGAGATAGGGTGCCACTTCGGTCGACGGAAGATCGGTAGGGTAGCTCTCTTCGATGTCGAGCGGCGGAGCGATGGTGAACGGGAGCTCAAGCATGGAGAGCAACTCGCGTCGGCGCGGCGAAGCACTCGCGAGCATTATGTCATATTTTTCGAGATGCGACAGCGGATTATTCATAGCGAGAATTGTATTAAACATTAGATTACCAGCCGAAGGCCTTGGCATCGGTCAGCCACAGTCCTTTGGCGCGAAGAATCTGCTCGAGAATATCGCGCCCCACTCCATAGCCCCCCGTGACGGGTGATATGTAGCGCGCCACTGCTTTTACGTCGGAACAGGCATCGGCCGGACAAGCCGGGAGACCAACCTCGCACATTGCCTTAATATCAGGCACATCGTCGCCAACGTATGCAACTTCGGAGGGCTGGAGCCCGTTGGCTGCCATCCACTGATGGAGGATGGGCACCTTATGGGCTACCTTGGTGAAGACATCGGTTATGCCGAGCCCGCGATAGCGGACTTCAACCGCCTTTGAGTCTGCACCGGTGATTATTGCTATCTTGAGCCCGAGTTTCACGGCGAGCTGCAGGGCGAATCCGTCGCGGACATTGACCATGCGCAGTGGGGTTCCGTCGGCAGCCATAGGGATTGTGGCAGGTGACAGAACGCCGTCGATGTCAAACGCGATGCCGCGCAGTTGTGTCAGATCGTAGTCAATCTTGCTCATAAGCGTTTGCGATAGAGGTTGAGAGAAGTCGGTATATTTCCCGGGTAAGCGGGGTGAGCATGGCCTCATGGGCTTTCATCACACCATCGGCTCCGCGGCGGGCGGGGCCTGTCTGGCCGGCGTACGGACCGATTGATTTGGCCTTGCGCAGGGTCTCGTCAATTAGAGGCATGAAGTCGTCGATGGTAGCTCCGGCTTCCCGGGCTATTCCGTCGGCTATGCTCCAGAGATGGTTGGTGAAATTGCAGGCGAAGACGGCCGCACAATGAAGCCTTCGACGGGCATTGCTGTCGGCCTCCCTCACGTTGGAGGATACTGATAGTGCTATCTCCCTGAGCGTTTCGAGCAGGGCCGGAGAGGACGCTTCGATGAATAGAGGCGCTCCGGAGAGATCAACAGGCACTCCGCGGGTAAAGGTCTGCATCGGGTAGACTACGCCATAATTTTCTGAGGCAGATGCAAGAACCGATGCATCCACGCTGCCTGAGGTATGGATCCATACGGCTCCGGAGCCTGGGCAGGCGGAAGCGATGGGTGCTATTGCATCGTCAGAAGCAGCCACGATGACAAGATCGACATCCTTGTCGGCACCGTAAGGATTGCATGATGCCTCAACATTGGAGCCGATTGTCGAAGCCAATGCCTGAGCGCTCTCTTTAGAGCGGGCTATCACGCGACAGATCTTGACCATGCCCCCTTTTTCGAGGGCCGGGGCCAGACCCCATGCCACATTTCCTGCTCCTACGATGGTCGCTCTGATCGGGCAGTCCATCATTCAGCCTGATCCGGATGCCATCCGCCGAGGTGCACGCTCTCCCAGGTCAGTTTCTCAAGATTCTGAGGCTTGCGTTGCTCGGCCGGATGGCCTATAGTGATGATACATAGCACAGGGAGTGTTTCGGGCATACCGAGGAGTGAGGTCACGAACTCATCCGACGGCGTACCGTCGGCTGTCTGACGGCCATGGATCTGGACCCAGCAGGTGCCGAGACCGAGATCGGCAGCCTGAAGCTGCATATAGGTTGCGGCGATCGAGGCATCTTCAATCCAGGGATCAGACTGCATCGGGTCGGCGGTCACAACTATTGCCAGAGGGCAGCTTTGAAGCGAGACGGCTCCTGCCGGTTTGCAGTCGGCGAGTCGCGCAAGAATATCGGGGCTGTCGATGCACACGAACTTCCAGCTGCGGGTGCTCTTTGATGTAGGGGCCATCAGGGCTGCCTCGAGAATGAGGCGGACATCGTCGGAATCGACAGGTTCAGACGTGTAACGACGTATGCTGCGGCGCTCTGTTATGAGGTCGTGGAAACTTTTCATGCTCGGATGATTAACTTGTGAAGGGGAATAAAAAGGATCAGCGACGGCGGTAGACCCATGCCTCAGGATTCTGACGGGCAAATTCCGGGTCTGATTTGAGCCTGAATGCTTCTTCAATCGATGACCCGGTGGCGGCATACACTCTGTAGCGACCGTGGCGCTCTACTATGCCTTTGGCATATTCAGGATGGCGCGCCATCCATTTTTCAGCTTCTTCATTGCTGTTGAGAGATCCGATTATCAGATAATAATCAGCTTCATGGAATGGAGTGGCAACCGGCTTTGGCGATACAGGGGCAACAGCATCAGCAGAGTCAGGGAGGGCAAGGATAAACCGGTAGCCGGCGGGAATGGAATAAGATTCTTCCTGCTGGTGGCGTGGAGCCTGCCCTACAGAAGCAAAATCAGGTGTCCGGTCAAGATTGACTGAGATGGGTGTTGAGAGCGTCAGGGCAAGCCCGAGAAGAATTGCGACGAAAGCGGCAACCCTGAGTATGCGCCGTCCGAGACTCTCGTGCGGCATGATATGGATCTCATCGGCTGAGGATTCTGAAGATCCGGATGTCGCGGCAGTGGAGGGGAGGGACAAGGGGGAAAGAGCTGCAAAACGCGCTGCACCGATACCTGAGGGGTCGACATCAAACTTCATCGTCGAATCAGGCAGCCGACGGAAAGTGCCGATGCGTGGCAGAATAGCGATTCCGTTATTATCGAATGAGTTGCGCATTGCCGACACTTCACCTGCTATTGCCTCCCGGGCGTTATCGTAGGATATTCCTTCACGTCGGCAAATAGATGAAGCGAGCAGGCCGTCGTCGTGGGTGAGCGACGGGTTGAAAACGAGAGTGCGCGAAGGCGGGTAAAAATTATTTCCTTCGACATAAGCCGGGATCGAAGAGGCTATAAAGCCTCCCCAACCGGGGATGATCACGCAGTCGGACGTGGCTACGAGATATTGGATATGTCGCTGAACATTGGTCATTTCGCGTACTGGCGCTTTTTGCAACGGCAAAGTTAACGTTTTTTAGCCGCGATTGCAAATAAAAATTTGGCTCGGCCTCTTCTGCAGGCTATCGTTCACTCGGAGTAGTAGAACCATTCACCCCATGTCATGAGGCTGTTGGGGATCGGGAAATCCTCGAGTTTGTTGTATGACAGCCAGTAGGGTTCGCGGTGATCGATGGTGTGGTGTCCGAGCTCATTTTCATGGCCGGTGAGCACGACTTTAGCCTTGAAAGACTGACACATCTCCGGCAATTTGGCTGCCCAGCATATTGGCATGAGAACATCGACAGGCGGAATTTTTCCGTCGAGGCTGAGCATCATCTCGAGATCATCCTTAAGCCATTGATCGCCGGTGGAGCAAACGGTGTATCCTTCGGGTGTCGTCACAACGTAGATGTTGTTTTGCAGGTGGTCCTGATGCCCGGGGATTATCGTTGTGGCGAGCGACGCACCGTTTGCTGCCGTGAAGCTCCCGTTGCCGATCGTATCCTTCCTGATATGGGTTATCCCGGAATTATCGGGCATGATCTCGTCGGGGGCAATGACTGGTTTGCCCTTAGAGGTGAAGCGGTCAATAATAAACGGATCGACATGATCGCCGTGATTATGGGTGAGAAACATTATGTCGCAGGCATCGGCCAGGGCAGCCGCGATGGTGTCGCTCATCAGGCGTCGGTCGGTGTCGCTTATTTTCCGCCCGCGGTATATGTCCCATCCTATTGTCACTCCGGGTGTGCGGACGATCCAGCCGTCATTGTATAGTTTATAGATTTTCATTCCGCTATCGAGAGGCTGCTCCAAATCGGAGAGAACTTTCATCATGCGCCGGTCAAGGAACTCACCGGTATAAGGAGAGTTGTCAAGGCGGGTGTCGTGAAAAATCTGATCGAGCAGATAGAGGGCGGCTTTGCGCGCCTGCGATGGCGGCTCGGTTGAAGGCGGATCGTTGTCGATAATTTCGTTGACAAGCTCAAATGTAAGCTCGGTCTGAGCATTTATGATTCCGTCTTTGTCCTGCCAGAAGTGAGTGAGATCCTTTCGGGCTTCAACGGAGAGCCACGCTATGGCAGCGAAAGAGAGTAACAATATGATGCGTCGAAACATTAGAGAGGGAGTGTTGAGTTTATATTTTCTGGGGACATAACTGTTCGCGCGATTTCAGGCCGGCGAGACTCCGAGTCCGAAGAGGGCAAAATCGTAGATGACAGGATCGTCGGGCCGAAATTCAGCGAGAGCAGATGTGATGATTTCGGCAGATTTGCGGTCGTCGCTCGCACGGCTGAGAAGACCAAGGTCGCGCGAAGTGCGGCTTACATGCACGTCGAGTGGAATGAGAAGACGTGATGGGGAAAGGACTGAGGAATCCCATACGCCCATGTCGACGATGCCGTCCTGTCTGACGAGCCATCGCAATGCCATGTTGAGGCGTTTGAGCGGTGTGGTGGCGAGATTGACCGGAAGACAACGTGAATCGTTTGCTCCGCCGTTGGCCTCCGCGAGCGCTTGGCCAAGATATCGAGCAAGAGTAAAAGACGGACAATCCGTCGACCCTATGTCGTGATGTCTGGCAAAATCGGCAAGTGATCCGAAGCGGCTATAGATGGCCCGGAGCCCACGCAGATAGTATCTGAGATTTTTTGAGAAGAAAGTGCGGTGGATGTTGAAATCCGGCAAGCTCTCGAAGTCGCCGGACATGACGTAGTCGTAGGGTCGGTCGGAGAGCACGTCAGTAAAGAGCCGGTTACAGTCGCGGCATATCATGTCGCGTCGACCCCAGGCGATGGTCGAGGCAAGCAGTGAGGCGATCTCTATATCCTGAAGTGAGGTGTAGCGGCGTGGAAACTGCACCGGATCTTTGCCGATAAAATCCGGCGTATTGATCCGGGCAACATGAAAGTCGAGGAGCTGACGAAGCTCGTCGCGCGACAGGTCGATGGGCTGATCCATAATTGAGGTGTTATAAAAAGAAGCAGTGCGATACCCTCAACGGGCCGCGCACTGCACAAGCTCTTTTCGCAAAGTAACAAAAATAAACATAAAAAAGTATGTAGCCCATAGGAGAGTCGAACTCCTCTTTCAAGAATGAAAATCTTGCGTCCTAACCGATAGACGAATGGGCCGTCAATGAGGGGATGACCACAAGGCAGGAGTGGCCTTTACCCTCAGACAATTTATCAACAGCTGTCTGCTCTCGCGTAGAGAAGATGCTCAATATCAAGCGCCGAGGCGATTGATGTGGAGGGCGAGCTTGCTCTTGAGGTTGGAAGCCTTGTTTTTAGAGATGGTCTTCTTTGAAGCAAGGCGGTCGAGCATGGCTGTAACCTTAACGTAAGCAGCCTGAGCTTCAGCCTTATCAGTCATAGCGCGCAGCTTACGCACGGAAGCGCGGGCGGCTTTGGCGTAGTAGCGGTTGCGGAGGCGACGGCTCTCGGTCTGACGAATTCTCTTGATTGAGGATTTATGGTTTGCCATTATGTTTTGATTGATTTAACGTCGTTGTGGGTTAAATTGATTGATTGTAGCCCATAGGAGAGTCGAACTCCTCTTTCAAGAATGAAAATCTTGCGTCCTAACCGATAGACGAATGGGCCTCGCAGCCTTGGCAGACGGGGATCTGTCTCAAAGCGACGGCAAAGGTATGAAGAAATCCTGATATGACAAAATCTTATCAAGAAAAATCATCAAGGTTTGCTAAAAAAAGCTACTTTTGCGCTGTGAAACAGAAGGTGAGACTCATATTGCTCCGCACAACCCGCTATAGCGACCGCAACGACATCGCGCTTGGCCTGACCCGAGAGGCCGGCGTGGTGAGCTTTCTTATGAGTGCTTCACGCGGACGATCGGCATCGCGCCAGAGAGCACTCCTTATGCCGATGAGTGTGGTGGAAGGTGAGCTCAATGTCCAGCCGGGCCGATCGATCGGATCGTTGAGGGATGTCAGTATGTCGATGCCGCTCCACGGGGTTTATTCCAATCCTGTCAAGTCGTCGATAGCCATGTTTATGGCCGATCTGATGGCGGTTGTGGTGAGAGAGGGCACCGGCGATGCGGTGCTGTGGGATTTTACAGCCGCAAGCATGGAGGCGCTCAATACACTTCCGACAGCTCACACCGCCAATTTTCCTCTGATTTTTGTGATGACGCTCGCTGACATGCTCGGCATTGCCCCCGACAGCGCGTCATATTCGCGAGGGCGTATTCTCGATCTGCGCGACGGTGTCTACAGAGCCATGTTTCCTCTCCACAGTGATGTGGCCAATGCCGAGGAGAGCCGTCTGATTGCTCTCTTGTCAAAACTCGACTACAGCAATATGCACCGTGTCAGACTCAATCGTGATACCCGCAATCAGATCCTCGACGGTATGTTGCGGTTCATAAGCATGCACTATATCCGGGTCGACGCGCTGAAATCGTTGCCGGTGCTTAGGACGCTCTTCTGATCGGTTGGTCAGAGTTCGATCGTTATGTCGATTCCGCCCCAACGGCTGGCGATCAGATTGCGTGAGCGCGCCAGTGCCTGAAGATCGCTGATGTCGATAGGATGGCATTGCGCCCCGGTTGTCTGCGCAAGCAGATTTCCGGCTTTGGAGTCGATATCGGTAAATGCGACCTTGCATCCGGAGGAACACAGCAGTTTGATCAGCGCAACCGCGCGCTCGGATCCGGAGGCCGACGGAGTGATCAGAAACACTCTTGATCCGGAAAGCGCCTTGGTGCTGTCGGGGTCGGGAATGATATTGCGGACATTCGAGCTGTTGATGTGACGCCGGATCGACAGTCTGCCGTTCCGGTAGTCGTCCATACGTTTTTCGAGATAGTTGTCTGCCACGATGAGCCTCCGGGATCAGATTTTCACGTTTGCGGATGTGGGACTTGCAGGAGCAGCGGATGCTTTATTCGTCGACTCGTGATGGTGGGGAGTCTTGACTTTGAGCTTGAGTGTGTCGAATCCGCGTCCATAGACACCATTGACATTTCCTTGAGAGATGAATGCATCCGGGTCTATGCTCTTGGTGATACGGAATATCGTGATCGCTTCAATCTTGCGGCAGAAGACCATAAGAATCTTGACCGAATGGCGGGTGTACCAGCCTGTGCCGTCAATTACCGTGCAACCGCGTTTGGCATCGTTGTTGATCGCGGCAGCTATCTCGTCCCAGTGGCTTGAGATGATAGTGAACTGGACGGCCTGGCGGTTGGTGTTGATCACCATGTCGCAGACATAAGACATAATGACGAGCACCACAAAGCCGTAGACAACCTTATCGACCTGACCGAAGAGGATGAGCGACGAAGATATGATGCACATATCCACATATAGCATCGTGCGGCCTATGGTGACATTGCTCTTCTTCGCTACCATAGCGGCAATGATGTCCGTGCCGCCCGATGATCCGTTGTGGACAAAGACTATGCCTATGCCGAATCCGCAGCAGATCGCGCCAATTATCGCGCTCATGAAAGGCTGACCTACAATCAGCGGCTGGGGAAAGAGCGGGGTGAGGACACCGATGCCGATTGACAATATCGTGGCACCGAAAATCGTTCGCCACACAAAGAGTTTCCCGACTGTCCGGCTTGCAAAGGCAAGAAGAATGAGGTTGGCGACGTAGGATGTGACGGCAACCGGGATTCCGTAGCCAAACAAGCGTTGGGTGACGAAAAATATTACCGTGCCGAAGCCGGCCATGCCTCCTATGACTATCTTCTCAGGGAATATGAAGGCAGAGAATCCAAACGAATACATCATGATGCCGAAGACGATCATGAAATAGTCGCGTGTGGAGGTCCAGACATTCTTTCGGGATAACTTCATGGTTTGTGGGGTGATTAAGGTTGTTTTATGCCGTATGGCACAGTTGTAATCGGTATTTGCAGCCACAAAGTTACGGCTGACTCGTGTTATTTCAAAATATTTTAGCTAATTTCGCTCACCCAAATGCAAACATCACTTAATAACTCCATACAACCCGATATGAGACACATGAGCGTAATGGCAGGACTGCTGATGACAATCCTTGTTGCTTTCGGCGCCTCAGCCCAAAGTTTTGTTGATTATGGTCCGGCACCGAGATTTCTTGAACTTGAGATTCATGGCATAGCCGGCAATTCGCGCATCACTGAAAACTATGTGGGATGTTTCCCGATGATAAGCCAGATGAACACATCGCCAGGCACGTCGTTGGGTGTAGGTGTGGCTGCTGTTTTCGGACTCCGCAACTGGCTCGGACTTGGAACAGAGGCAAATATCCTAAGGGGTAACTACAGGATGGATCTGGCCGTGTCGGCAGAAGACGGTTCGTCGATGAGCAACATCTTCCTGCGTAATGGCATGACCTATCTTGAAATACCGCTTTATCTTCAGTTCAGGTTCAACATTGCAAGAAATGTCAGGTGGCGTGTTAATGGCGGTGTTTATTATGCATACGGACTTGCCGGACATCAGAGTCAGGACATATACAATG
This sequence comes from uncultured Bacteroides sp., assembly GCA_964461785.1. Taxonomy (GTDB): domain Bacteria; phylum Bacteroidota; class Bacteroidia; order Bacteroidales; family Muribaculaceae; genus Paramuribaculum. The sequence continues at coordinate 29,127 of CAYWWE010000002.1, forward strand.
CCCAGGTCAATCAGCTCGGACAACTTGTGTCGACTTCTATCTCGATCAAGCCGTCATATTTCTGCAATGGTTCGACTTTTATCAATGCCTTCCGGCGCAGCGATATAGGTATTCATCTCGCGACAAGCCTGCTTTTCGGCCGGGTGTCGATCGGCGGACGCCTCGGAATCGGCTTGAAGAATATCGCATACATACCCGGAGGCCGCGGCATCGTGACTCCCAACATCCATAATATCAACTATACGCTCACTGTAGGCTACAGGCTCTGACCATTCTACTGATAAGAAAGAACAGTTCCGGCATCTGCAGATATGAGTCCGATAGGGTTCATACGGCAGATGCCGGAATTGTTTATGGGTGGATAATTGGGATCAGAGAGGATTGGCCATCAGGAAGCGCTCGACATCGAGAGCGGCGCGGCAGCCTGAGCCGGCAGCTGTGATGGCCTGACGGTAGATGGGATCGGCCACATCACCGGCTGCAAACACGCCGGGAATATTTGTGGCGGTGGTGGGAAGGGCAGTGACGATATAACCCTGCTCGTCGGTGTGAATGTCCGGGAAAAGCTGGGTGTTTGGGTGATGACCGATTGCAAGGAAGAAGCCGTTGATCGGAATGTCGATGTGCTGCTCGTTTTCTTCTCCTTTGTTTTCTACGAGATGTGCGCCTTCTACAAATTCGTCACCGTAAAGACCCGTGGTGTTGGTATTGAAGAGCACCTTGATCTTAGGATTGTCGAGCACGCGCTGCTGCATCACTTTCGACGCACGCAGATAGGGCTTGCGGACAATGAGGAACACCTCGGAGGCGAGACCGGCAAGGTAGAGAGCCTCTTCGCAAGCGGTGTCGCCGCCGCCTACCACTGCTACTCGCTTGTTGCGGTAGAAGAATCCGTCGCAGGTGGCGCAAGCGCTTACGCCCATGCCCTGATATTTCTTCTCGTCGGGGATGCCGAGATACTTGGCTGAGGCGCCGGTCGAGATTATGATGGTCTCGGCAGTGATCTCGGTGCCATCGACGGCTACGGCCTTGAACGGACGCTGCGAGAGATCTACACTCTTGATCAGGCCCGGACGGATGTCGGCGCCGAAGCGCTCGGCCTGCTTGCGCAGATCGGTCATGAGCTGCGGACCCTGGATCCCTTCGGGGTAACCGGGAAAGTTTTCTACTTCGGTGGTGGTGGTGAGCTGTCCTCCGGGCTGATTGCCCTCGTAGAGCAGGGGAGCGATATTGGCTCTCGATGCATAAATGGCGGCTGTGAAGCCGGCGGGGCCGGAGCCGATGATGAGGCAGCGGGTATGTACGGGTGTCATATATACTTGTATACTTGGGTTAAATTTTGATTATTCCGGATGGTCAGCGCAGATCTATGATCTCTGCTCCTGGAACTTTGGCCGGTGTGAACCGGAATGTAGAGACAGGAAGATCGTTGCCGGGGGTTACAGACGTTATATTGATCGTAATATTTTCGCCCGAGGATGTCCGCAGTTTCATGAGCGATGGATAGCCATTGGCTGCGAAGGTGATCACGGCATGAAGGATGGGCGGATCAGGCATTGAGGGGGTGAGCACTACAGTGCGTGCCGATGGTTGACCCTGATAGCGCGCTTTGTATCGTGACCGCAACGAACAGAGGATGGCGTAGGGGTTGACCTGAGCCACTTCTTCTATGGTCGGTTCGGTGATGTTCACCTCTTCTCCATCTGCAGTCCATGCCCATTGAGTTTTTCCGTCATACCATACTTTGGCCTCGGGTGAATCAATTACGAAGCGGTCTCCGGCAATGGTGAAAAGGCCTTTGGAGATCTGTCCCTCCTGCGATCCGGTGGCAGTGAAACCGATAGTCACTGATTTGGCAGAGCGCAGTTTGGTGGCGGCTTCGTCTATCAGCTCGGAAGCGGTGGGCGCGGCGGCGCTCACCGAGGGGAGTGTCAGCAACAGAGTGAGAAGGGTCAATATGGAGCGGAGTCTGTTCATTTGGAAGTAGAACAATTATAGGAAAAGAGTGGTTCAGGATGAGGCTCAGTCGCCATTGAGCGGGGTGTATTGGGTTGTGCCGGTGCTTGAAAGCCATTGGTCGAAGTCCATGTGAGTCATGAGCACCTTGCGCGGTTTGCCACCCTGCGCGGGGCCTACAACTCCGGCCCTTTCGAGCTGATCCATGATCTTTCCGGCTCGCGGATATCCTATTTCAAACCTGCGCTGCAGGAGGGTGGTGGAGCCGACATTCTGATCGAGAACCTCGCGTGCGGCCGCCTCGAAGAGCGGATCGCGATCAACTGATACACCGTTGCGTCCGGCATCGCCGCCTTCGGCAGTCGGGGGCACATATTCGGGTAATTCGTAGGCCATTGGAAATCCTGCCTGCCGCCCTATGGCGTCGCATATAGCCTCAACCTCGTGGGTGTCGATAAAGGCGCATTGCACGCGCTCAACGATGCCGTCGCGGGAGAAAAGCATATCGCCGCGGCCTATGAGCTGATTGGCACCCGGACGGTCGAGAATGATGCGGCTCTCGAGCTGCTGGGTCACGCGGAATGCAATGCGGCCCGGGAAGTTGGCTCGGATCACGCCGGTGATGATATTTGCCGACGGGCGCTGTGTGGCAAGAATCACATGGATGCCCACGGCGCGGGCTTTCTGTGCTATGCGGGCTATCGGGGTCTCTACCTCTTTGCCGGCGGTCATGATAAGATCGGCAAACTCATCTATCACCACCACGATGTAGGGGAGATAGCGGTGACCCTGGGTCGGGTTGAGTTTCATGTTGACGATCTTGTCGTTATATTCCTTGATGGAGCGCACATTGGCTTTCTTGAGCAGCTCATAGCGATTGTCCATCTCGATACATAGCGAGAGCAGCGTGGGCACCACCTTGTCGGTGTTGGTTATGATCGGCTCGTCTTCGCCGGGCAGCTTGGCAAGGTAGTGGCGCTCGATCTTGTTGTAGAGCGAGAACTCGACCATCTTGGGGTCGATAAGGACGAATTTGACTTCGGCCGGATGTTTCTTGTATAGGATCGACGCTATGATGGTGTTGAGGCCCACCGACTTACCCATACCGGTTGAGCCGGCAACGAGAAGGTGAGGCATTTTGGTCAGATCGGCTATATAGACATCGTTGGAGATGGTAGCTCCCATGGCCATCGGGAGCTCGGCAGTGCTTTCCTGATATTTCTTAGACGCAAGGATGGAGCGGATGGAAACAATCTGGGGCTTCTTGTTGGGCACCTCGATACCGATTGTTCCCTTTCCCGGCATCGGGGCTATGATGCGGATGCCGAGGGCTGAGAGAGAGAGGGCAATGTCGTCTTCGAGCGAGCGGATCTTGTTGATCCTGATTCCCTCGGCCGGGACGATTTCGTAGAGGGTGACGGTCGGTCCGACGACGGCCTCGATCCTGGCTATCTCGATACCGAAGTTTGACAATACGCGGCGTATGTTGTTGATATTCTCGGTCTGCTCCTGTTCGTTACGCTCGGATGCCGACACCGGGTGATCATCAAGAAGATCAAGCGAGGGCTTGCGGAAAAGGGAAAGCTCGGCAGTGGGATCGAAGAAATTCTGCGATGATGCGGTGTCGGAAGCCTGTTCGATCGGGGCCGCATCGGTAATGGTGTCGACAGGCTGTCCGGGAGCGGTTTCCTCGGCCGGGGTAGGCTCTTCGTCGGGAGTTGTGTGGCCGGGGAAAGGAGTGATTTCCGTCGGTTCGGGAACGGCAGGCTCGATAACCGGGGCGGTAGATATGACTATATTTCCCGAATCTATGGTGAGGGGTTGGAGATGATCGGGGTCAGAGAGGGGAGTGGGTTCTTCGAGCACTTCGAGAGGATCGGGCTGATCAGGTTCGGCATGAGGGTCAAACGCGAGGGGTTCGGGCTCTGGCTCGGGTGACGTTTCATCCTGGGTCTCCTCAACCAGTATTTCGGGGGTGAAGTCGGAGTCAGGGCGGAACTCAGAGTCGGGAGCTCCATCCTCGGGTCCGGTGTCGGAGTTGGCCGGAGGCTCCTGCTCGGCAGCTTGCCGTGCAGCCTGTTCAGCTGCCAGCTGGGCGGCTTCCTCTGCGGCCTGACGCTTGGCGGCGATAGCGTCGCGTCGACGTTTGATCATTCTCGAAATGGAGGCTCCGATGTCTGTGATCTGCTTAAGGAATATCATTGCGACAGATGCTACGAGGATGACGCTCACACCGATCATGCCCCATATCCCTGTGGTCTGCTTCAGGAGCATATTGATGTCGTGGCCGTGCCTGCCACCCCAATAGAATGTCGTAGTCATATTGAATGTTATCATGCCTACAACAATCGAGAGGGCAATCATCGAGAGAAGTGATTTGGCCGTGGTGCTCCAGAATCGGCAATGTATGAGCCCTACAAGAGAGAGCCCGAGCAGACATAAATAATAGGGGATGACTAATGCGCCGAGACCCAGACCGTTGGAAATCAGGGTTTCCGACAACCATGCTCCGAGAGGGCCTGCCGTGTTGACAACATTGTCGGTTGCGGCAATGGCTCCGTTGAGGCCACCCGTATGAAGGATACTCTGATCGGCGGCTCCCGCTGTGGCGAAGAAGCTGATAAACGACACGATCATATAGATGGCAGCGACAAGACACACTATGCCTGTGAAGATAGCCGGACGCTTGTCGGCTTTGAGTCTGGTAAAGAATCCCGGGCCCTTGACTTTAGGAACGGTGGGGGCTTTCTTTCTAACTGCTGGCTCGGGCGTGGGCCGCGATTGGGTGGCGTGGGGCTGCTGGTGCTGAGGCTCAGAGTGACTGGCTTTGAAAGCATCGGGTGCAACGGATACCGGTGGAGCAGCCGGAGCGGGTTCGGCTGCCGGAGCAGGTGCCGGATCAACCATAGCGCGCCGACGCTGTCGCCGGGGGCGCGAAGGCAGTTCTTCCGATTCAAACGGGGTGTTGGACGAGGTGTCTCGATCCTGATATATTCGATCCATTAAGTGATGTGCAGAAGGATAAATGATAAGGTTGCAAAATTACAAAAAAACGGCTGAACAGTAGCGGCTGGTTTCTCAAAAATATATAAAAATCAGCGTCGGAAAAATGGAAGTCCGACGCTGACGTGTATGATGTAGAACGCAGGGCGAGGATCAGAGGGCCGCCAGTCCGGCTATGGCTTCTTTCGGATCTGGGGCCGAGAAGACATAATTGCCGGCTACAAGGATGTCGGCACCGGCCTCGACGAGCGACTTACCGGTCTCGAGATTGACGCCTCCGTCCACTTCGATGAGAGCTTTGGAGGAGGAGTTGGCGATCATCTTGCGCAGACGCGCAGTGCGGTCGATGGCACGGTGGATGAATTTCTGACCGCCGAATCCGGGATTGACGCTCATTATCAATACCATATCGAGCTCGTCAAGAATGTCGGACAGAAGCTCAACAGGGGTAGCCGGATTTACAGTGACGCCGGCTTTCATTCCGGCCTGATGGATGTGTTGCACGACGCGGTCGAGATGAGTGCACGCTTCGTAGTGGACATTCATGATCTCGGCGCCGCAGTCGCGGACCTGATTGACATACCTGTCGGGATCAACTATCATGAGATGGACATCCAGGGGCTTTGCGGCGATCTTGCTTATTGCCTTGATGACAGGAAAGCCAAAGGAGATGTTGGGAACAAACACACCGTCCATCACATCGAGATGGATCATTGATGCTTCGGAGGCGTTGAGCATCTCCAGATCGCGGTGAAGATGGCAGAAGTCGGCGCTCAGGAGCGAGGGTGAGACTTGGGTCATTTGGTGGTGATTATGATTGGGTACGCCTGGGTCGGAAGGCGTTGAAAAGAATTATTGCGAGACATACCAGTCCGATTGCCAGACCGATGTATGTGAGGTAGCTGTTGTATTTCTCAACCTGAACAAACAGATCGTCGATAGAGACATGAAGGCCGAGCCAGTAGCCCAATCCGGCAAGGACACCATTCCACAAACAGGCACCGAGAGCAGTGTAGAGGCAGAATTTTCCGATGTTCATGCGGGCGAGACCGGCCGGAATGGATATGAGCTGGCGCACTGCGGGAATGAGACGGCCTACGAATGTTGACACTGCACCGTGCTTGTCAAAATATGCTTCGGCTTTGTCTACTTTAGCCCGGTCTATGAGACATGCGTGGCCTATCCTGGAGTCGGCAAAGCGATAGACGAGCGGCCGGCCGATCCACACTGACAGCCAGTAGTTGATGAGCGCTCCGACGAGCGCTCCGGCAGTGGCGACCAAGATGATGATCCATACGTTCATATCGGCCACGGCTATGGAGTGTCCCTGATATGTCAGGGTCCTGACGCTCTGAGAGGCAAGGAAAGCGGCGGGGGGCACGACAACTTCACTCGGGAAGGGGATAAAAGAGCTTTCCACCACCATCAGCAGAAAAACCATGAGATAGGAAGCGTTTTCAACCACCCATTGGAAGATGGCAGAGGCATCAAGGCCGGCAAAGAGGGTAATGAGACAGTCGGTCATGAAGTCGGGCTAAGAGTTATGCGGTTCAGAGTAAGTCGATGGATTGAAAAAGGGATTTGTAGGCCTCGGCCTTGCGAGCGAGGGGCAGAGGATAAGCGCGCGACGTCGATGGCATCCGCCACAACCGGATTGGGCGGCCATGAGAGTTGAGGAGATCCGCGGCCTCCACAGAGTTGCCGATAGCGGGAACGGCGGTAGAGGTGAGGCCGGCAATCACTTCGGCGGCAAGGGTGCCGGTCGTTGCGATAGCGCGGCATTCGGGCATCAGCGGAAGCATAGCCTGAAGATCTACTGCCTCAACAATCTGGAGATAAGCGTCGGAGGCATTGTTGCGGAGGCGTTTTACCTTACGCCCGGTGTCGCTCAGTGCTATCCCTCGCTCTGTGAGGAATGAGGTGATATCGTCAAGACGGAATGTCTTGGAGAGATTGTCGTAGAATCTGTCGGGATTGTTGTAGAATACCAGTCCCATCACCCTCCAGAAGTCGTTTATCCGGTTGGGATAGTAAAATGGCATTGACCATCGCTCAGGCGACGGCGGGAAAGTACCCATAATCAGCACCCGGGTGCGGTCGGGAATGAAAGGCTGCCAGGGATGCGACTCTACAGGGATGGAATCGGGGGCGAAAGATACGTTGCTTTTCATATCCGTATAACGGCCTTGCAGGGCGTATTGTTGAGCGTCGGAGCTGGAATGGGTATAAAAGTACACTCCCCCGTCTGGCGAAATGCCTGACGAGGGAGCGAATGGGATCGGGATTACTGTTTGATGCGCTCAACGTAGCTTCCGTCGCGGGTATCGACGCGGATCTTGTCGCCGATATTGATGAAGAGAGGCACGCGGACTTCGGCACCTGTCTCGACGGTGGCGGGCTTGAGGGTGTTTGTGGCGGTGTCGCCCTTGATGCCGGGTTCGGTGTAGGTCACTTCGAGAACAACAGAAGTGGGCATCTCGCAGGTGAGTATGGTATCGGTAGCGGCATGTACCTGAGCCTCGCAGATGTCACCTTCCTTCAGGAACTGTACACCCTCGATGCTTTCGCCGGGGATCGCAACCTGTTCGAATGTCTCGGTGTGCATGAAGTTGTAGCCCATGTCGTCCTTGTAGAGATACTGGTAGGGACGACGCTCGATGCGTACTTCCTCCACTTTCACGCCGGAGTTCCAGGTCTTGTCGAGAATACGACCGGTCTTGACGTTTTTGAGCTTGGTGCGGACGAAGGCAGGGCCTTTGCCGGGCTTAACGTGGAGGAACTCCACGATGAAGTAGTATTGGCCGTCGATATCGAGGCACATACCGTTCTTGAAGTCTGCAGTTGTTGCCATATATTTTGTTAAGTCTGTTATTCGTTTTGTTATCGGGTCTGCAAAGTTAGTAATAATCCTGCAATATTTTCAGTTATGGGCGGAAAAAAGAGCCGCACGCCGGATTTACTTGCATGTAAAGGTAAGATGGCTCTGGGCGCGGTCGGCTTTGGCGCGGGCGTCTTCGATATCTTTGCCGGTTGCCAGGACAACAGCCATGCGGCGATGACCCTTGACCTCCGGTTTGCCGAAGATGCGCATAGCTGTTCCGGGCTCTTCGAGGGCTTTTTCTATCCCGTCGATTATCATCTCGCGGGTGTCGCCTTCCACCACCACTGCGTGGGAGGCCGATGGCCCGTAGAAACGGATCTCGGGCACAGGAAGTCCGAGCACTGCGCGGGCATGGAGTGCAAACTCGCTGAGATCCTGAGAGATCATCGTCACCATACCGGTGTCGTGAGGGCGGGGAGATACTTCGCTGAAGATGACCTCGTCGCCCTTGACAAAAAGCTCTACGCCGAAAATGCCGTAGCCTCCGAGGGCGTCGGTGATAGAACGTGCAATCGAGCGGGCGCTCTCTTTCGCCTTGTCGGTCATGGGCTGCGGCTGCCAGCTCTGGCGATAGTCGCCGTTTACCTGATGATGGCCTACGGGCTCGCAAAACTTTGTCCCGCTGACGGAGCGCACTGTAAGCATGGTGATCTCATAGTCGAAGTCAATGAATCCTTCTACGATCACTCTGCCGGCGCCGGCACGGCCACCCTCCTGAGCTTCATGCCAGGCAGCATCTATATCAGCCTCAGATCGCACTACGCTCTGGCCATGTCCGCTTGAGCTCATGACCGGTTTTACCACACAAGGGAAGCCAATCTCCCTGACAGCCGAGACAAATTCTTCCTTGTCGGATGCGAAGAGGTAGGGCGATGTCGGGAGTCCGAGCTCTTCGGCTGCCAGACGGCGTATGCCCTCGCGATTCATCGTGAGGAATGTGGCGCGGGCGGTGGGGGTGACATTGTAGCCTTCCTTTTCAAGCTCGACGAGGGCAGAGGTGGCGATGGCCTCGACTTCGGGTATTATGTGATCCGGGTGTTCAAGCTCAATGACATGTCTGAGCTCATCGGGATCAAGCATATTGATGACGTAGCTGCGATGGGCAACTTGCATGGCCGGAGCGCCGGGATAACGGTCTACGGCGATTACTTCAACACCATAGCGCTGAAGCTCTATCGCAACCTCCTTGCCGAGCTCTCCGCTGCCAAGCAGAAGAGCCTTCACGGCCGAGGGAGTGGCGGGTGTTCCGATTTTCATATTACTTAGGTGATGGCACCCCTGACGGTGCGCTGTGTTTATCTGTTTCGGGCTGCAAAGTTAGCTATTATCCCTGATATAGCCAAGGGGAGCCGGTCGGACTGAAAAAAGCTCTTTTCGCCGCGTTCATGATTGCGTCGGATTTAATGACTAATCCGATTATTTAGTATATTTGCAAAGTATTAGTGGGGGCCAAGAGCCTCCGGCCTGATTAGAAATGGAAATTGCAGAGGTAGACGGTAAAGACTACGGCAAGATTTTCAGCCGCCCGACGGTAGTCTATAACTCGGTATCCTTCACCACTCTGAATGAATATAAGGTGGAGGAGGTGAGACGTATGATAATTTCTGAAGGCGGGAAGCCGCGTTTCGGCCTCACGGTAGGCCTGCGTAGCGACGGCAGCTTTGCAGCTCCGTTTTCGGCTCCTTTTGCCTGCTTCGATCTCAACCGTCATCAGAGTGCTCCGACAGTTGTCAGGGCCGTGGAGTCGTTGAGCCGAAAGTTTACCGATCTGACCATTATCCTGCCTCCGTCATTTTATTCTCCGGATCTGATATCCAAGATGGAGTTGGCGCTGATTCAGACCGGGAGCCGGCTGTGTCATGCCGATTGGAATTGCCATATCGACCTTACACAGTTTGACGATTATAAGCAGATACTGCCTTCGTATGAGCGGAATCTGCTCGGGAGGGCCAGGCAGGAGGGCTTCGGGTTGGTGAATGTCAACGATGATCCGGCGCGGGCATACGCTGTCGTGGTAAAGAACCACCTCCACAAAGGCTACCCTGTAAGGATGACTCTCGAGCAACTGACCGCTACAGCGTCCGGACCGTCGCGTGTTGTCGATGGATATTTCTTCGTGCTGACAAACGGTCGTGAGGATGTTGCGTCGGCTATTGTCTATGATGTGACTCCCGATATAGTGCAGGTGATCTACTGGGGCGATGTGCCAGGCACGTCTTGCCGCTATCCAATGAATCTCCTTGCCTACTGTCTGGTCGATTTTTTCAAGCAGGCCGGTAAAAGGATTCTTGATATCGGGCCATCTTCCGAGTCAGGCCAATTATCAGAGGGGCTGTGCTCATTTAAGGAGAGAATCGGATGCTCCGTCTCCCCTAAGTTTACCTTTCAACTCGGGAGGAGGATTTAATTTTTTTTGAAAAAATAGGGCGGCAGATTGCCTGCGAGTGGAAATGTATAAGTATTTTTGCAGGAAATATGGCTCAGAAACGTTTCAACCAATCATTATAAATCCAATACCGAAATGCTGACGCAGATAATTAATGCTAAGATACTCACACCGTCGGGCTGGCTCAACGATGGCTCGGTCCTTATCCGCGATAATAAGATCCTTGAAGTGACCAATTGCGATCTGGCCGTTGTCGGCGCCGATCTTGTAGATGCCAAAGGAATGTATGTTGTGCCCGGCGGCGTGGAGATCCACTGCCACGGAGGCGGCGGCAGAGACTTCATGGAGGGCACCGAAGATGCTTTCCGCCAAGCCGTCAAGACACACATGAAGCATGGCACCACCAGTATTTTCCCGACCCTATCGTCATCGTCTGTGCCGATGATCAATGCTGCGGCCGAGACCTGCACAAAACTGATGGCCGAGCCCAACAGTCCGGTGCTCGGTCTTCATCTCGAGGGCCACTATCTCAACCAGAAGATGGCGGGAGGCCAGATGCCTGAATATATCAAGGATCCGGATCCGAAAGAATATATTCCTATCGTGGAGACATGGGACTGCATCAAGCGCTGGGATGCCGCCCCGGAACTTCCGGGAGCCATGCAGTTCGGCAAATATATCCACAGCAAGGGTATCCTGGCATCAGTGGCACACACTCAGGCTGAATTCGAGGATATTCGCTCGGCATGGGAGGCTGGCTATACCCACGCCACACACTTCTACAATGCTATGCCCGGCTTCCACAAACGTCGCGAATATAAGTACGAGGGCACTGTTGAAAGCATCTACCTCATCGACGATATGACAGTAGAGGTTGTGGCAGACGGCATCCACGTTCCTCCCACCATTCTCCGTCTCGTCTACAAGATCAAGGGCCCGGAACGTGCGTGTGTAGTGACTGATGCCCTTGCCTGCGCCTGCTCAGAAAATGCCGAGGCTTTTGATCCTCGCGTGATCATTGAAGACGGTGTTTGCAAGCTCTCCGACCGTTCGGCGCTTGCCGGCAGTGTGGCTACTATGGACCGTCTGATCCGCACACTCGTTCACGGTGCGGAGATCCCTCTTGACGATGCCATTAGGATGGCTTCCGAGACACCCGCCAAGATAATGGGTGTCTACGACCGCAAGGGTTCGCTTGCACGTGGCAAAGATGCCGACATACTCATTCTCGACAAGGATCTCAACCTCCGTTCAGTCTGGGCGATGGGCAAACTGGTTGAAGGCACAAATACCCTCTGAGATCTCCTTTTACTCGAGCTTATACACTCTCAGCCCGCTGTAGCTTGATGCACAGCGGGCTGAGAGTGTATAACGCAGAAAGCTGCAATTCCCTTTCGGAGGATTTGATCTTCTCAAGAAAATGTGTTAACTTTGCGGCGCAAATCCGATGGAGGATTGAGACATATATAAAGTTTAGAGAAACTTTTGTTAACGCTTGATATGCCCATGGCAGAATCAATAATTTATTAACTGTAAGCCATCAGTGTACCCTTACGCCAAGGCTTATGTTGATAATAACATTGATATTCTGAATGGACAACCGGAGGTACTTCTCCGGCAGCAATAATCAAGTTTTGCTGATTGCGACGGTCAAATGTCCACGACCGCATGGCAGTCGGCTTTTGTTTTCTTTAAACTTTTAATAACATGAAGAAAAATCTCAGTCTCAAATCCGCTCTCTCACTCCGTGCACTCGAAGCTATGGCTATAAAGGCCTCGGCTATGTCGGAGGTCCGTAAGCATCTGGAATCAGCTGTTTCTTCGAAGAAAAAGAGAAATATCTCCCATCCGGCTCCCTCTCGCCGAAACATCCCTCAAATCGAGCGAGATGTTCGTTCGATCATCCGGTCGCTTTCATCACAGACCGGCAAGGGTATGACCATGGCGGCTTCCCAACTCGGTCAGGGATTGTCGGCAAGATGGTCTGCCTCAGCCTTCCGTCTTGACGATCTTCGTCGCCAAAAAGAAGAGGAGGCTTACTACCGCGAGCAGTTGAGGCTCGGATCAGATCGCCGGTCCATTAAAAAACCTTTCAAGGCAAACCCGGTGGTGATGTATGTGTTCTATCCTGATACAAACCATCCGGATCGACTCGGATCTGTCGCTGTTTATAGTGATGACGCACCTCTTCGCAAAGCAGCGATCGACCGTAAGGGAAGCCTCTTCGGCCTAAAAGTTGTAAGCACCTCTCTGGAAAAGGGGCGTCGGCTATTTGTCGACGTGAAATTTGCAGTCTTATAAATCGGAAACGAAAAAACTTTATAGATGTGTCTGAGGAGGCCGTCTGAAAATGAAGTCGGACGGCCTCCCACAGCCTCTGAGTAGAATTTAGGGAAGTATCAAATCTTTTCAGGGCCAGATAGACTTCATGGGATAAGCGGTAAGGGAGACGTTAGATCCGCCCCGCTGTGAGAATAATTCTATTGCCGTCTGATCGGGAGCAGCGTAGGTGAGCAGGGTCATGACTTTTTTGCCTTGGTCGGCAAAAACCTCGATTGATGACTTATCAACCAATATTCTCAGGTTTGGTGAGTCTGAGATCCGGGTATAAGCCACACGACTGAACTTAGGAATGTCTGTAGCCGCAGAATTGGTGCGGTCAACCGTAAGGAAGCCGGAAGAGGCATCGTAGCTGATAGCGACCTTGCGTCCCGATCCGCAGCATAGATTCAGCCCTACGACATCGTTTTCAGATGGATCAATGCTTACTTCAAGCTCATATTGGTTTGACATCGATGTGACCTCGGGAAGGGGGACAATACCGGGTCGGAGTTTACGTTTCAATGAATAGGGAGTGCCACGGAGTTGAGTTAACTGGTCGGCAGGGAGCTGGCGCAGGCGCAGACCTGCGGGAGTGTCATAGAGAGACAGCTTGCGCGGAACAGACCATAACCCTTTGCCCCATTCCGACGGAGCCTGTTGGGCATAGTCCCATGTATTGACCCATCCGATGGAATAAACCTCAGAGGTGTCGCCGTCGTAGTTCTGAAAGGTGCGGGAGGCATAATAATCGAGTCCGTCATCGACATAGAGCGGCTCGGCATAAGGGTGATCGGGGATGAATTGCTTACCGTCAAATTCGCCAACAAAATATTGTTCCCTTGCCCAGTTGACCGAAACTAACAGGACCCATTTCTTTTCATCAGAGCCTTCGATCTCCAGTTGAAAGAGATCGGGGCACTCCCATGATTTCTCATTGTCGCCCATCGGACCGAAGTCGCTCAACCACACCCAGTTCTTCAAATCTCCGGATTCATAGAACGCTACTTTCTTTTCCAGAGCTTTGGCCACAGCCATTACCCACTTACCTGTAGGCTCATATCTGATGACCGTCGGATCGCGAAACTCGGTGCTCCAAATGTCGATTACGGGGTTGAGATCATAGTATTGAAAAGTGTGGCCTCCATCATGGCTGAAGGCTACAGACTGAGATTGCTTTCGCGACTCTTCGTCGAAAGAGGTGAATGCTGCCACGAGTGTATTTTCGCCCCAGCCCGCAGTATTATTCTTGTCGACAACGACACTTCCGGTGAACGGGGCCGTTTTTGGTGGAAGTCCTTTTATTGCATCTCTGTTGATTTCGGTCCAGTGCACGAGATCGGATGACTCAGCGGCTCCCCAGCTGTAGGCAAGAAACTTACCGCCATATTTGACAAGCCCACAAGGATCACCAATCCAGCGGTGGGCCGGAGTGAAATGATATTGCGGCCTGTATGGCTCGTGGTAGAGGACTGTGTCAACGGCTACCGGGGCGGCTACCGGCATGGAAACGGCGTGGCCGGATGCAAACAAAAGCAGGATGGATACAAGAGTCTTGGCTGTCATTTTGGGAATGGGATTTCGGATGCAAAGTTACGGTGAATCCCATTGCCACGCTGTCAATCCTGTTGCAGATGCTATCGTAAATGAGGATAGCCGGTGATTTTTTTCAGCGTAGGAACCTGTTTGTCAGTCCTGAATAGGCGTCTATGCGGCGGTCGCGAAGAAACGGCCACCAGCGGCGTACATTTTCCGACCGGTCCATATTTATGTCAACTACCTCCACGGCCTCTTTGTCGTCGGGCGCGAGATAGAGAAGCTCGCCCTGAGGCCCCGCTACGAAGCTCGATCCCCAGAACTGTATGCCTCGGGTTGCCCCTGACGGATCCGGTTCATGACCAACGCGGTTGACGGTCACTACAGGGATTCCGTTGGCAACCGCATGAGCTCGCTGGACTATCATCCATGCCTGACGCTGACGCTCTTTTTCGGCCTCTGTGTCGGAACTTTCCCATCCGATGGCGGTGGGATAGACAAGGATCTCAGCACCCGCGAGCGCCATGAGCCGGGCGGCTTCGGGATACCACTGATCCCAGCATACGAGGACACCTATGCGGCCTATGGATGTGTCGATAGGCTGGAAGCCGAGATCGCCGGGAGTGAAGTAGAATTTCTCGTAGTAAGCAGGATCGTCGGGAATGTGCATCTTGCGGTAGATGCCGGCTATGGATCCGTCGGCCTCAAACACAACGGCAGTGTTGTGGTAGAGTCCCGGGGCTCTCCGCTCAAAAAATGAGCCGACAATCACCGTTGAGGTCTCCCGGGCAATGGAAGCATAGAAATCTGTTGCATCCGACGGTATGCCGACAGATAGATCAAAAAGATCAACATTTTCGGTCTGACAGAAATACAGCGAGTCATGTAGCTCCTGATTGACGATGAGACGTGCGCCCTTGGATGCGGCTTCACGGATTGCTTGGCCGAGGCGCTGTCTGTTCTGGTCTACGTCATCTGTCTTTGACAGTTGGATCAGTGCTGTTGGGATTATTCTTGTCATATTGCGTGGTGATGTGGCGGGGTGAGGATCTTTGAGGGTATCTGCATTGTCATGCAATGGAGCGACCCATGCTGCCTGACCAGGACTCTGCAATCGATCTCTATGACCGGACGGGCGAAGGTCTTGCTTAAGATCGAGGCAGCGCGCCTGTCGGCTTCGGGCTGGCCATAGGTGGGCATAAGTATTGCTTCGGGCAGCGCGAGAAAATTGGCGTATGTGGCCGGAAGCTGATGACCGTCTTCCGGATCGAAAACGGGGTCGGGGAGTGGCAGGGCAACCGGGGTGAGACCCAATTGAGGGGCTAATGTCATGATCTCATTTTCCATTCGGCAGATGGCGTCATAGTTGGCATCCGTCGGATTGAGACATGAGCAATAGATAAGTCGGTTGTCGGGGGCGAAGCGCGCCAGAGTGTCGATGTGTGAGTCGGTGTCGTCGCCGAGCAGGGCTCCATTCTCGAGCCAGATGATTCGGTTGGCTCCAAGGGTCGATTTCAGATAAGTGTCAATCTCTTCTTTGGGAGTGGAGCCATTGCGGTTGGGCGATAGCAGACATTCGGATGTTGTGATGATCGTGCCTTTGCCGTCGGAGTCAACCGATCCGCCTTCAAGGATAAAGCTACGGCGATTTTCAAGCGGGGTGTTCAGGATCCCTACCCGTTGGAGCGCTGAAGAAGCGAGATTGTCGCGGTCGGCGGCAAATTTCAAGCCCCAGCCGTTGAATTGGAAATCAATAGGTATGAGAGATCCGTCGGGACCGATGATGGTGATGGGCCCGAAATCGCGGGCCCAGGTATCGTTGGTAGTATATTCTACAACAGTGATCAGCTCAGGCGTTGACTTTTTGCCAAGGGTGCTCAATGTTGCCTCGGGCTCGGGGGTGAGGATAATCACCCTTCGCCCGAGCGAGGTGACGGCACCGGCAATGTCGGCAACACATTCCTGAGCCTGATCGAGAATGGGAGCCCAGTCGGTATCGGCATGAGGCCAGGCAAGCAACACGGCGGGATCATTTTCCCACTCCGCGCCCATGAGACGTCCCGGATTATTCTTCGTTGTCATAGTCGTTGAGCGAGTCCCATACCTCATTCTGTCGGTCGAGGTATTCTTCGCAATAGTCGGTAAATCCCTGTTTCTCTGAAGAGCCTACTTCATGGCACCACTCTTTGTAGGCAGCGCGGAGGTCGGGATTCTCGCTCAAATCGTGTTTGAACGCGCTCTCGGCTATGTCCACGCTCTTGTGAGCGGCGAGATAGGAGTTGAAAATTTCAGTGATATCGGCGTCTTTGTACATGATGATGTGTGAGGCTTACAGCGCAACAGCGCTATAAGCCTCCAAAGGTATGAATAAAAAGCAAATCCACCAAATATTATGGTAGGATTCTCAAGATCTGCATCTGCGCTGTCCGTAGAGTGCTATGACGATGAAGCAGATCATCGGCAGGACAAATGATACGTTGACGGCGGGCATGGTTCCTACTGTGCCGCAATCTATGATGGCGGCCTGCACCGGAGGAAGGACCGAACCGCCGAGGATGGCCATTATGAGGCCGGCGGCTCCGAATTTGGCGTCGTCGCCCATACCTTCAAGTGCGATGCCATAGATCGTGGGGAACATGAGCGACATACATCCCGAAACCCCGACCAGACAATAGAGACCATAGATGTCCTGGAAGAAGATCACTCCGAGGGTGAGTAAAACAGCTACGATAGAGAGTGTGCGCAGAAGTGCCCCCGGCCGGAAATATTTCAGGAGGAATGTGCAGAAAAAGCGGCTTGTGCAGAAGATGATCATTGCGGCGATATTGTACTTCTGTGAGAGCACTTCGGCTGCCTTCTCGGCCATACCCTGTTCCATAAAGATCCTTGTGCCATACTGGATGATGAATGTCCAGCACATGATCTGAGCGCCGACATAGAAGAACTGGGCTATCACCCCTTCCCTGTAGTGGCGGACGGCGAATATGCGGCGGATGGTGGTAAGGAACGATCCGCCCAGCTGCTTATCGCCGTTGCGCGGCATCCTGACTACCTTGATCAGGAGCATCATCAGCAAGACAACGGCACCGATGGCCAGATAGGGCTTGACGAGGATCCACAGATCGGAGTCGCGCACGGCGGCAAATGCTTCGGGCGAGAGCTCGGCGCGCTGCGCGGTGTCCATCGGGTCAAGCATGTTCTGGATAAAGTTCATGGCCACATACATACCCAGCAGCGACCCCAGTGGATTGAAGCACTGGGCAAGATTGAGGCGGCGTGTGGCGGTGTCTTCCGGTCCCATCGTCAGGATATACGGATTGCAGCTCGTCTCGAGAAATGACAGGCCGCAGGTGAGGATAAAGTAGGCGATCAGAAACGGGAAGTATGCACCCGTCAGCATGGCCGGGTAGAAAAGGAAGGCGCCGAGGCCGTAAAGCCCGAGTCCGAGGAGCACTCCGGCTTTGTAGGAATAACGGCGTATGAACATGGCAGCAGGAAAGGCCATGACGAAATATCCTCCGTAGAAGGCAACCTGAATGAGTGTGCCGTCGGTCACGCTCATCCTGAAGATCTTGGAGAAAGCCTTGACCATCGGGTTGGTGATGTCGTTGGCAAAGCCCCACAGAGCGAAGCAGCTCGTGATCAGGATGAATGGTATGAGATAGTTGACTCCGTTGGCGGATAGTATGGATGATTGCCGGTCGGGCCGACTGGTACTGTTTGACATGGTATCTTGTTTGGTTGATTCAGGAATAAATGCTTGGGGACACGGAGGCTGATCTATTCATAAAGATGGAATATCTGCTCCATGTCCTGCCACTTGTCGGCCGACGATGCCCCCGGTTCTGAGTTCTGAAACACTGACATGAAGTCTTCCCATTCCTGCTGACGCGGAAGGGTGGCCAGACGAGTCATTGCATCGTCAAGATCGACAGTGGCGGGCACCTCGAGTATCATCACGAGGCGGGTGCCGAGCAGAAAAATGTCCATTCGGGTGATTCCAACCTCGCGTATTCCGGCAATTATCTCCGGCCATACGGCTCCTTCGGCATGACGGCGGCGATATTCGGCAATCAGCTCGGGATCATCACGCAGATCCATTGTCCGGACATATCTTTTTGTTTCCATAATCTGGTCAGTTGAGATTGCGAAGGGTTTCAAACTGGAGTGTAATGCTACCTATTGCCGTGGCTTCGACCGGTCCGGCGATAACTGGCAGCCCGGTCTCCTCTTCGGTCAGGCGGTTGAGATATTGGTTGCGGCTTCCGCCCCCAACGATGTTGATGGCTTCCGGCCGGTCGCTTTCGGGTAAGATAGCGATGAGGCCTTCGATGGCCTTGCGGTAGCGGCGGGCAAGCGAGCGGATGGCTACACGGGCATAATCGGCCGGGGTCACGGGGATGTCCAGGCTGTGGTCGATGCAATAGGTAGTGATGGCCGATGCCATATTGACAGGAGCAACGAAAGCCGGATCGTCGACGTCGATTATCGTGTCGATCGCAGATTCCTGAGCCGAGGCTATGAGGTTGTCATATCCCTCGAAGATTCCGGCGGCTGTCCATCCGGCAACAAGCTGCTGGAGGATCCACATTCCCGGTATGTTCTGAAGAATACGTATGGTGCCTCCTACAGCTCCTTCGTTGGTATATCCGCAGTCAAATGCGTCGGGTGTGCATACGGGTTCGGGAATCTCCTGACCGAACAGGCTCCATGTGCCTGAGCTGATGAAGGCCTGTCGCCGGCCATCCGACTGCTTGCGCGATGCGTAGACTGCGCAGGCAGTGTCATGGCCTCCTGAAGCTATGACGGGAACGTCATAGTCTATGCCCAGCGCGGAGGCAACCGACGGCAGGATATATCCCTTTATGCTCCCGGAGTCGATCAGCCTGCCGAACAGCCTTTCGGGCAACCCGAGTTGACGGATAAGCTGCCAGTTCCAGTCCTCTCCTCCGGCGGTGAGGAGCTCGGAAGTCGATGCTATGGTGCGTTCACACGATGCTACGCCCGTGAGGAAGAATGAGAACAGATCGGGCATAAATAGCAGCGATCCGGCTATCTCGACCATCTCAGGCTCGCGCTCACGCAGGGCTGCGAGTTGATAGAGGGAGTTGATGTTGATCGGGAAGATCCCTGAGTCGCGGAAATGATGGAGCTTCTCCTCCGTCGTGGGCCACATACGTTCGGGAAGCCCTGCGGTGTGGGAGTCTCGATAGCAAAGAGGATTGGAGAGCAGACGGCCCGAGGGGGTGATCAGACCGAAGTCCACCCCCCAGGTGTCAATGCCTACCGACAGGATGTGGAATCCCATGGCCGATGCCAGACGGATGCCTTCAAGCATCTCGGAATAGAGAGCGGGGAAATCCCAGTAGAGAGAATCGCCGAGACGCACCTGACGATTGGCGAAGCGATGGATTTCGGTGAGCTCGATCAGACCGTCGGGAAGCATCTCGCCGGCTATGACACGTCCGCTGCCGGCTCCGAAGTCTATTGCCAGACAGGCGTTGCGCTGACTGTCCATTGCTCAGTGTTTACCGGTGAGCACACGGAGAGCGGCAAGGTCAGCGGCAGACATTACGCTCGTGTTTCCCTGAGTCAGCACGGCGAGGCGGCAACCCATTTCAAAGAATACCGCTTTCTGGAATGCATCGGCAAGAGACGATCCGGCAACGACCTCGCCATGGTTGGCAAGGAAGCAGCTGTCGCTCGTCTTCATGGCATCGATCACAGCTTCGGCCAGTTCAAGAGAACCAGGCATGAGATAGGGCACAACCGGAATCTCCTCGCCGACATAGATGGGTATCTCAGCGGTGAGATTGATGCTTGCGGGGGGATTTTTCATGCAGGCGATGGTCGTGGCATAGGTTGACTGGAAATGGAGGATGGCCTTCACTTCCGGACGCATCCTGAAGATGCCGAGATGAAAGCGGGCCTCGCGCGAGGGTTTGACACCATTGAGGACGGTCTCGTCGGAGAGGCGGCAAACCGACACATCTTCAGGCCGGAGATCGCTGAGCCATGATCCGGTTGCCGACACGAGTACCTCATCGTCGGATATGCGCCATGACAGATTGCCGCTTGAGCAGAGACTGAGCTGTTCGGCTCCTGCCCGATGGGCCCATTTTATAAATTCCTGTATCTGGGATTCTGTAGCCATTGTGGTAGAGTGAATGATAGATGGTAAAAAACAGGTGAAGATGTCGCAGGAAGGCAGGTCGGTTTCCGTGCTGACATCTTCACCCGGAGTATGATAGTTAGCTGTCAGTTGTTATGACATTTCCTTTGAAAAGGCAGATCAGCGGCCGCAGGTCTTCTTGTAGATAGGACCGTAGTTGGAGCAGGCGCGATAGTCGGCACCCTCCTTGTCCATGCCGAAGGCATTCCACGCGGCAGGACGGAAGATCTCGGTGTCGGGAATATTGTGCATGCAGACGGGGATGCGGAGTATCGAGGCCAGAGTGATCAGATCTTTGCCGATATGGCCGTAGGAGAGAGCGCCGTGGTTGGCTCCCCAGTTGTTCATCACTGAGTATACATCCTTGAAAGCATCGCGCTCAGGCATAAGGCGGGGCACAAACCAGGTGGTGGGCCATGTGGGATCGGTACGCTCGTCGAGGATGTGATGAACCTCGGGATCAAGCTCGGCTGTCCATCCCTCGGCGATCTGAAGCACGGGGCCGAGACCCTTGACGAGGTTGAGGCGGGTCATGGTGACAGGCATGCCACCCTTGGTGAGGAAGTTGCTCGAGAAGCCGCCGCCACGGAAATAGTCGCGGTTGGCAGGACACCAGTTGGTGGCCGAAAGACACTTCTCAACCTCCTCTTCGGTGAGATCCCAGTGCTGCTTCATCTCGGGTGTGCCGTCGGCAGCTGTGGCGCGGGCAGTGGAGTCGAGGGTGGTTGCGCCGGAGTTGATGAGGTGGATGATACCGTTTGAAGCCAAACCGGTGAGCTCCTTGCCGGTGACGCGCTTCACTGCCTCGGGACTCCAGTAGGTGCGGACATCCGAGAACTGCTGGGCGCGGTTGGTGAGGAGATGGCCGAAGAGCATCGCAACTCCGTTGCAGGCATCGTTTTCGGTGGCGAGCACGAAGGCTTCGCGTATGCCGTTCCAGTCAAACGAGGTGTTGAGGAGCGATTCGGTGAAGTCGCCGTTGGGATAGAAGTCGGTCCACTGGCGCTGACCCTGGAATCCGCCGGCAATGGCGTTGTGGCCGAGACTCTCTTCCTTAAATCCCATTTCGCGGAGCTTGGGATTGCCGGTCATGAGATCGCGGGCAATGATGGTCATCTTAACCACAAACTCCCAGTCGGCATCTTTCTGTTCGCGAGTCTTGGCCTTTGCGGGGATGTTGCGGTCGGCAGCTTCGTTGACCTTGCAGTATTTTTCGGTCCAGGCCATGGCCTTCTCGTATTCGTCGTGATCATAGATCCCCTCTTCCATGCGGCGGATGATCTCTGTGAGGTCAACCGACTCGCAGCGCATACCGAGATAATCCTCGAAGAAGTCGGGGCTCACGATCGATCCGGCAATGCCCATGCACACCGAGCCCATCGAGAGATAGCTCTTGCCGCGCATTGTTGCAACGGCCTGAGCCGAGCGGGCGAAGCGGAGAATCTTTTCAGCCACATCGGCGGGGATGGTGTTGTCGTCGAGATCCTGGACATCGTGTCCGTAGATGCCGAAAGCGGGGAGCCCCTTCTGAGCGTGGGCTGCGAGAACGGCAGCAAGATATACGGCTCCCGGACGCTCGGTGCCGTTAAAACCCCACACGGCTTTGGGGTATTCGGGATTCATATCCATGGTCTCCGAGCCGTAGCACCAGCAGGAGGTGACGGTGATAGTCGATCCTACACCCTCGCGCTCAAATTTTTCGGCGCAGGCAGCGGCTTCGGCCAC
Organism: uncultured Bacteroides sp.; assembly: GCA_964461785.1. GTDB lineage: Bacteria > Bacteroidota > Bacteroidia > Bacteroidales > Muribaculaceae > Paramuribaculum. The sequence goes on from CAYWWE010000002.1 coordinate 51,105, forward strand.
GCGGCCTATTGTTGAATCGGCGATGACGCACTCTACGGGCGATCCATCGCCATTGCGGAGATTAGCTGAAATGAGGTCGGCCACAGCCTTGGCCAGATTCATGGTCTTCTCTTCAAGGCTCTCACGCACACCACCTTGACGGCCGTCGATAGTGGGGCGAATGCCTATTTTGGGATATTTCTTCATGGTTTGGTTTATCACGTAAGATTAAGTGATTTCGTTTCAGACCACAAATTTAATATCAAAAAGCGGGGCATCCCACCTGCCAAGAGTTAAAGCGTGTTAATTATTTGCCGAGTCAATCTGACGATATTCGTGATACATGAAAAAAGAGAGGGGGCCTCACGGCTGCCTCTCTCTCCATTCATCACATTATGCTTATTCAGTTGACTATGTTAGGAATTGATAGCTTTTGTTTTTTCAACGGTGCTATCTCCGTTGTGTATGTGTCGTTGTCAAGACGGGATCAATAGCGGCTTTCAACCACATCCCAGTCTACGATGTTCCATAGAGCCTTGAGGGCATCTGCTCGACGATTCTGGAAATCAAGATAGTAGGCATGTTCCCAGACATCAAAGGTGAGCAGGGGTGTGAGACCATCGCGGAGAGGGTTCTCGGCGTTGCGTCCCTGGGTGATAAAGAGCTTTCCGTTGTCGTCTTTTGATAACCAGACCCAGCCTGAACCGAAGAGCGAGACACCTGCTTCGACAAACTCGCGTTTGAAGTCGTCGAAAGAGCCGAAATCGCGGTCGATCGCGCGGCGAAGATCGCCTGAGGGCTCACCACCGCCGTCGGGCGAGAAGGTGAAGAAATAGAAGATATGATTCCACGCCTGCGATGCATTGTTGAAAAGCGGGCCGTCGGCCTGACGGATGATATCCTCAAGAGGCATATCGGAATATATGGTGTCGCGGATAAGACGGTTGAGATTGTCGATATAAGCCTTCTCGTGACGGCCATAGTGGAAGTCGATTGTACGGGCCGAGATGGCGGGTTCGAGTGCGTCGTTGTCGTAGGGGAGCTGGGGCTGGGTATATTCCATATCGAGATTAAGAGTTTCTTTTGTTATAAATCTTGATGTATCATTTATTTTGATTACGTAAAGAAAACGGTTGAGGGGCCGCGATGGTTCGCCGGAGCAGGCACGTTAACATTTCAACCGTTGTTTTTAACATAACTCTCATCTTCCTGACCGATCCAGCGGAATAGGAAGCGGTAGAGGGGACGCACAACGTCGGGGGCCGAGAGAAAGAGATCATGGAGTCCGCCGACCACAACAACATCTGTGGCGCCATCGGCTGGAAGCGTAATGCCGATCTTCCGTATGGCTTGAGGATTGAGCACTGCGTCGGCGCTGTTGGCTGCCGGGCTCCATTCAGATCCCGAATAACCACGCTGTGAAGTCATGAGAAGGACAGGAACCTTTATACAACTCGGGTGTGAACGCAGATAATTCTGTGCACGGGTAATGGAGCGAATCCAGCCCGCTGTGACATCAGGAGAGTGGAGTGCTTTCCAGTTGGTGTTGTAGGTCCACCGGCCATTATATTGTTTCAGGAGTGAGTGGGAATAGGCGTTGCTGTCGCCTTGTTTGAATTTCATTCCGGGGATAACGGCACCTAAGGCGCTCACCAGCGGAATGGCCTTGTTGAGTTTCCCGAGATTCCAGGCAAGGAAAGGGGAGTTGAGCACGAGATTTGCAACCGGGGCATCTGGACGCCTGGCAAGATAGTAGGCCGATGTAAGTCCTCCGGTTGAGTGGCCCATTAGGGTTATGGTCGAAACCCCGTTGCGCTTCATCACTGCAAGAGCGGAGTCGAGAGCCGGGAAATATTCCTCAAGACCGTGGCGGGCGTCGCAGTGCACCTGCCCGGGTCGGAGCGAGCGGCCATAACGCTGAAGATCGACAGCATAAAAAGCATAGCCATGGGCCACAAAACTGTCGGCCATCTCCGCCTGAAAGAAGTAATCGTTGAAACCGTGGACATAAAGGACACCCTCGGAGCTTCTTCTAAGAGTATCTGCTGCCGGACGAATCACGGTGCAGGGGATATCCTTATCTGAGGGAAGGGATATGGTGAGAGTCTGGAATGATGATCCGAGAGCTGCTGAGTCGGGGAGCCAGCGGTCGAAAGCCGAGGCTGCCGGGGCAAGGACAATGCCTAATAAAATAGCTGCTGTTCCGAAGATGGATTTCATGAGTGATAAGGGAGATGTGATGAGTTGAAAAAACTGTTTGAATGATCAACGAGTGCGCGCCAGTAAATGTTTTGTCAGTCCTGTGATAGAAAACGGTTGGAGCACACGGTTTATTTAATTACCTTTGCGCTCTCTAATTCATGGATATGTCAGAAGCAAAGAAAAAAGTTTTCGTGTCGGGCTGCTACGATATGCTCCACTCGGGTCATGTGGCTTTCTTCAAGGAGGCATCTAAGTTTGGCGACCTCTATGTAGGCATAGGGTCGGATGCTACTGTTGCCGAACTCAAACACCGGCAGACGGTCTGTTCCGAAAACGAACGCCTTTACATGGTCAAGGCCATCCGCTATGTTACCGACGCTTATATCAACCGCGGAAGCGGAATGCTTGATTTTCTCGATACTCTTGATATCGTGAAACCAGACATATTTGTGGTTAACACCGACGGCGGAAGCGACGCTAAACGCAAGCTATGTGAGGATCGCGGTATAGAATATATAGAGCTTCAACGGATGCCGGATGCCGGGCTTGAGGCGCGGTCTACAACTTCGCTCCGCGCCGGCGCGAAGTCCAACATTCCTTACAGAATAGATATTGCGGGGACATGGATCGATCAGCCATACGTGTCCAGACTCGGGGCCGGATGGGCCATTACGGCGTCGGTAGAGCCAACGATTGAGTTTAACGAGCGCAGCGGCATGTCGACCTCCACCCGCAATGCAGCCCGGAAGATATGGCCCTACCAGCTCCCCGACTACCATGAGGAGCAGCTCGCCAAACTTCTTTTCTGTCTGGAAAACGATCCGGAGAACGACGGACATGTATCAGGCGCGCAGGATGCCATAGGAATATGTGTGGCAGGTCTCAGCCGACATTATTATAACGGCCACTACTGGCCCGAGAAGATCGAGAGCTGCAACGACGAGGATGTACTGTCGTGGCTCGAGAGCCATATATGTCTCGTCGAGATGTTTCCCCGCCGAGAGGGATGCAACGTGACCGAGGGGATGGATCTGACAGCAGAAAAGGTAGCGGCCCTGACGGACGCAGCCGACCGCTGCTGGGATGCCATAATGGATAGAGATCTTGACCGCTTTGCAGCTGCGTTCCGCGACTCCTACGAGGCACAGACAGCTATGTTTCCCGCAATGATACAGCCCGGAGTGGAGGAGCATATCGCGCACTGGCGCGACAAAGCCCTCGCGTGGAAGATGCTCGGAGCAGGCGGCGGAGGCTATCTGGCTCTTGTCGTAGACCGGATCCCTGATGAGGGCGTGATTCCTATCAGGATCCGCCGCAAGGGGATGTGTTGACTCCGGCCCGAAGGTTTGGCCGTCACACTGTGACGACTATTTTGCCTATCTCTCCACGCTGCTCTGCCAGTTCGTGGGCGGCGGCTATATCTTCAAGCCTGAATGTGCGGGCAATGATGGGATGTATCCGTGCGCGGTCGATCAGATCCATCATGTCGGTGATTTCTTTCTGTGTCGGGGAATTGCTGTAGAATCCGGTGAGATATACCCCGGAAGGAATTTCCTTGATCGGATCAAAATCTTTCATGCCGAATATGCCTCCGAGCAGGCCGGTGTGACATACGATTCCGTGCAACGATGTAAGCCGCAGCGACTCAAGCAGGGTAGCGGCACCGATCAGTTCGAGCACTTTAGTTGCACCATAGGGGTATTTATCGAGAAATTGCTGTCTTAGATCGGGCCCTTCGATCATGGCGTCGTCTGCTCCATATTGTCTCAGAAGACTGCACTTTTGTGTGCTGCGGGTGGTGGAAACGACTGTGGCTCCGATTGCCTTGGCAAGCTGCAGGGCTGCCAACCCCACCGTGGAGGTGCCACCACGGATAAGCAGAAGATCGCCTGACTTCAGCTGCAACGATCCTACGAGCGAGCCGTAGGCCGTGTAAAAGGTCTCCGGAATAGCGGCAAGTTCCTGCCAGTCAAGACTACTGTTGACAACAAACAGATGGCTTGCCGGCAAAAGGGCGTATTCCGAGTAGCTTCCGTCGAAACTGCGGCCCATTCCACCCATCAGGGCAATCACGCGATCGCCCTTCCTGAATCGGGTGTCGGAGGGATCTTCAACCACACCTACACATTCGATGCCGGGTATGATCGGTTTCCGGATATATGGCCGGGCTATCTCAAACTGACGGAGAAGTATCTCGGAATGATTGATGCCGAAGGCTTTGACTTTGACAAGCACCCATCCTGGGCGCACCGTAGGGATGGCTCTTTCGGTTAATTTCATTTCTCCGGCCTTGCAAGGCTCGGTGAGTACAACAGCTTTCATACTTCCTTCCAGCATTGGGGGTCAGGTGCATAAAACGAGCGGTGGTAGCCGTATGCCACAGCCGGGCATCCTCGGCAGAAGCGGAGCAATTCGCATCGCGAGCATTTCTCAAATTTCTCATGCTGACGATAGGCCTCCATTTCTTTTCCGGTCCAGAGATCATGAATTGGAGTGTGGAAAAGATTGCCTACTACGCTATCAAAGCGGCGGCAGGCCATGACACTGCCGTCGGGCTGAATGGTGAAATGGCAGTCGCCGCAGTGACATCCGTCGTAGATAGCCTCAGGATCGCTGTTGGCCGGAATCTGAAACAGCCCTTTCTCATAAAGATACAGGGTCCACAGATGATCCTTGAGGTTGAAGACGGTCGACGAATCCTTATGCTGCTCAAACTTTTTCCAGATGCGGTCGAGGAAGTCGCGGTATTCAAGCGGCGAGATATGAGTAGATTTTTCTTCGGAGGTGGGGCAATAACGTCCGAAGGCAAACAGGTCGACCCCTTTGTCAACTACCAGGTCAATAATGTCGGGGATCTCGCTGATATTTGTACCGGAGACGGTTGTCATTACCGCAACCCGTATACCGGCTTTTTTCAGGACGTCAATCTTGTCGATGGTAGTGTCGAACGATCCGGGCTTTCGAATGGAGTCGTGGGTGTCTCTCATTCCGTCGAGCGACAACTGATATTTGGCGCATCCCATGTCTTTCAGGCGGATGCACACCTCATGGGTGAGATGAAAAGGATTGCCAAGGATCGTGAATGGAATATCACGCTCCTTAAGGAGTGAGAGAATCTCCCAAAAGTGTCGGTGAAGGATGGGATCGCCACCTGTTATATAAAAATATGGTAGGCGGTGTATCTTCCGGCACATCTCCTCACATTGAGCGACAACCTCCTTCGCCCTTTCGAGTGATATCTCGATCAGGTGTGGATGTCCTTCCGAGAAAATGTAGCAGTGTTCGCAGCGCTGATCGCAGCTATCGGTTATGTGCCACTGGAAAGCAAAATATTCCATATCATAGATTTATGTTCCGTATTTAATGGTTTCTCGCCATGGGGCGAGCCGTGATAAAACGACAGACTCCGACAGAAAGGCGGGTTGCTCAGCTGCCGGAGTTGTCGGGGAGGGTACTGGACGGAGTTATTTTTCTCCTGCACCGCAAGCCGAGCCACATGCTGCGGGCTTGGGTTCGGGTTTTTCCTCGCCGGCTCCGCAGGCAGAGCCGCATGCGCCTGAGGGTGTTTCGGTTGCGGCCTGAGCACAGAGATATGCCTGTGCGGTGTGCTTTACGGCACTATTGGCAATACGCTTCATAATCGGATGGGGTTGATTAGAGGGTTAAACATATTTTTTCAATGACAAAATTAATCTGTTATGGTCTATTGATCAAGAGCTTACGAAAGGGTAACCAAGTAATATATTTGTTACTAATAATGATTTTCAGATGTTTGCATGAGATAAAATTTTTATAAAAAATTATTATTTGCCAGAGGGTTGCAACTGTCTGCAAGATGGAGTAACTTTGCGGATAAACAGCAAAGAGAATGAGAAGAAAAGAGCAGCTTAATTCCATCATAGAGATCTGTCCGGTCAGAAATGTTGTGGCCCGTTTCGGCAATAAATGGGCTTTGCTTGTCATACTGGTCCTGAGCGAGAATGACCCGATCCGGTTCAATGATCTGGGACGTAAGATACCTGACATTTCATCGCGGGTGCTATCGTCGACACTGAGGACTCTTGAAGCCGACGGGCTTGTCAGCCGCGAATACTTTCAGGAGGTTCCTCCGAGAGTGGAATATTCGCTTACCGACACAGGGCGATCACTGGTGCCGATCATTGTGCAACTCACTGAGTGGGCTCAAAAAAACATGAAGACCATTATCGAGCATCGACGTCTCAGCACTCCTGAAAGCTGAGTGGAGACCACGGCATGAGCAGCGAACAAGTCGACGGACGCTATTGTTTCAACAGAAAATCTAAAGAATAAATGGCATCCGATTCATCTGTAAAGCCGGCACAGACCACTACCGCCGACTTATCTTCTGCTCCCAAACATTATGGCCTCTTTGTGGTGTTCATTGCCATAATAGGCGCATTCTCCTCGCTCGTCAACGATATGTACCTCCCGACAATTCCTTCGATGATGAAGGAGTTTCACACTACGCCTTCGATGACCCAGATGGGCATATCGATGGCTATGATCGGAATGGGTCTCGGCTCGGTATTATGGGGCTCGGCAAGCGACCACTACGGGCGCAAACCGATTTTGATCGGGTCGCTGATAATATTTGTGATAGCAACTGCGCTCTCACTGTTTTCGCGCAATATAACTTTCTTCATAATCTGCCGTCTGTTTCAGGGGCTTGGAGCCGGTGGAGCAATGGTGCTATCCACCTCTATCCCGGCCGATGTCTATATGGGGCGTCAACTTGCCAAACTCATGGCTATTGTAGGTGCCATCAACGGTGTGGCACCGGCTCTCGGGCCTGTTGTCGGTGGTTTCATGGCCGATTGGGTCGGATGGCATGGAATATTTGTTGTTCTCCTCGTGGTAGGGGTTGTAATGACTTTCTGGACCACACATTATACTGAGACGCTCCCTCCGGCGCGCCGTCTTAAGGCACAGAGTCTCAAGGGCTACGTCAAAGCCTACCGATCGCTGTTTGCCAACGGTCGCTTCATGCTCTATGTCACGATCAAAGCTGTTGCGATTGGTCTGCTGTATGCCTATATATCGTCTGCGCCCTTTATCATACAGACACACTATGGATTCAGCGCCATGACTTTCGGACTGATTTTCGGAGGAAACGCACTTGCCATGAGCATAGGTTCATCGCTCGCACTGAAATTTAAGGTGATGAAGCAGGCTATGGTCGTCGGTTGTTTCGGTATGTTTGTGTTCGCCGTAGCAGAAGCGTTCGTGATGTGGCATGAAACACCGTTTATCTATTATGAACTATGCGCCATACCGATGCTTCTGTTCTCAGGCATGATCTTCTCAAGTGCCAACACACTTTCGATGGAGGTAGGACGTGATGAGGCCGGTACAGCTTCGGCTATCCTCAGTGTGGTGAAGTATGCTTTCGCTGCCGTTGTGTCGCCTCTCGTAGGTCTCGGAAATATCTTCCACTCCACGGCAATAGCATACGTTGCCGTGACCTCGGTAGCGGTAGTGCTCGCATGGCGCGCCATACGCCTCGCTCCTTTAGCCGATATGGAGAGAACTAAATAAATATTCAATCTTTGTCTGAAATTCTTTCAGGAATAATCTGTCTTTTTCTTAATTTTGTGGCACAGAACTCTAATCTGCCTCAGAAATGGAAAAGACAGAAAAGGATAAGATGCTCGCCGGCGAGATCTATGATGCGGGTTATGACCCTCAACTTATAGAGGAACGCCTGAGGTGTAAGGAATTGTGTCGCGACTACAACGATCTGCGCCCAAGGGATACACCAGCCCGTGAGAATCTTCTCTCGCGGATTCTCGGAAGCATAGGTGGCGCGATACTGATTGAGCAGCCATTCTACTGCGATTACGGCTATAATGTCTCCGTCGGTCAAAACTTCTACGCAAATTATAATCTGGTGATCCTCGATGAGGCTCCTGTCACATTCGGCGACAATGTCTTTATCGCTCCAAACTGTGGCTTCTACACAGCCGGACATCCTCTTGACCCGTCCGAGCGCAACAAAGGTCTCGAATATGCACGCCCCATTTCTGTGGGCAACAATGTTTGGATCGGTGCAAACGTGTGTGTACTGCCGGGAGTAACGATAGGGGATAACTGTGTCATCGGTGCCGGAAGCGTGGTGGTGAGGGATATTCCTGCAAATTCGGTAGCGGTGGGTAACCCGTGCAGGGTGGTGAAATCTATTTGAATAAATCTATCAGTTATAGAGAGACTATATGAATAGGAACTTTTTGATGGCGATCATGCTGGTCATGACTTCGTTTTGCGGGACGGCTCAGACTCTGGAAAAAATGAACTGGTTTAACGAGCCGCAGCAATGGAGCATCGCCGACGGTAAGCTGACAATGGATGTGACGCCCAAGAGCGACTACTGGCGGATATCGCACTACGGGTTTACGGTCGATGACGCGCCTTTTTATTACGCCGAATATGGAGGCGAGTTTGAGGCCAAGGTTAAGGTGTCGGGCGACTATAAGGTGCGTTTCGATCAAGCCGGCATGATGATCCGCATTGATCATGAGAACTATATCAAGACCGGCATTGAATATGTCGACGGTAAGTATAATCTCAGCACAGTTGTGACCCATCACACTTCCGACTGGAGCGTTATCGCTCTCGACCGTCCGGTTGAGGCAATCTGGATCAAGGCTGTGCGCCGCCTCGATGCGATTGAGATTTTCTACTCCTTCGACGATAAGGAATATGTGATGATGCGCAATGCATGGATGGAGGCCAACCGCCCGGTGAAGATCGGGATGATGGCTGCCTGTCCCGACGGTGATGGGTTTAAGGTGACATTCTCAGACTTCAAGGTAACGCATCTTCCGGACAAGGTCAGGACCGAATGGCTCCGCAACAATGCGGAATGAATCATACCGTAACGATCTATAATGATACTGTTTAGCTTCCATGCTCAGGCGGAGGAGTGTTATTAGACAAAGCAGAATATGAGAAAAAGCATCATTTCATTTCTTTTTGTATTCAGTCTTTCAGTGATGATTCCATGCGCAAAGGCTGATACCACTCCAGAGGAGAGAGTTTACATCCTTTCAACGGTCTGGAGAAATGTGCGGGACAACTTTGCGTTTCCTCAACATTTTGAGCAGGCACCGCCCGACAGCTTGTATCAGGCTTTTTTGCCTAAGGTGATGAATGCCGACAGCGAACAAGTGTTTTCTCGCCTAATGACTGAATTTCTCGCTAAATTCGGTGATGCCCATACTCGTTTCATTGCCGACACCCCTACAGCATCCGTGCCGATTCAATTTATTGGACTCAATAATATAATCTATGTCAAGAATATCGGCAAACAATTTGCTAACAGGATACATGTTGGCAGTCAACTCGTGAAGATTGATGATGTGCCGGTTGCAGATTTCCTTGAAGCGAATATCTACCCATATATTTCAGCATCCAACGCTGATTGGAAATTTCGTAAGTCATTGGATTCATTTCTCAATGGAGAGATCGGCACAGAAGTTAGTCTGGAATTTTTCACGCCTGAACACAAGTCGGAGCTTGTTACTTTCAACCGCATAGATGCTCAGAGTATGGAGCCCGATGAATGGTACACTCCAGTAGATGGAAGGGTTGCCTATGTTGAAGAGCTTCCGGGTAATATCGCATATATGCGAATGTCGGATTTCACTAAGCCGGCTGAAGTCAATCAGGTTTTCAACGAGCATTTGTCTAAGTTTCGCGAGGCAAGGGGTGTAATTTTTGATATAAGAGGCAACCGCGGAGGAACAGATGAGAGTTGGAATCCTACATTTATTGAATACATTGCTCCTGCTGATAAAGACCTGAATAAAGCCCTCATTATAAAATGTCGGGTTGCCAACGCAGCTTTTGAGGAATATGGCAGTCAGATTCCTCAGCTTAAAGATTATGCAAGCGAGACCGCAATGGAAGTTGTGCGCACAGGCAGCAGTTATTTCAGTCAAACGCCCGATTCTCTGAAAATCAAAAGCCCGGTTGTGGTGTTGATCGATGGTTATACCGGTTCTGCAGCCGAAGATTTTGCTGTAACAATGAAAAATCTGGGATTAGCTACATTGGTAGGCACTCATACTGTTGGCGTAATCTCACATCCTCGGGTCTATCAGTTGCCTCATGGCTATAAGTATATTTTATCCACCTGGGCTTTCTTAAATCCGGATAATACTAATATCATAGAGACAGGTATAATTCCGGATGTAGAGGTCGAATACACCGTCAGGGACTTGATCAGTGGTAAGGACTCTCAACTGATTGGAGCCGTAGAGACATTGCAGCAACACAAAAGTAGGAGATAAACACCTGCTAACAGGGTTTACCTCCTACTTCAATAGGATCGTAAGAAAAAGAGGTCAGAGAGCGAGGAGCTTCTCTACATTGGTGCGGAGGGTATCGATGTTCTGCGAGCCGGCGAGGCGGAGATCCTTAACCTGCTTGCCGTTTTTGAAGAAGAGGAAAGCGGGGATCGACATGATGCGGCACTCGGTGGCGAGCTCGCTCTGCTCGTCGATGTTATACTTGCCGATCACAATATCTTTATCGGCATATTCATCGGCGAGCTGACTGAAGATGGGTGACATGCCCATGCAGGGGCCACACCAGGTGGCCCAGAAGTCGATCACAACGGCTTTGCCTGATTCGATGGCCTCCTTGACGGTGGCGTCGGTAAATTCTATTGCCATGATTGTCTTTTGGATTATGGTATTTAGGTTTGGTTAGTTAGTCATAGGGTATTGGTGTCGATTGAGTATTCGACATCCATCTCTTTGAGGGTCTCTGTAAGCTGGCGGGAAAGGACAACTCTCTGCTGGCTGGTGAGAGTGAGCCAGCGACGGCTACGCGGTTCGAGCAGCTTGAGTGTAAGTGTCCCGATGGGGTTTTCTATCGAGTTGTCGTCGGTGCGCTGGCCGGTGCGCTTAATTGCATCGGCAATGATTCCATGGAGCGTGTCGTCGATCTGGTCGGGCGCGAGGCGGATGGTGATTCCCGTACACAGTTTGCCCCTCACATCCTCAAGAGGCTGGATTGAGCTGATATTGAAGCGAAGCTCCTGTGAGTTGAATCGGCGGCCGTAGCTGCCGCGGATGAGGAGCTTGGTGCCGACTTCACAGTATGGAGAGTAGGTGTAGAAGTCGCGACCGAAGAGTGCAAATTCATGTACGCCTGTAAAGTCCTCGACCTTGATGCGTCCGAACGGTTCGCCTTTGCGTGTAGTGGCTTTTTCAAATTTGACCACCATTCCGCCAAATGCCATCGGAACACCTTCGGCCTGCACTGCATCCTCGTCGCTGAAATGTTTTAGTGGCAGACAACCGAAGTTCAGGTCCATATAATATGGATCCAGAGGATGAGCCGAGAGATAGAGACCGACGAGATCACGCTCCTGATCGAGGCGGTAAGCATCGGTCCAGGGTGTGGAGATCGGTATCTGCGGTCGGCCCGCTGTTGAGCTGAAAGTATCGTCGTCGCCGAAAAGGCTCATGCTCTGGGCCTGACGGTCTGACTGGAACAGTTGTCCGTAGCGGATGATTGCCTCAGTGAAGGTCTCGCCTTTGGGCATGGGTGTGAAGAATGTCTCACGCCTTATATCGGGGCTGAAACAGTCAAAAGCGCCAGCCAGTGCAAGGGCCTCGAATATGCGTCGGTTGAGAGTGCCGGCCGGGATTCTTTCTACAAAATCATAGATCGAGGTAAACGGCCCGCCTTGGTCGCGAACTTTGATGATCTCGTTGACCACGCTTTCGCCTACTCCTTTTATAGCTGCCAGTCCGAAACGGATGTCACCCTTGCTGTTTACGCCGAATGAGACAAACGATTCGTTGACATCCGGACCCTTGACGGGAATACGCATTTTCTTGCACTCTTCCATGAAGCCGGTGAGTTTGGTGGTGTCGCCCATATTGCGGGTTAGGACGGCAGCCATGTATTCGGCTGGATAGTTGGCCTTTAGATACGCAGTCTGGTAGGCTACCCAAGAGTAGCAGGTGGCATGGCTCTTGTTGAAGGCATAGGAGGCAAACTTCTCCCAGTCGGCCCATATCTTTTCGAGCACCTTCGGGTCGTGGCCGTTGGCCTGACCGCCGCTGAGAAATTTTGCCTTCAGGGCCTGCATCTTATCGATGAGTTTCTTACCCATTGCCTTACGGAGGGTATCGCTCTCGCCTCGTGTGAAATTGGCCAGCAGACGCGACAGCAGCATGACCTGCTCCTGATAAACGGTCACTCCGTATGTGTCCTTCAGATAGGTCTCCATCTCCGGGATGTCATAGACTATAGGACTTCGGCCATGCTTGCGGGCAATGAAGTCGGGGATATAGTCCATAGGCCCGGGACGATAGAGGGCGTTCATCGCGATGAGGTCCTCGAAGGTGGAGGGCTGCAACTCGCGGAGATATTTCTGCATTCCGGCCGACTCAAACTGGAATGTGCCGGTGGTGCGTCCTTCGCAGTAAAGCCGATAGGTGGCCTTATCATCGATGGGAATTGTGTCAGTGTCGATGTCGATGCCCCGGGTCCGCTTGATGTTTGCTACGGCTTCCTTCAGGATCGACAATGTTTTCAGACCGAGAAAGTCCATCTTGATCAGTCCGGTCTCCTCGATCACTGATCCCTCATATTGGGTAACGATAATCTTGTCTTTATCGCCTGAGGCTTTGTCGATGGCTGTTGAAACGGGCACCCAATCGGTTATGGCATCGCGGCAGATTATGACTCCGCAGGCATGGACGCCGGTGTTGCGCATGTTGCCTTCGAGCTCTTTGGCATATTTAAGGGTCTCACGGATGAGAGGATTGCTGCTCTTGAGCTCCGCGTCAAATTCGGGAACGTATTGGTAGATATTGCTCAGTGTCGGCTTGAGTTCTTTACCGTTGACCTGAGGCATTCGCTTGGGAATGAGCTTGGTCAGGCGATCGCTCTCGCTGAGGGGAAGCTGCTCTACGCGCGCCACATCCTTGATGGCGCTTTTGGCGGCCATCGTGCCGTAGGTGATGATGTGGGCCACCTTTTCCTCGCCGTATTTCTGAGTGACATAGCGCAGGACGATGGCGCGGCCATCGTCGTCGAAGTCAATGTCAATATCTGGCAGGGAGATGCGGTCGGGGTTCAGGAAGCGCTCGAAAAGAAGATCATATTTGATGGGGTCGATCTGCGTGATGCCGAGACAGTAGGCAACGCAGCTGCCGGCTGCCGATCCACGACCCGGGCCGACACTGACACCGAGCTGGTGGCGGGCTGCATTGATGAAGTCCTGCACAATCAGGAAGTAGCCGGGGAAACCCATTGTCTTCATGATGTGGAGCTCAAACTTGATCCGCTCCTGAAGCTCGGGTGTTAGTGGGTTGCCGTAACGCCTTTCCGCTCCTTCGTAGGCCAGTTTTGACAGATAGTCGGCCTCAAACTTTATGCGGTAGAGCTTATCGTAGCCACCGAGCTTATCGATTTTCTTGCGGGCATCTTCTTCGCTCATCACCACATTGCCGTTTTCGTCGCGCGTAAATTCGTTGAAAAGATCTTCTTCGGTGAAGCGCTTGCGATATTCTTCTTCCGAACCGAATTCGGCAGGGATCTCGAAAAACGGCATTATCGGACCGTGGTCAATCGAGTAGGTCTCTACTTTATCAAGGATTTCAAGCGTGTTGGAGAGAGCTTCGGGGATGTCAGAGAAAATCTCGTTCATCTCGGCAGTGGTCTTCATCCATTCCTGCTTGGTATAGTGCATACGCTTCTCGTCGGTGAAGTATGAGCCGGTGGAGATGCAGATGAGGCGGTCGTGAGCTTCGGCATCCTCTGCATTGACAAAGTGTACGTCGTTGGTGGCTATCAGCTTGATGTCCAGCTCGCGGGCTATGCGGATGAGCTCGGCGTTCACAATCTTCTGTGTCTCATACACGTCTCGCGGGCCGAGAGGATCGGTGCAGCGGTGGCGTTGGAGCTCGATGTAATAGTCGTCGCCGAAGGTTTCTTTCCACCATCGCGCCGATTCCATAGCAGCTTCGATATTGCCCGAAGCGATTAGGCGCGGCAATTCACCGCCCAGACAAGCCGAAGCGATGATCAGGCCCTCGCGGTGGGCGGCCAGCTGCTGCTTGTCTGTGCGGGGATGCGAGTAAAAACCTTCGGTAAAGGCTTGGCTGACAAGTTTTATAAGATTTTTGTAGCCTGTCTGATTCTTTGCAAGGACAATGAGGTGGCGGCCTGTGTCGCGCTTGTCCGTCTGCTCGTGAAGATCTTTATTTGCCACATACATCTCGCAGCCGAATATGGGCTTGAATATTTTTTTTCGGAGCGCATCGGCTTCAGCCTCGGCGGCTGTGGCTGCTTCCGTGTCACCGGCTGAGCGGGCTTCGGAGGCGCGGGCTTCGGCATCTTTTATGGCACCCTTTGTCTTACCGTTCTTCTTGTTGACTGTGTTGAAAAACTCTTTTATGCCAAACATATTGCCGTGGTCGGTTATGGCAAGACCCGGCATTCCGTCGGCCATGGCTTTGTCTATCAGATTTGATATGGATGCCTGGCCGTCGAGCAGAGAGTATTGAGTATGTACGTGGAGATGAACAAATGGTGTCATTGCGGGGGGAGATAAAAGGGGTCGGTCAACGCAGCCTGTGCGTTAGCCGACCCCAAAATTACTAAAAATTTCCGTCCGCCGCGTTTTTTTAACTCCTCTTATCAATAGAAGAGGATCAGGCCGGTCGAGAGGCTTTTGAAATCAGGCTGCCCGACACCTCTCAGGACGCTGAGCGGCTGATAGCGGACATAGACCCCGACTTTGCTCGAGACTCCCAGAATACCTATCAGTTCGCATGTCCACCGGCGGTGGCCTATTTTATTGTCAGTTACTCTGACCCTGCGCCCTGACTCATCTGTCCACCGGGTAAGGACTGAGCCATGGGGCGAATAGCCGAGTGAGGCTCCAACGGCGATCCACTGCCGCTCTCCGTAGAGCCTGAATGGCATCCTCTGTCTAATCATAAGTGGGAGCGAGAGGGTGAAGGTCTTTATTCGGGAGTAGCGGGGAGTGACGTCGGCGGTGTAGGGGAGTGTTTCGATTCCTCCGTTGCCGTTGGGTGAAAAGTAGTAGTCGGGCGTCGTGATTTTGTAGTTTTTCCAGTCCATTCCGATGCCGATGGAGACCGAAGTGAGGCGGGAGAAATCGTATCGGGCGCCTGCGATCTGAAACCAGCCGATTTCCCATGATTTGCCTGCCTCGACCGGAGCTGAATGTCCATGCCCTGGAGCAAAATTCCAACCGATATTTAGGGCGCCGGTCTCAAAGTGCCATTTCTGTGATGAGTTAGAATAGGTTTTGGTGTAATTTGTAACGTGTTCCGACCGGTTTGAATTTATGATGATGGTGCGGTTGCTCACGGGATTAAGTTTTGTGATCGTTGTGTCGCCATCGGTGTCCGTCAGTTCAAGCAGGGTTGTTCCGTCGGGCATCTCTTTGATTATGATCTTGTCGGACTTTTTGCTAAGCGTTGTATCCTGTTTTTCTTGGCCGTGGCAGGTGAGGGCAATCAGGATGGAGCAGAAGATAGATAATATATAACGTGTCATAATGATTCATTTTGTCGTTTGAGAGTCGGTTCAGAGCGGTATGGTAGCGCCAACGGAGAGGGTCTTGTATTCGGGACCATATCCATCTATCCATTTTTTCATAGGAGAGTAGTTGACATAGACGCCAATGCTGTTGAACCATCCGAGAGCAGCCTTCATGTCGATAGTTGCAATCCGCTGATGGAGTCCTTTGATGGAATTGCTCACTTTATTGCCATTCTCCATTCTCCAGGATGATGAGGCAGTTGTGTAGGTGTTGAGGTGCAATTCGCCCGTGAGGGTGAGGCCGAAACTCCGGCTCATGGGCAGCTTCAGGGAGAGCGGCACTGTGAAATGGAAGTTTTTTATGCGGCTCTTGATCTTTCGGCTACCTTCGGGAGCGGGGACAACCATCAATCTTCCATACATCTTTTCGAGTATGCAGCCACGATCCATATTCAGGATCTCCCATCCAAATCCGGCTCCGATACTGACCGAGGGATATTTGCTACCGGCGCTCCATTCGCCTCTTACGAAGTTGCTCAGCCCGATTTCCCATCCGGTTTTGACCGGTGAGTTGCTGCCGAGCGGGATGATGCCTCCGGCATAGAATCCTCTGAAATATTCGGTGTTGACATAGCTTCGACGGTAGCGCCTCGTGTTTGTCGACAACAATCGGTTGAGGTTCCATCGTTTCGGCTGGGTGAAGTCGAAGAAGGAGGGGATCGATGAGGCATCGGTGCTCATATCCGACATATCATCATTGTCGATCACTGAGATCGTGATGACTTGCTTGCCGTCTGTTTTTGTTATCACCGTTACATCGGCGGGATTGATTATACCTACTATTGTGTCGGGGGTCGTCTTATTCTGTGCCGCCGCATATATGCTCGCGGTGATGAATAATGTGGTGAAGATTTTCCGGATATTCATAATGTGTTGGTTTGTGAGGACGGGATAATTCTGGACTATTCTGAAATTGTTTTAATGAGTTTCTTGATCTGTTGAGGTGTGGCCTTGCCTTCGAGATAAATGATTGTCGCCTCATTACCCCCGCTGATGAAGCTGTTCAGGTAAAGGATGTAGCGCCGGGTTTTGTTTTGCGATTTAAGTTCATATACTCCCGATTCAAGTCGGCCGCCTCGGTTGACGGTCTCCTGCCATATCGCCTGGGCGCCGTCAGATTTGACAGCATTCTCCAGAGCAGTTGCAAGCGCAGGATCTTTCCTGACGGCAAGCGAATGGAAAGTAGATAGGGAATAGGGTTTTAGCGGCGCCCCGGTGATGACGGTCTCGGTTGCGTTCTTGTGGTTATGATACGGACCGTTGAAGAGGGCTTCGAGAGCGGCGGGTGTGTTAGCCCGTGCATGAAGTGTCGCTGTGGCCGCCATGATCAATAGGATTAGGAATATTTTTGTTTTCATGATGATGGAGTTTCAAATATGGATACATTAATCATCTGCCAGCATGTTGTCTAAAGCCGAAAAGGCATCGGCAGTCGCACCGTTTGCCTCGGCCGAGCCCATGGCGCTGAGTTGGGCGTGCATTATTGCGAGGGCTTCGTCGGTCGATGTGATTACCTGGCCGTCGGTATAAACAGTTGCGTAGGAAGGGGCCGCTTCAGAATGGGGTAGGGCATGATACGCCACAGTAATGATTCCGGTCAGCATTGCTGCGGCAGCAGCTCCGCGCGTCCACTTCTTTACTCTGTTTTCGTTTCGGGGCTTTGGGTGGTGGATGGCCCGTTGAAGGCTTGTGTAACCCATCACAGCCCTTGCTTCCTCCACCTCTGCCGTGGGTTCTGTCTCCGGGTCGGCCAGCAGTAGCCTGAGCTCGTTCTCTTCAGTCTCGGTCGTCGAGGCGTCAAAGTAACGTTCAATAAGTATATGGATGCGTTCGTTTGTTGTCATGATTAATATGTATATGAGGAGAAATCTGGAGTTGGTATATATTTTCAGATTAGAGTTGTTGTCGATATGCGTCGCGGATTGCCTTTCGTGCTCTTGACAATATTACTCTTGCATTTGCTTCCGAGATACCCATCCGTTCCGAGATCTCGTCATAATTGTAGCCGAGTGAGTCGTGAAGCAGCAATATTTCTCTTGCTCGGGAGTCAAGGCGTGTTTCAATGAGATGCTTCACATCTTCTACCATGTCGGCCATTGCCTCTACCGGTGAGTCTGAAATGGTCTCCGGTATCTCCACGGGATCGGTCCGGCGGATACTTCGCTTTCGCAGGGAGTCGATGCAGGCGCTCCTGAGTGCTGTCATGCTCATGGCGTCCACCGCAGAGAGATCTTCTTTAATGCGGTCTTTCTGGCGCCAGAGCCGGAAGAAGGCTTCCTGCAGGGCATCGTCAGCATCCTCCTGGCTGCCGAGTAACCGCGAGGCCCAGACTCTCAGACGGGGTCTCAGAGCCTCGAAGCGTCCTGATAGTGTTGTATGGTTCGGTTGCATTTTCGTGTTGTTCTATCAAATATACGCACCATCTTCCGTTTTGCAACACGGGGAGTCAAATTTTTTTGTGACGATGCGTTTTTCGCCCGTTTTCGAGGCTACAGACTATGGGATTATCAAGGAGCGGTTTTTATGCTCAAAAGCATGATTTTGCAGTCATGTTTACAAACAAATTGTTAATTAAAGTTAATGAGTGAACAATATTTTGGGGCTTATTTAGCTGATGG
>CAYWWE010000003.1:0-8823 GCA_964461785.1 uncultured Bacteroides sp.
GCTCGACGTCGATGGTGCGGGCAAAGAAGTTGCCGCGTGCGCCGAAGACGAGCTCAGCTGGGATGAAGGGATCTTCGGTGGTGCCGTAGGGCGAGGTCTTGCTGACGAATCCGCGGGCCGAGGTGGGGGAATACTGTCCCTTTGTGAGGCCGTAGATCTTGTTGTTGAGCAGGAGCATGTTGATGTCGACATTGCGGCGGACGGCGTGGATGAAGTGGTTGCCGCCGATGGCGAGACCGTCGCCGTCGCCCGACACCTGCCATACGGTCATCTCGGGATTGGCGAGCTTGAAGCCGGTGGCGATGGCAGCTGAACGGCCGTGGATGGTGTGGAAGCCGTAGGTGCCCATGTAGTAGGGGAGGCGCGACGAGCATCCGATGCCTGAGATGACGGCTGTCTTGTGGGGCGCGATGCCGAGTGTGGCCATAGCCTTGTGGAGGGAGTTGAGTACAGCGTGGTCGCCGCAGCCGGGACACCAACGCACAGGGCTGCCGTTTTTAAAGTCGGCGGGAGTATATTGGATGGTGATGTTTTCTTCCATGATAATAACGGTTTATTTGGAGAGGATGGCTTTGACGGCGCTCTTTACTTCGCTAACTTTAAAGGGCTGGCCTTGGATCTTGTTGATGCGCTCGATGGTGAGCGAGGGGAAGCGGCTCTGGAGATAGTCGGCCATCATGCCGGTGTTGAGCTCGGCCACGATCACCTTCTTGTATTTGCCGAGCACGTCGAGGGTGTTGGCGGGGAGGGGGTTGATGTAGCGGAACTGGGCAAAGGCCACGGGGGAGCCTTCGGCGGTGAGCTCGGTGGCGGCGGTGCGGAGGTGTCCGTAGGTTCCGCCCCATCCAACGAGGATGGTGTCGGCACCTTCGGGCTCGATGGCGTCGAGGGCGGGTATGTCGCCGGCTATGCGGGCAATCTTCTCGCGGCGTGCCATGACCATGCGCTCGTGGTTTTCGGGGTCGGTCGAGATGGCTCCGGTGTTGAAGTCTTTCTCAAGGCCGCCGATGCGGTGGGCGAGGCCGGGGGTGCCGGGGATGGCCCAGTAGCGCACGAGGTCGTCGTCGCGGCGGTCGTAGGGCTTCCAGTCGCCGGCGAGGCTGTCGGGCACATAGTTGGGCTTGATGGCGGGATATTCATCGTCGTCGGGGATGCGCCAGGCCGATGATCCGTTGCCGATAAAGGCATCGGAGAGCAGGATGACGGGGGTCATGTGCTCGATGGCGAGGCGGCATGCCTCGAAAGCCATAGTGAAGCAGTCGGTGGGCGATGCGGGGGCAACGACCACTACGGGGCTCTCGCCGTTGCGGCCGTAGAGGGCCTGCATGAGGTCGGTCTGCTCGGTCTTGGTGGGGAGGCCGGTTGATGGGCCGCCGCGCTGGACGTCGATCACCACGAGGGGGAGCTCGGCGATCACGGCGAGGCCTATGCCTTCGCTCTTGAGGGCGAGGCCGGGTCCCGAGGTAGAAGTCACGGCGAGGTTGCCGGCAAATGACGCGCCGATGGCCGAGCATACGCCTGCTATCTCGTCTTCCATCTGTACGGCCTTGACGCCGAGGTCTTTGCGCTTGGCGAGCTCCTGAAGGATGTCGGTGGCGGGGGTGATGGGATATGAGCCGAGGAAGAGGGGCCTGCCGCTCTTCTCGGAGGCCATGATGAGGCCCCATGCGGTGGCGGTGTTGCCGTTGATGTCGGTGTAGATGCCGGGACGGGCGGCTTCGCTCTCGATGCGGTAGGTCGACACGCCGGCGTGGATGTTGTGGCCGTAGTCATAGCCTGCGCGGATCACCTTCTCGTTGGCGGCGAAGATGGCGGGCTTTTTGGCAAATTTCTTGCGGAGGAAGTTGATGGCGGCATCGAGGGGACGGTCGAAGAGCCAGCATACGAGGCCGAGACAGAAGATGTTGCGGCATTTGAGCATCGACTTGTTGTCGAGGCCGGAGTCGGCGAGGGCTGCCTTGGTGAGGGTCGTGACGGGAACTTCGAGGATCTGGGCGTTGAGGCCGAGCTCGGCAAAAGGATTGTCGGTGGTGTACTCGGCTTTCTTGAGATCGCTCTCCTTGAATGAATCGATGTCGACGATGGCCACGCCGCCGGGCTGGCGGAGGTGGGAAGCGTTAGCTTTGAGTGCGGCGGCATTCATCGCCACAAGCACATCGCAGAGGTCGCCTGGGGTATGGACCTCGTTTCCGACGCTGACCTGGAAGCCGCTGACGCCTCCGAGCGAGCCCTGCGGGGCGCGGATCTCAGCGGGATAGTCGGGGAAGGTAGACACTTGGTTGCCTATGCCGGCCGACACGTTGGTAAAGATGTTGCCGACGAGCTGCATGCCGTCGCCGGAGTCGCCCGAGAAGCGCACTACCACTTTGTCGGTGTCGATAACATTTGCCTTGTCTATCATAGCCTGTAAAAATATGTATAGAAGGGATTTCTTACAGCGTTCGTTTGTCTATAATGGTATTCTTAAGGTTATATTTCGCAGGAACGCATTGACTGCGGCACCCCTGTTGCGGAGAGCCGCGGCAAAGATAGTCAATATTCCCGGATAGGAGCAAATATTTTTAAAAATAAAAAGAGGGGAGCCCCCCGAAAAACCGGGGAGCTCCGCCTCGCATCAGAAGGATTGCTATATTTTCTATGATCAGGGATTCTGGTCGGCGTTGGTGATCTCGGGGTTGTTTTCGAGCTCAACCGAGGGAATCTGATAGATCATGCGGTAGTCGCGGGCCGAGAAGTCGACGGCGTTCATGGGCGCGAGCTGAGCGTTGGCCTGGTTGGCGCTGAGGCTGCGCATGATGGTTTCGCTGCGGCGGCGGGCATCGTTGTAGCGGACGCCTTCGCCCCATGTCTCGATACGCTTCTGGATGCAGATCTCATTGTAGAGGTCGCTGCCGGTGCCTGTGAAGGAGTAGGAGGGGTCGCGGGTCACCATGATCTGGTTGAGATACTGCGAGGCCTCGGCCTGATTGCCCTGGAGGTAGGCAGCCTCGGCGGCCACGAAGTAGAACTCGGCGCTGCGCATATAGATGTAGTCGCTCTCGAAGGGGCCGTCGGCACCGTAGGAGGTCAGATATACGTCGCGGAACTTGTTCTGGAGGTAGGGGAGGAATCCGAGATTGGCCTCATAGGAGTAGTCAACGCCGAGGAGGTTGTAGTCGTCATCGTAGCCAAACCATCCCTTGCGGACGTCGGTGTCGGCGATCTTGTCGACGAGCCACTGGGCGCCTTCCTTGCGGTAGCCCACCTGACCGCCGTAGCCGATCATGTAGGTGTCCATGTGAGAGCCGAAGCAGGCATAGTAGCAGGTGTTTTCGGAGTTGACGGCATAGCCCCAGAGAGCCTCCGACATATCGAGCGAGTTGAAGCCCGACATGAGCTGGCCGGCGTTGAGCGGACCGCCCTGGATGGCCTTGGCTGCCATTTCCTTAGCCTTGCCGTAGTCGGCCATCTGCATGAGGACGTTGGCATAGATGCCGGCAACGGAATATTCGCTGAGCTCGGTCTTGTTTGAGGGCATGCCGTAGCCGTTGAGATAGTCGAGAGCGGTCTCGCAGTCGGAGCAGATGAGATCGTATACGGCGCCCACGGTGTTGCGGCTCATGAGATATTCGTCTTCGGTCTTGATGGGCACACCGAGCTGGTCGCGACCCTCGGAGTAGGGCTGCTGCCAGAGGTTGATGAGCCAGTAGTAGCAGAGGGCGCGGAGGCCGTAGGCCTGGCCGAGCACCTGACGGTTGAACTTCTCGGTGACGGTCTCGCCCTCCTCGGGCTTCATGAGGGTGATGATGTTGTTGGCATTGTCGACGACCTGATAGAGCTGACGCCATGTCGCTACTACGCGACGGTAGTTGTAGAGGCGGTTGTCGAGCTGATAGTCGTAGCAGAACCACTGGAGGTTGCGGGTGAAGGCAACGTCGTCGCACATGAGGTCGGAGGCAAGACGCCAGCAGTACATACCGTAGACGTCATGGTTGGTGGCATAGTCGCCGCCGTTGTAAAGATTCATGTATGCGCCGTTGACGAAGGCGGTGATCTGCGAGGGATCTTTGGCCATCACGTCGCGGACTGCCTCTTCAGAGAGGTCGCCCTTGGGCTGCTCGTCGAGATAGCTCTCGCCGCAAGATGTGGCCAGGAGCGCTGTCGACAGCATTACGCCGTATTTGAAAAATTTGTTGAGTTTCATATCTGTTGAAGTCAGGAGGGATTAGAAAGTGATCTGGATACCTGCTGCGATGGTGCGGATGGCCGAGTAGTTGGCCTCGGAGGCACCTGAGATGTACTGGCGGGGATCAAGACCTTTGCGCTTGCTGAAGAGGGCAACGTTGTCGGCGGTGACATAGACGCGGAGGCTCTCGAGATATGCCTTGCGCATGAGCTCGGAGGGGAGCGAGTAGCCGAGGGTGATGTTGCGGATGTTGAAGAACGAGGCGTCGGTCAGGAAGCGGCTTGAGGTGGTGTTGATGTTCTGATCGCGCTCCAGGAAGGGGATATTGGTGTTGGTGTTGGTGGTTGACCATGCGTTGAGCATATCCCTGTGGAAGTTGAAGCCGGCCTGAACGCCCATGAAGCCCTGATACATGTAGTCCATGCACTTGCCGCCGATCTGATAGTTGGTGCCGATCGAGAAGTCGATGCCCTTCCAGCCGAAATCCATCTGGATACCGCCCTGGAAGTCGGGGATGGCTGAGCCTACATAGTATTTGGTGCCTTCGGCATAGTTGGTGGTGGTTGTGCGGCCGGTCACGTTGCCGTTGGCGTCGGTCTCATCCTTGTAGTAGAGGCTGCGGCCCTCTTCGTTGAGGCCGGCCCACTCGTAGGTGTAGAAGTCGTAGACCGAGCGGCCCTCGCGGATGTTGAAGAGGCCGGAGGTGATGCCGTCGATGCGCTTGTTCTCGGGAATGTCGGTGACCTCGTTCTTGTAGTAGGTGCCGGTGAAGGTGAAGCCCAGACGCCAGTCCTTGGGCATCGGGAGGTTAACGCCGAGGGTGAACTCGACGCCCGAGTTGTTCATGGTCATGGCGTTTTCGGAGATGTAGCTTACGCCGCTCGACGGGGGCTGGGGCACGTTGTAGAGCATGTCGCTGGTGTGCTTGTAGAAGTATTCCACGTCGATGTTGAGGAGGTTCTGGAAGAGGACACCCGAGAGGCCTACGTTGAAGTTGGCCGATTTCTCCCATGTCAGGTCGGGATTGCCCTGATAGAACTTCGATACGGAGAATGCGCCGTCGGCGTTGACCACCTCATACTGGGTGAGGTAGGGATAGTAGTTGGCGGTGCCGCTGGAGTAGAGGATGGCGTCGTTGCCCACGGTGCCGTAGGATGCGCGGAGGCTTGCGTTGTCGAGCCATGAGGCAGTGCTCTCCATGAATGCTTCCTTGGAGAAGCGCCAGCTGGCACCGAGGCTCCAGAATGTGCCCCAGCGCTTGCCGGGAGCGAAGCGTGAGGAGCCGTCGCCACGGAGCGATGCCGAGATGTAGTAGCGGTCGTCGAAGTTGTAGTTGATACGTCCGAACACCGACTCGATGGTGGTCTTGTTGGTGTAGGAGTACATATCGTCCATGATGATGGCGTTGTTGAACTCGTCGATGTAGGGATCGAAGAAGTTGTGCTTGGCGTTGTAGAGGTAGTTGTACTGATACATGTAGTTCTCATGACCTACCATGACGTCGATGTTGTTTTTGCCGAATGTCTTGTTGTAGGTGAGGAGCTCGTTGATGGTATATGTATCGGTGCGGTTGCGGTACTTGTAGCCGCGGCCGCCCACCTGCTGGGCATCGCCGAAGCTCGGGGTCATGAACTGGTCGCGGGTGAGCATGGTCACGTCGTAGCCGCCGTTGGCCTGGAATTTGAGGCCGTCCCAGATGTTGACGGTCACACCGGCGCGGATAGAGATGTTGTCGGTGAGGGCGCGGTTGCGGTTGGCATCGTTGGAGGCCACGGGGTTCTGAGTGGGAGCGTAGGCGCGGGCACCCATTGTGCCGTCGCCGAAGTCATAGAGGGGCTTGCCGTCCTCGCCGAGCACGCGGTTGCCCGAGCGGTCATATACATATACCGGATAGATGGGGGCCACGCTCTGGATGAACGAGAAGGGGTTGGAGTAGTTGGAGAGCGATGAGATGTTGAGGGAGTTCTGCTCGCCGCGGGCGTATGAGATATTGCCGTTGACGGTGAGGTACTTGTTGACATCGTAGTTGCCGCTCGCGCGCATCGACAGACGTGAGTAGTCGGAGTTGGCGATGATACCTTCGTCGCCGAGGTAGCCGAGCGAGAGGAAGTGGTTGCTGCGGTCGTTGCCGCCCGACACGGTGAGGTTGTATTCCTGACGGAAACCGTTGCGGATGGCTTCGTCTTCCCAGCGGTCGCCCCAAAGGAGGCGTGCGGTGGTCACATTGCCGTTGGCGTCGATCATGGCGTCGTTGGCGCAGTCCCAGGGGTTGTAGCCGAGGTCGCCGAATACCTGTGCGGCTGCAGCAGCGCCGTCGCCGAGGGTGTTCTTCTGGGCCAGCCAGTAGGTCTTGACATATTCAGCGGGGTCGGTCATGATGTCGTAGTTGGGTATGCCGCGGCTATTGGAGCCCAGACGCACGTCGAGGGTCACCTTGGTGCGGTTCTGCGAGCCCTTCTTGGTGGTGATGAGGATCACGCCGTTGGCGGCGCGTGCACCGTAGAGGGCGGTGGAGGCAGCGTCTTTGAGCACGTTCATGCTCTCGATGTCGGCGGGATTGATCGAGGAGATCTCGCCCTGGAAGGGGATGCCGTCGACAACATAGAGGGGAGCCGATGAGGAGTTGATCGAGCCGATACCGCGGATGCGTACGGTGGCCGAGGTGCCGGGCTGGCCGCTCTGCATGGCAACCTGCACGCCGGGAACAGCTCCTTCGAGAGCCTTGCTGACATTGCTCACCGAGAGCTTTTCGATCTGACCGCCCGAGATGGTCGAGACGGCGCCTGTGAGCGATGACTTCTTGGCGTTGCCATAGGCCACGACGATAACTTCGTCGAGCTGATTGTCGGTGGCAGCCATCTTGATCACCATGGGGGTGGGCTGGATGTCGACAATCTGGGTGAGCATACCAACATAAGTCACCTGGATTTTGCGGACGTCTGACTTGACAGTGAGACGGAAGTGGCCGTCGGCATCGGTGGCTACGGGTGAGCCTTCGCCTACAGGCTGGACGGTGGCTCCGATCAGAGGTTCTCCGTCGGATGCGTCGATCACTGTACCTGTCACCGTGCGGGTCTGAGCCACAGCGGCAACGGTAGTGAGGACTACCGTGAGCAGTAATAGAAACAGCTTTTTCATAAAAAAATAATTAGACAAAAATGTATGCTGATGGAAACTCGTGAAAATGATTGACCGGATGGCCGATGTTTTTACCGGCTATACTGAGTCGCGGCTAATAAAATCGTCCGCTTTAATTGTACCTTCGGAAATGATGTAGCCTATGGTGTAAAACTATGTTGGATATCATAATTTCGCAGCAAAATTAAGTTTTTGTAACAAACGGTGCAACTTTTTTAAAGGAAATTTCAAAAATTAGATGAACTTTTGTCGAAATGAAAGTGTGAGCAGTCATTTCGGACCCCTTGAAAATGATTAGAAAAAACGGACGATTAATGTTGTCATCTTCCGCCTTGCAGACCCACAGGAGGTGAGCTGTATGGTGTTGAAGCGCTGGTTATTGGCGCTGGATGCGGGGTCGGTCTCCCTTATCGTGGGGCCGGCCCTGTTGTGTGACGCTGTGTTTTTTTCAAGGGAGGTGATGTAATTTAGCGGCGACAAACTACGTCTTAATTTCAATCAACATCAATACGTTCACACATTATGATTTACGGTTATATAAGAGTGAGCAGCGACAAGCAGACGGTGGAGAACCAGCGGTATGAGATCGCGGAATATTGCAGGCGCGAGGGGCTCGAGGCAGTGGATGTCTGGACCGAAGAGACCATATCGGGAACAAAGTCATGGACCAAACGCGAGCTCGGAGCCCTGCTCGGGCAGATGGCGCAGGGCGACATCATTGTGGCCACCGAACTGTCGCGCCTCGGCCGCAATCTGTATATGATTATGGAGATCCTCAACCTCTGTCTGGACCGTGGACTCGAAGTGCGGACGGTTAAGGACAATTTCCGTCTGGGCAATGACATACCAAGCAAAGTCCTGGCATTTGCCTTCGGCCTGTCGGCCGAGATCGAGCGCAACCTCATCTCGCAGCGCACGCGTGAGGCTCTGGCCCGACGGCGCTCGGAAGGGATAAGGCTCGGCCGTCCGACCGGCCGTCTCAACCAGCCCGGCAAGTATAAGCTCAGCGGCATGGAGGAGTTCATAAGGGAGCAGCTGCGCCGGGGTGTTACGCTCACGAGCCTCGCCGGTAGCTGTGGAGTGAGCCGGACAACAATGACGCGCTTTATCGCCCGGATGTCGCTCAGGCAGGGCCACGGGTGAGAAAAAAGTTGTATCTTTGCCGCCGGATAAGCCTCAAGCGCTTCCGGACTCCCAATCTCCCCTACCACCTGATGCATATCAATCGATCAAATCCCACTATAGCCTGGCTCCGGCGATATATCCGTCCGGGCTTTGTCCTGACAGCCTCGGTGATCGTCTTCGTGTTGTTTTTCAACGACAATTCGCTCATCACCACCTATGAACATGAGCAGGAGATCGACCGTCTCCGCGCCGAGATCAAAGAGTGTCGCGACACATTGTTATATTACGAAGCCCTCAACCGCGCCCTCGACACCGACGTCGAGGCGATGGAGCGCATCGTCCGCGAGCACTACCACATGCAGCGCCCCACCGAAGACGTCTACGTCTTCGAATAA
>CAYWWE010000003.1:8923-38294 GCA_964461785.1 uncultured Bacteroides sp.
TGCGAGATATTACGGATGAATATGCGAAATAATGTTGCGATATGGGGGGCAAACGGCGGGATGCTGCTTCTTCTGGTGGCTGCCGTACTCCCGATCCTCCGGCTCGGAGGCAATGATGTGTGGCGCTGGCTTTTTGCTGCCGGTGCCGTCGTGGTGCTGATATGCAGGATCATCCAGCCCAAGGATGCGCCGACCATGCGTGCGCGTCGGCTGAAGAAGATGGAATTCTGGAGCGGTGTGGTATGGGCCGTGGGGGCCTTCTTTGTCTTTTATCCGAAGGCGGGCCCGACGGACTGGCTGGCGTTTTTTCTGGCCGGCGGAGTGCTCGAGGCTTACGCTTCTTTGGCCATGCCGGCGGCGCTCAGGAACAAAGATAAGAGCCCGAAGCATAAATAAGCGCGTCGGAATGGCGGCTTTATGACAAAGAAATAGTAATTTTGCCGTCGCAATGTCAATAAATCTGACTATCGACCAAGGCAACACGGCAGCCAAGATGGCGCTGTGGGATGGCGATATACTCCTCGACGAGGCTATCGAGCCTCACCTCACGCCTGAAATAGTAGGGCGATATGTCGATGCTGCCCCCCGCCGGGTCGGCTCGGCTCTTTATTGCTCGGTGGCCGAGCGGGGCTCGGCTGTGCTCGATATGCTCTGTGCGCGCGGTATCCGCGCCATGAGGTTGAAAGTCGGATCGATGAAGCTGCCTGTCAGGATAGGCTATGCCTCCCCGTCGACTCTCGGAGCCGACCGTGTGGCGGCTGCCGCGGGTGCATGGAGCCTCCATCCGGGCTGCAACCTTCTGGTTGTGGATGCCGGGACGGCGGTGACCTACGATTTTGTCGACTCCACGGGGTGTTTCCGTGGCGGCAACATCGCTCCGGGGATGCGTATGCGTCTCGAAGCCCTGCACCGGTTCACGGCCCGGCTGCCACGGCTTGAGGTGCCGCGCGAGATCAAGCCCACCCGACTGCTCGGCACCGACACCCGCGAGGCCATGATCCTCGGTGCGGTCTATGGCATTGTGGGAGCGATATCCTATTATCGCGGGCGGCTGCCCGAAGACACCATCACCGTCCTCACCGGAGGATGGGCCAATACCCTTGCCGAGATATGCGATTTCGACGCAGAGCCGGTGAGCAATCTCGTCAGCAAGGGGCTCAACAGCATACTCCTTTTCAATGAACAATAACCAACACAACTCCATGCGCCACAAACTCTCCACACTCAAAATGCTCGTGGCCACGGCCTTGACAGCAATCATCACCTTCACGGCCGCCGCTCAGGACACCGGCAGCGCATATTCGCGCCTCGGCTACGGTCTGCTCCGGACAAACGCCACCTCAATGCAACGCCAGATGGGATCGGTGGGATATGCCATGCGGTCGGGACGCCAGATCAATGTGCTCAATCCGGCTTCGTATGCCGCCATCGACACCCTGACTTTTCTTTTCGACATGGGGATCAACTTCTCGTCGACCGACATGAAGGAGGGCTCTGAAAAGGCCAACCGTCTCGGCGGCGGCCTCGATTATATCACCATGCAGTTTCCGCTCGGCAAATATATGGGCGGATCGTTTGGCCTGCTGCCTTACTCGTCGGTGGGATATTCGTTCGGCAACAAGATCGACGGAGGCTTTTCTCAGCGTCAGGGCGGCGGCGGTCTCAGCCAGCTCTATTTCGGTCTGTCGGGCCGTCCGTTCAATGGCTTCACTCTTGGCGCCAACGTGAGCTATCTCTTCGGCTCCATCACCCACGATGTGCAGACCACCCCGTCGGGGAGCACCACGGCGGTGTTTGAGCAGGTGATTCAGGTGCGTGACTATGATCTGACATTCGGAGCTCAGTATGGGTTTGATCTCGGGCGCGACAAGGTGGTGCTCGGCCTGACCTATTCGCCTTCGATGCCGATGCTCGGTCATGCCTGGGTGACCAAATATGATATGACCAATGATGTGGTTAACAGCTATGTCAAGGCCGACACGGTTATTGACCGTGTGGCAATGCGCCATAATTTCAGCCGTCCCGAGACATGGGGCGCCGGCATCAGCTATACATGGAACAACCGCCTGAACGTGGAGGGCGACTTCACTTACCAGCCCTGGTCAAAGGCCAAGTATCTCGAAATGGAAAACTTCTCGGGCACTCGCCTGGCCGACCGCTGGAGCGCCAACTTAGGCGCTGAATATACCCATTCGCGCCGTGGCTCATATCTGAGCATCATGTCGTGGCGTCTGGGTGGCTTCTATGCCCGCGATTATGTGATGGTCGGGCGCAACAATGTGCGCGACTACGGACTGACATTCGGAGTGGGACTGCCCACACCGATAGGAAAGAGCATGATCAACCTCGGCTTCGAGTGGCGCCACCGCCAGGCCTATCCACAGGCCCTTCTGTCGGAGGACCACTTCATGGTGACGCTCGGCATCAACTTCAACGAATTCTGGTTCTTCCAGCGCCAGATCAACTAATCTGCCGGCTTCGCTGTGGAATCTGTGAGCGGACGCATAGCTGCGGCTCTATGTCTTGCCCTGGCTCTGTGGAGCTGTGGAGGCGATGAGCGTCCCTACCGGCAGGGCACTGTCGATCCAGAGTTCACGCCGACCATGTCGACCCTGCGCGCCAATACTATCATAACCGACTCGGGCTATCCGCGCTACCGCATCATCGCTCCGACTTGGCTTATGTTTGACAATGCCCAGGAGCCCCGCTGGACTTTTCCCGACGGGATGCACATGGAGCAGTATGACAACGAGGGAAACATCCACGCCACGATAGACTGCGACTCGGCTGTCTACTTCACCGGGCGGCAGACGTGGCGTCTGGACGGTGCGGTAGATATTGCGAGTGTCGAGGGACAGCGCTTCCTCACCCAGCAACTGTGGTGGGACAGGATATATCATGAGGTGTATTCCGACTCGTTTATCCATATCGAGCGTCCAGACAGGGTGATAGAGGGTTTCGGCTTCAAGAGCAACGACCGCATGACGCGCTATGTGGTGCTCCGCCCGTCGGGCATCTTCCCTACGTCGCAGTTCAAGACCCAGCAGGATGACGACGGTAATCTCGCTTCGTCCTCGGTTGACTCTCCTTACGATGTCAATGCTGCTGCGGCAGAAGATCCCACCGACGCGCAGCGCACCGATTCAGCATTTAACGGCGAGCCTACAGACACCATATATGTGAGCACCACGGCGAGCGACCGCCCCGGACGACGCGCCGCACGCGATGTCCTGCGCCGGCGCACTCCCCAGCCTCAGCAGCGGCAACCTCAGCAACCGAACGACACGGCTCCCAAGCCACGTCTCGCCATGCCGTCTGCCCTCCCGTCTGCGGGCAACAATAATTCAGCAACCTCCATCCAGCAATCCGACCGTCAATGACAGCTTCCGCCTGGCTCATAGTGGCCATCATATCACTTGTGTTCTCGGCTCTCTTTTCGGGGGTCGAGATAGCCTACATCTCATCCGACAGGGTAAGGGTTGAGCTCGACGCCCAGCGTGGCGGCCTGATCGGCAAGCTGATCAGCCGGTTTTATTCCGACGAGGATCTGTTTATCTCGACACTCCTTGTTGGCAACAATATAGTGCTTGTGGTCTACGGCATGGGGGCTGCGGCGCTGATTGAGCCGTGGCTCCACACCAGGATTGACTCTCAGGCGCTTGTCCTGCTGCTGTCGACCCTCATCTCTACCGGGGTCATTCTCCTTACGGGAGAGTTCCTGCCCAAGTCGGTGTTCAGGATCAACCCCAATCTGTCGTTCAAGATCTTCGCTCTCCCTATCTTCCTGTTTTATATTGTCCTCTATCCTCTTGCGCTGTTTATTTCGGCGCTGTCAAAGGGGATAATGAAGCTCTTCGGCATCCATGCCGAGGCTCAGCGTATGGGTGTTCTCTCGGTAGGCGATCTCAATGAATTTCTGGAGACAGCCATCGACGAAATCAATCCCGACAAGACTCCGGTGGAAAACGAGGTCAAGATTTTCCATAACGCCCTCGACTTTTCGTCGACTCATCTGCGCGACTGCATGCAGCCCCGGCGCGATATAGTGGCGGTGGATATCGACGACACTACCCGCGATCAGCTCTCTGAGCTGTTTACCTCGTCGGGCCGCTCCAAGATCATCGTTTACCGCGAAGATATCGACACGATATTAGGCTATATCCATGTGAGTGAGCTGTTTGATCCCGAACGTAACTGGAAGGATCATCTGAAGCCCGTGATCTTCGCGCCCGAGGCTCTTCTTGCGCGCAAGCTGATGCGCAGGATGCTTCAGGAGAAGCGCAGCCTCGCCATCGTGGTCGATGAGTTTGGCGGCACGGCAGGTCTGGTGACGCTCGAAGACCTGATGGAGGAGATATGCGGCGACATACGCGACGAGCACGACACTACTTCCGACATAATTGCAAGCGAGATAGAGCCGGGAGTGTATGAGTTTTCGGGCCGCATCGAGGTCGATACGCTTCGCACCACCTATCATCTCGATATCCCTGAGGAGGATGATTATCAGACCTTGGCCGGATATATCCTGCATGAGGCCGGATCTATCCCCGCCCAGGGAGAGACGCTCGTTATCGGCGACTATGAGTTTACGATCCAGCGGCGCAGCGCCACACGCCTGGAGCTGATACGGGTAGCGCCTGCCCGGAGAGCAGACGCCGATGAGAAATAAGTATTCGTGATAAAAAAAGAAGCCCGCGGATCAGCCGAATTTGCTGATCTTGCGGAGCGCGGCTTCGTCGATGATCTTGATCTTGCGTCCATCGACAATGATGACCTTCTCGGCTACGAGCGCCGTCAGGGTGCGTATGGCGTTGGAGGTGGTCATGTTTGAAAGGTTGGCCAGATCCTCGCGGCCCATATATACGCGGAGCGTCATGCCATCGTCTTCCACTCCATAGCTCTCGAGGAGCACTATGAGGCTTTCGGCCAGGCGTCCGCGGATATGTTTCTGGGTGAGATTGACGGTGCGGGTGTCGGCGCTTCCGAGGTTGCGGCTCAACTCATGGATGAAAAACCAGGCCACCCGGCGATTGGCGTCAATGAGCTCCGAAACTACCTTCATGGGCACCGCTCCAAGCACCGACGGCTCCATCGTGGCGGCGGTGTGGACATAGTGCTCGCCGGCAAAGTAAGCGCGATAGCCGAAATACTGCACAGGGCGGAGCAGGCGCAGGGTCTGCTGCCGGCCTCCGATTCCGTCCTTATACATCTTTGCCTTGCCCTCGAATAGACACCAGAGGGTCTCGGGCTCGTCGCGCTCGGCATATATAATCTGGTTTTTCTTGAAGCGGTGGATCGTGATGGCGTCAGTGATGCGGCGCTTCTCCTCGGGAGTGAGAACCGACCATATCTCCGACATATCTTCGCTGATCACTTGCTCAAGTGCCGCTCTAATCATAGTACGTTTGCCTTAGAAATATGTAGAATTGGAAGACCTATGTTGTAGAATATTGCTACAAAATTAATAATTTTGTACGGTAATGGCAAAAATTATGACTGAATATTATGAATAAAGGACTGTTGGCGCTTGCTCTTGGCACATTTGCCTTGGGAATAGCAGAATTTTCGATGATGGGTATTCTCAACGATGTGTCGGCAAGCATGGGTGTGTCGGTGCCTGTGGCCGGCCATTTCATTTCAGCCTACGCGCTCGGGGTGAGTGTGGGCGCCATGTTCCTGCTTTTTCTGCGCCGGTATCCTCTCAAGACTATCCTGATCGGTCTGGCGGCTGTCATTACTGCGGGCAATCTGTTCGCGGCCCTCGCACCGGGCTATTCCACCCTGCTTATCGCGCGATTCATCTCAGGGCTGCCACACGGTTGCTATTTCGGTGTCGGGGCGATAGTGGCGCCTAAGCTCGTGGAGGAGGGACACGGCGCAACGGCTGTGGCTGTCATGGTAACCGGCATGACGGTTGCCAATCTTGTGGGTGTCCCTGCAGCCACGGCTGTGAGCAATGCGCTGTCATGGCGATGGACTTTCGCAATGGTTGCTGTGGCCGGTAGCCTTACGCTGCTTGCCCTGAGTCTGTGGCTCCCGCGGATAGCGCCATTGCCTCCGGTGGCCAATTTCAGGAGCCAGTTCAGCTTCCTGCGTCATGGAGCGCCGTGGCTCATACTCGGCGGCACATTTCTCGGTCAGGGTAGTGTCTACACATGGTTCAGCTATATCAATCCAATCATGACCGATGTGGCCGGATTCTCGGAAAACGCCATGACGTGGGTGATGGTGGTCTGCGGATGCGGCATGGTGGTCGGCAACTTGATGAGCGGGCGCATGTCCGACCGTTATGCCGGCGGCCTCGTGTGCGGGTGTATTGCGTTTGCACTTGTCGGAGTGATGCCGCTGACTTATTTCTTTGCCGGAAACAAGGTCGTATCGCTGATACTCGCTTTCGTGGCCTGCGCAGGGTTGTTTGGCATCGGCGGTCCGCTCCAGTATCTCATTGTCAGGTTTGCAAAGGGTGGAGAGATGATAGGCGGAGCAGCTATACAGATGGCTTTCAATATAAGCAATGCGGTGTCGGCCGTGATAGGCGGAGCGGCCATTCATGCCGGGCTCGGTCTGGCATCTCCGGCGCTCGTCGGTGTGCCGTTAGCTGTGGTTGCCGGCATCCTGCTCTTTGTCCTTCACAAGCGCTACGGATCGCAGGGCGCCTGACCCGCCGAGGAATCAGACCTCAGCGATCCGATCAGGCATCCCCAGTGCCCTCCTCCTCCGCCATGGCAGCTTTGATGCGATCCTCAATCTCTTTGGGAGTTATGTCGTAAGTGGGATTGAGAGTCGCAAAGTTGGTGTCGCGGATGAAGCGGTCCGAACGGGTGAGCATTGCAATAAGGTTTTTGGATTTAAGGCGGTGACCGGAATATTTTAGAGCAAGGCTCATCATTTCCTTCAACTTCTCGCCGTCTTCAAGGAGTGAATAGATGTCGTAGTAGTCGCGATACTGGCTTCTGCGAAGCAGAACTTCCATTTTCATTGCGCCAATGGCTGTTTTGTCGGCGAGAAAAATATTATTCAGGAAGGGGATAGGACGGCTTACGGGTGAGAAGTTTGGATTAGCGTAAAAGGATAATTTCACTCCGTTGACCTTAAACTCCACATGATCAATGTCAAAAATGTCACATTTTTCAAGTGGGCCTATGGTTTTAAGCTGCTTTTTGATATTTGGCCAGTCCACTTCCCTTCGTTCATT
The DNA here is from genome assembly GCA_964461785.1 of uncultured Bacteroides sp. Classification (GTDB taxonomy): domain Bacteria; phylum Bacteroidota; class Bacteroidia; order Bacteroidales; family Muribaculaceae; genus Paramuribaculum. The sequence goes on from CAYWWE010000003.1 coordinate 16,119, forward strand.
CCGAGTCTTTCGCCATGACATGAAGTCTAAGTCTTCGCTTTCTCTCGTGCCTAACTGTAGCGACAGTGCGGTTCCTCCAACCAGAGTATAAGGTTTGATACATTCCAGTTGCGAAATAGCCTCGAATATCAAGGCAGTGTTAGGTGCGAGCCCTATCATTTTAGTTGGCTAATTTGTTGAGATGGCGGGTGATAAGTGATTTAAGGTATGCGTCAGGATTCTTGGCCTTGAAATAATACCATGCGAAAAAGCGGTTCAAGGTGTAGAGATATTCACCTTCCGGCACCAGAAGGTTTTTCCATGCGTCTTTGATTTTCTTGAAAGAGAAAATCGAGAAGAGCTGCTTGATCTCGTCAAGATCAAGATGGCGCATGGTCAGTGCGATTAATTGATCGTCGCGGATAGTTTCTGGCGTTACGGAACTCTCATCATAAGACCAAAAGGCATTCTCCTCCTTGAGCTTGCTAAGGAGGTCGGCCCTTATCTCGGTGATCTTTATTTTATTTGAGAGCATCCTCGGGTTGATGGAAGGTGGAGTGTTATGGAAAGTTGCATTGAGTGCGCTCCCTCCGGCGGGAGGATAGAGGGGCCGGAGCCTCGGATGGGGAGGAGCCTGCCGGGAAATGTCAGTTGGCAATGTAGGAGGCAATGGGGCCCTGGAGGGAGGGGAGGACGGTGTAGCAACGGGCGAAGCTGCGCAGAAACCTCACTCTGTCGGAGCTGGGCTGCGGGAGCTCGCTCGCTGTATAGCCGTGGCTCTGGCCGTCGGTGGAGCGGTCGGCAGGATGTGGACGGGAAATGTGGTGGTTGTGGTGGTCGGGAGTAGAGAAATCTGCCATAGGCAAGTGGATTTGGATGTTTTGGTATCATAACAACGGATCGGGAGTCAGTTTTAGTATGTCGGGACGGGATATAATCCGGTGTGAAAAAGGCATGAATATGACATAAAATTTGCAGGAATGAAAAAAAATGCCTATCTTTGCTTTATAAAACCATGGGGCCCGTAGGGCTCCGGGAATAAGGAATATCCATCAAACTCATTTTTATAAACTTACATCTGTTATTGCCTATAGATACATTACTACTCCACGAATAACTCCAAGAGGAACTATAGTAATGCAAAACTTAGCCAAGTTGCCCGACGACCGTCTGGTTGCAGCTTATGCCGCAGGTAACAACCACGCTTTCGATATACTGCTCGCGCGCCATCAGCAGCGCGTGTTCGGCTATATACTGTCTGTAGTGAAGAACCGCGATGCGGCCAACGACATATTTCAGGATACCTTTGTAAAGGCCATCACCACGATCAAGCAGGGCCGCTATAACGAGTCGGGAAAATTCTCGGCCTGGGTGTCGCGCATTGCCCACAATCTTGTGATCGACTATTTCCGTCTCAATAAGTTGGAAAATACTGTCTCGGTAGACGACTGCGAGACCGATGTGCTCAACCGCCGCGAACTGGCCGAGGGCACTGTCGAGGATTCGCTCCTTGCCGATCAGACCACAAGCGAGATTCTTGACCTCGTGACCGATCTTCCCCAGAACCAGCAGGAGGTGATCAATATGCGCTTTTACTCCGATATGTCCTTTAAAGAGATTGCCGATGCCACCAATGTAAGTATCAATACTGCACTGGGGCGTATGCGCTATGCACTCATCAATATGCGCCGCAAGGCCACAGAGCGGGAGCTTATCCCGGCCTGACGAGTGCTGTTTTAACTTTTTTAATGCTTTTTAATGCACCCGGAGGAGCCATCGGGCTCTCCCGGGTGTTATTATATATGAAACATGAAAATCTAAAATGATAAAAATTGAAGGAGTTTAAATCATGGCATAAGAGAGACAATTTCCCAAACTTCGTCGCTGGATAGTGATGTTAGGCGCCGGAGGCCATTTAATAAATAGTTGAAACGTGAGAGGAGGAGACGCAATATCCCTTATCGGGTCCGCGCCTCCTCCTTTTGTGCTGTCGGGATTTTTATTGCCGTGGGTCGGCAGAGAGGCTCTCCACGAGCCGGCGGTTGGCTTCGCGCACTTTGTCTCGATCCACTTTGATCTGCTTTCTGTCGTAGGTAATCAAGCCGTTGACCTCGCCTTCGCAGTCGGTGGTCTGGGTGTAGACGCCCGCACTGAATCCGGCCGGGACATAATCGAGCAGAATATCGGCATATTTCACATATTCATCGGTCACTTCTGCAGGAGTCTTGAACTCCACATATCCCCAGTTGCGGTCGGGAAACCAGAGATGCCCGTCAAGAGCGAGCCCGATTCCGCCATATTCGCCGAGCACATTCACCCTCTCTCCGTCAAAGAGGGGCATGGCCGGGGCGGGATAGTTATGGATGTCAAGGATGTCGCCTGTGTGGAAGAAGTTGCCACCGCTTGCAGGATTGACCAGCCGGGTCGGATCATGCTGCTTGGTCCAGTCGGATATCTCCTCGGTCTTGAACTGACCCCAGCTCTCGTTGAACGGCACCCATACCACGATGCTCGGATGGCCTTTGAGCGCATCCATGATCTCACGCCATTCGTGGCGGAAGTTGGCTTCGCTCTCAGCCGACCGCAGATCTTCGTTGCCATGGAAGTAGTTTTTGGTCTGCCATCCGGGGCTGCGGTCGCCGCTGGGCATATCCTGCCATACGAGGATACCCTGTCGGTCACACTCGGCATACCACACTTCGGGCTCAACCTTGACGTGTTTGCGGATCATGTTGAAGCCGAGATCTTTTGTTGCCTCGATATCAAACGCCATGGCCTCGGGTGTGGGAGCAGTGTAGAGGCCGTCGGGCCACCAGCCCTGATCCAGAGGTCCGAACTGGAAGAGATCGGAGTTGTTGAGGCGCATTCGCATTATTCCATGAGAGTCGCGGCCGGTTGAGATCTTGCGCATGGCCGCATAGCTGCGGGCCTGGTCGAGCTTCTTACCGTCGCGCCAGAGAGTTATGTCGAGATCGTAGAGAAACGGGTGGTCGGGCGTCCAGAGCTCGAATCCTTCAGGCATCTCTATCACGACGGGCTCGGCCCCCAGACTGCTGCCAGAGGCCACGACCCTGTCGCCCGCTCTGACCTCGACGCGAGTGAGTGTGCCCCCCTGCGCCTCGGCGGGTGCGTTGACAGTGAGTGTGCCTGCGTCGATGTCGGCCACCGGGACAACTGACTTCAGATGCTCGCGCCCGACCGGTTCGAGCCAGACGGTCTGCCAGATACCGGTGACCGGGGTGTACCAGATGCTCCGGGGATTGGTCACCTGCTTTCCGCGTGGCTGATAGCCTTTGTCTGTAGGATCATAGACGCGCACTGTGAGCGAGTTGGATCTGTTGCGTGTCAGGGCCGGGGTGATATTGAAACTGAACGGGGCATAGCCGCCGGTGTGCGAGCCCACGAGCACATCGTTGACCCACACGCTGCATTTCCAGTCTACCGCTCCGAAATGAAGCAGAATATCATTGTCTTTCCAGGCCGCCGGTATCTCAAACGTCCGCTCATACCAGAGGACACTGTCGGGCCCAACTGTCCGACCCACACCCGAAAGCGCCGACTCAACCGGATAGGGAACCATGATCTCACCTTCCGTAACAGCGGGGCGATGCGCGCCCTTGGGAGTGATGGCATAGTTCCACAGACCATTGAGATTGAGCCAGCGGTCGCGCTCCATCAGCGGACGCGGATATATGTCCCAGGGTGTTTTGTCGGCCGTCACTTCGTCGGCCCACACGGTGCGCAGGGGTGAGGGCGCCTGACGGTAGTCGGCATACGCTGCCAGTGCCGCCAGCGCGGCGGCTACAAGGATAATAGTTTTCTTTATCATCATTTCAAGTGGTATTAGCGTGTTGTGAATCTATAGATGCACCGGCTGGTGTAGGTCTCTCCCGGCTTGAGCACAACGGAGGGCCACTCAGGATGGTTGGGGCTGTCGGGATAATGCTGAGTCTCCAGACACACGGCTCCACGACGGGCCACCGCTATGCCTTTCTTTCCTTTCACAGTGCCGTCGAGAAAATTACCTGAATATATCTGTATGCCGGGCTCCGAGGTGTAGACATCAACAGCTATGCCCGAGCTTGGCGAATAGAGCGATGCGGCAACGGTTTCGGTCGATCCTCCTGTGTCGAGCACCCAGTTATGGTCTATGCCGTGGGCGTTATTGACCTGCTGGTTGTCGGTGAGGGAGGTGGTGCTTCCTATTGTCCGGGGTTGGCGGAAGTCAAATGGAGTATCCTCCACGGTTGCAAGCTCGCCGAGCGGGATAAATGTTGAGTCGACCGGTGTATAAGTCCCTGCATTTACCGTCAGCTTGCTGTCTTCCATGCTCAGGGATGGATCGCCCGCAAGGTTGAAGTAGGCATGATTGGTCATGTTGATCACAGTGGGCGCATCGGTGGTGGCTGTGTAGGCTATGTCTATGGCATTGTCGGCCCGCAGGGTGAAGTTCACGCTCACGTCGACTGCGCCCGGGAAGCCGTTGTCTCCGTCGGCGCTGTGAAGGGTGAGGACCACCGAGGAGTCGGTCTGCTCGGCTACATCGAATACCCTGTATTGCCATCCCAGCGAACCCATCTCGCCGCCACCGTGGAGGCAGTGTCCGTAGTTGTTGCGGGGCAGTATGGCGGTGTCACCGTCGAGAATGAAGCGTCCGTTGCGGATACGGTTGGCATACCGCCCTATTGTGGCGCCGAAGTCGGTGAGGTTACGCTCGGGAAAATATGAAGCGACCGAATCGAATCCGATCACTACGTCTCTCATCCTCCCCTCACGGTCAGGCATCATTACCGACACTATGCGGCCGCCGAAATTAGTGATACATACCTCGGCGCCGGAGGCATTGGTCAGTGTTATCAACTGTGTGGAATCGCCCCGGTATGTGGAGGCGAAGTCATCGGGATTGAGACCCGAGAGGGTGAGGACGGGCTGCCCGGTGCGTCCGCAGCCCATGACGGCAACAGCTGTCAGGATCGGTGCGAGCGCTTTGAGTGTCTTCTGCATGGTAATGGGAAAGTTTGGTCGGTAGGGAACGGCTTTACGGTCCGTTTCGCAAAATTAACAAATTTCCCGACATACCGGTGTCCGGGCATATCAAAAAGCGAAGATCCCGCCCTGAAACAGACGGATGTTGAGAAGTCAGCGCGACAGGATCTCGAAATAGTCGGCGAGGATCTCGGTGATGTTACGCTTGATGGCGTTGCGGTCTTCCCATACCCGCGTGCGCAGGCGTCCTTCGAGATAGACTCTGGCACCCTTGCGGAGATATTTCTCGGCGGTCTCGGCATTGCGCCCGCGCATCACGATGTTGTGCCACTCGGTGCGCTCCGGGATCTCGATCCCCTCGGGATTGCGGTAGGCGCGTTCGGTGGTGGCAAGTGAAAATTCGGCTACGGGCACGTTCTGCACATAGCGGATGCGTGGATCCTGACCTACGTTGCCCAGAAGGATTACTTTGTTGACACTCATTTTGCGGCTGGATTGACGTTGATGACGGAGCCGGCTGAATGGGCTGTTATGTCGGGTGCATACTGTGAGGCCACAGTCGCGATACCCGAGGCAAATGAGCCGGCATTGTTGACATACATATCGTATGATATCACAAATGTGCCTTTGGGCATGGTCGTGATAAAGATAGAGGTGCGGGAATCACGAGGCTCCATATAGAGGGGCACGCCCTCCACAAACCGCATCGAAGGGAGCGGATCGACGGGCTCGAAGCAGGCCGCGCGGTCGTCGGTGATAGTCACATAGTTGAGATTGCGCGATGTGCGGATCACCAGGCGGACGGTCACTTTATCTCCGGGGGTGAGAGTATCGGGAGCGATGATGCTCTTTTCGATGGAGATGTCGGGATGGGTGGAGGCGGCGATTGAGCGGAGGGGGGCAACAGCGCGGCGAATGATGGCTCCCCATGCAGGGGCAGATCCTTTCCTGATGATGTTGATGTCGATATCCTTGTCGGGCGCGATCGGGAGGGGGATGCGGAAGTAGCCCAGACGGCTGTCGGCTTCGGGGAGGGAGAGCTTCTTACCGTTGACGGTGACCGATGCTCCGTCGGCATCGCTGAGCCATGACTGCGACGACGACAGGATTGCGGCAACAACCTCAGTGGCTCCCGGTGAGGAGCCCCAGTCGGTGGCCTGTTTCTGGATCACGAGCCATTGGCGCAGACCGTCGATCTCCCGACATCCCGGGTCAATGAGTGAGAAGGCGCTGAGAGCCCGGGCGGTGTAGAGGATATAACCTGAAGCCTGATTCTGGAGCGAGGGGAAGTATGAGCCTTTGTCGGGCGAAGACACCATAAACTCGCGCAGTGACGAAAGGATGTCGCGTGCCACGCTCTTGTAGTCGCGACGCCAGAGCATCATGGCGGCTTCCGGGCGGGAATCGAGCGGCCATGTTTTCCAGCCTTTTACAACGGCCTGAGTGGCGTTGGCGAGGATGCTCTCGATGGCGGTCGTGGTCTTTATTCCGGGGAAGAGTGTGCGGAGTTGGGCAAACTCGGTCTGAGGAGCATCGGGATGCTCCCTGTAGATCTTTGCTGCCTCGGAGTCAATATATCCGATGGCTTTGCTTATCAGGTCGAGCAGCCGGCTGTCTGTCTGGCTCTTGCCGTTGATGAATCCATAGCTGTTGAGGATGGCGAGGCGCGACAGCACGGTGTAGGTGGCCCAGAGGGATGATCTCTTTTCCGATGCGATCCATGCCATGCCGCCGTCGGGCTGCTGGAGCTTGGTGAGCACTCCTAATGCGTCGGTGATGCTCTTGTCGACGCGCTTGCTGTCAAATAGCAGCGAGAGACGCCTCATGCGGTCGGTGTCGGTCATGGCATCGGCCATCCATGGAGTGGCGTTGAGGAGTATGGTCTTGAGATCCTGATTGCGTTGGAGCATGGAGGTGAGCTCCTCACTGTCGGAGCCGCGTGAGGTCCAGTCGGCAAGGGCGGATGCTATGACGGGATAGCGCCCGATCAGACCCCGTGCCATCACGGCTGAGAAAAGGGCATCGGCGGCCGAGGGCGATGAGACGGGATCGGAGGCGGCGAGTCCGGGCAGTGCTGTCACGACATACCAGACAGGATTCCCGCAGAACTCAAGAGTTGACATTGCCTCAGAGGCATCGCTTGCGGCGGGGAGTGAGATCGAGGCCTGATCTGTGTCGGGTCCCATATAGAAGGATTCGGAGTCGATCACGGGTTGGGCTGAGGGGAGAATGGCTATCATGTCCTGTTCGCCATCGGCAAATGACGGGGTCGAGGCCTTGACGCGGAAACCGAGCATTGCCAGCCCCGGAGCGGCCTCTATGCGCGTCGAAACAACAGCGCTCGCTCCTCCTTCGATTGCAACGGACTCTACCTGGCGTGACACTGTTTTGCCCGAGAGGGGATCGAAGATCTCGGTCAAGACCTCAACCTGCATGAGGGAGTCGGTGGCGTTCATCACCGTTGTGAGCGCCTCGGCGGTGTCGCCCTCGCGAAGGAAACGGGGCAGGTTTGGCTTGACCATAACCGGCTTGGATGCGATGACCGATGCATCCAGGCGAGCCGCCCGCATATCGTCGGTAAATGCGAGAGCCTGAAACGCCCAAGTGGCGTTGGCGTCGGGAACGGTAAATGTGAGCTCAAGTGTCCCGTCGCGTCCGGTCGAAAGCATGGGACGGAACAGAGCCAGGGGAGTCTCGGCATCGCGGTAGGCGAAGGGAGCCGACTCGTCCGTGCCGCTTCCCATGGCGTTTGCGTCAACACCCTCCTCTTCAGCCGATTCCACTTTGGCAGCTCCACGCATGGCTATGTTTTTTGGGGGGGCAGCCATTCCGTTGTCCGCTGCCATATCCATCATAACCTCCTCCACAGCTACAACATCATCGCTCGAAGCCGCTCCGGTGGCCGCTGACTTCATCATGCGGGCCTTCATCATCACTCCATGCCCGCGGCGCCATGTCTGCGGAGCGAGGGTCTGACCGTAGAGCTGGAAGTCGGGGAGGGAGTAGTCAACTCCCCGTAGGTAGCGGTTTGAGTTGGCTGCGAGATAGATCCACTCCAGATTGCCGGTCGAAGGATAGTTGGCTGAGAGATGCATGCTGCGGGGCGGATTAACGTGTATGCTCCACCTCGATGATACAAGCGCATCGAGGGCTTTGTTGTACATATCCACCATCACGGCAGCCTCAACGGGTGTGCCGAGGGCATTGACAACCTTGAATGTCCATTTCTCGGCTGAGCCGGGGGTGAGGTGGTCGCGCATTGTCTCGGCTCGCAGGGTGAGCCCGCGAGGATCGACTGCCGGGCGGATGTTTATGTCAAGCTGTCGGGTGGTGTAGCGCCCGGTCGCGATAAAAGAGGCCCGGAGGTCGGGGCTTCCGCCGTGTTCAGCAGCTGTTTTTATGCGGTGGAGTCCGGCAGGCAGAACGAGCCAGCGGCGCTCGATGATCCGTTCGAAATCGTAGAGGGTGTAGAGCACCCAGGTCGAGTCCATCGAGGTGCCGATGAGAATGTCGGTGCCGGCGCCGGGCGAAAGGGTCACGCTATTGTCGGGAGTCCAGAGCAGATCGGCCGACGGCGAGCGGTCAACATCGGGCCGGTAAAGGGCTATTCCGCGGCACGACCGGCTATCCCCGTCGATGGTGAAGGTGAGTGTGTAGGTGCCCGGGGCTATGGCGCTGAGATCGACAACGGGTTTGTTGCTCAGGAAACTACCTGATGCTACGGGAGCTGCGTCGGTGCCGGACTCCGGCACCACGGAGTAGTCAACCTTCACGCTGTCAACAGCCGTTCCGGAGGGTCCATACACTTCAACAGGGAGAGCAACGGGGTCAGTTACATCGATTGACACCGGAAGAGCAGCACGGATGCGCAATGACGGCCCGAGCGCGAACACTGTGCGGGCGGCCTGACTCTCGCCGCTCGGTGAGGTTGCGGTGACCGAGGCGCTGAACCATGCGTTTTCACCGGCTCCGCTTATCCGGGCAGGGGTCAGGACAATGCTCCAGCGTCCATCGGCATCAGTGCGGGCGGTGAGGTCGAGTGGCGTGAAGCCGGTATCGCCATCAAGTCCGTAGCGCCAGATGTATTCGCGCTCAATCCTTACGGAAATATCGGCATCGGCCACGGGCATACCGGAATATGTCATTACCCGTCCGGAGAGTGTCACTGCACCTTTCTCGGGCACACCGTTCCGGGCCGGATCGATCACTACCTCAAACGATGGCAGCTTATAGTCGGAAACGGTGAAGTAGGCTCGTCCGGAAGCATTGTGGTGATTGACTGACAAGTAATAGCGCCCGTTAAGGCGTCCGTCGTCGGGGAGCAGGGCTGTCCCTTCGATGCGTCCGAAGCGGTCGGTCACCGCTTTGACCGTGTCGATCGGCTGGCGGTTGGCATCGAATATGATGGCTTCGATCTCTTCGCCGGGGGTGACGCTGATTTCGCGTTCGCGGATGGAGTAGAGGATGGCGGCGAAACGCACGGTGTCGCCCGGGTGATAGAGTCCGAGATCAGTGTATGCCTCAACATAATAGTGGCGTGTGGTGTCGATGCCGCCGTCGTTGGCAAACCAGAGATGTGTCCGTGGCGCGAATGTGTCGGCGCCTTTGACGGGGCGGAAGATCATCCCGCGGCTTGCCTGGCCGAGTTGCAACATTCCGTCGGCATCGGTTGAGCCGAGATCGGCGGTTGATTTGTCGCAACGGATTATGCGGGCGTCGGCCACGGGCTGCCCTGTTAAGGGATTGACCACAAGTGCACTTACAACCTTGCCGAAAACGAGGGAGCCGGGTGCGAGCGATGTGGCGCGGATTATGCGCGGGTTGGTGTCGCGGTTCATTCCGGGCGCGTTGGCCACGAGGATATATAACCCGGCTTCGGCCACGGAGATCTCTCCTGATCCTTCGGCCATGAAAGGCGCTTCGCCCTGAAATGTGAGCGTCTTAGAGGCAACCTTCCTGAAGGTGGGGGGTATCACGCCGTTTTTGAGCTTATAGTATTCATCGCCGGTATCGGTGTAGGTGTCGGGGAGGCGGTAGAGCGTTACGGTTAATTCAGATGTGTTGTAGGCCTTGACCGAGAAACCGAGATCAGCCCCCGGCACGACAAGAGTGCGATAGTCGATCTGCGCCCGTCCGCGGGTGAGCGACGCGATCAGATTGCGCAGGTTGGCAGCTCGGATGTAGGAGGGATATCGTTGGAGAAAGCTGTCGATCTGCAGTTTGAGCTCGCGGCATCGGTCTATGTCGTCGGCATCGGTGAGATTGCCGATGGATATGAGAATCTCTCCGGAATATTGTGATGAGGCGAAAGCCGAATAAAGATCGTAGAGGCGCGCGAGCATCTGATCCGACGATATGGACGAGCTCATGATGGCGCTGATCTTCTGGACGATCAGGGGGGCGGGATTGGCGGCGTTGAGGCGGATGAGAGTCTGCCGGTATTCGTCGGCCAGCTGACGCGCCTGCTGTGTGCGGAACGAAGACAGCAGATCGATAGCCTGCCCTCCGACAAAGTCGAGCAGCGACGGATAGAAGGTATAGATCACCCGTGCATCTTTTGATGCTACGGCAAGCAGTGGATCATAGGTGCGGAGCGGAGTGGCGAGCAGCGCCTCGGGCATGGCCATGGCGGAATTAAGGAGCTCGCTGACGCGGGCTTCAAACCGGGCGGCGTCCCATTCGGTGTAGTCGGCCGGCGGGGGAGTGCCGGCTGGGAGCTCCGGACGCTGATCTATGGTCCACTGCTGCGAACGGTAGTAGTCTGTATAGATGGTGGCACGGATAAGGTCGCACACTGCGCGTGGGGCCGGAGATGAAAAATCTTCGGCGAGCGAGTCGAGACTCGCCAGCATCTCAGGCATACGGTCGGAGTCGATGATGTTCTGGGCTAGAGTGAGGTTGAGAGCGGCTCTCAGCGCGCCGACTTCGTCTCCGGCAGCCAGAGCGGCGCGGAGTTCCTGACGGGCGGTGGAGCTTACTTTTTCGGGAAAGGCGAAATCGGGTCGCCGGATGGTTGAACCGGATGATGACATTACTGTGGCGAGACAGATAAGGGCGAGGAGGATGGCACGAATCGGTTTCATTGCGCCGTGAGGATTAAGTTGATTGAAAAAAAGACAATAGAGACCGTATCATCCATCGGGATGAGAGTCTCTATTGTGTGTCTGCAAATATTAGACAGAGTGGTGGAGAAGAGGAAGATATGCCGCTACTTGTGGCCTTTCTTCTTATTGTTTTTGTTGGATTCTTTGCCAGACTTGGGCTTGTCGCGGTCGCCGCGATGCTGCATGAGCATACGGTCAAATTTGCGTTCCGACTGTTCGAGCCTGTAGAGCTGGCGTTTACTGAGGATGTGGCCGAATTTCTTGTAGTAGGACTTGACAATCTCTACTTCCCGGGCCCTGAAATCGAGATAAGCCTTGGTGGCGGCCTCATAGTCAGCGTCGGTGGCGGCGGTCCCTTTGTCCTTCACGGCTTTGGCTTTGTCGCGAGATGATTTGGATAGGTTGAGTATCTCATCGCGCATCTGATTGTAGAGAGGCAGGAAATCGGCGCGCTGCTTGTCGGTGAGCTCAAGCTCCTTAGCAAGGAAATCGTTCTGATGCTGCTGCATCTCGCGCATCCATTTTGCGCGGTCGGCAGCTCCGTCGGGCAGCATGGGGGTGTGCTTGCCGGCCATGCCGGCAAAGGCGATCAGAAGCATGAGCAGGGATATGATGTGTCGTCTCATGGATCAAGGAATGTGAATTGGGAGGAAATGCGGTGTCGGTAAATTACTGATTGGAATAGGAGAGATTGACGGGATTGAAGCCCGAGGCATAGAGATCGTCGTAGATATCCATGCGGTCAAAATTGTCCACGGCATAGTCCGTGAACTCGTTTTCGTCTTCGATAAGCTGGGCCACGGTGGGGATGGAAGAGGATGACGCGGGCATCTCGCCACCGGTGCCGACGAGAGTCGACACGTTCATCATCAGCCATATACCGGCAAACATGGCCGCCATATATACGTATGGACGTATCTTCTGCCAGATGGATCGCGCGGGCATGACATGGGTCTCCGAGGCGGCCTCGCGTTCCCAATCCTGCTCCGGAAGCGACTCTTTCATCCGTGCCGCGAAGCTGTCGAAATATCCGTCAGGAACGGTCATTCCCGTCCGGCGGTCGACGCGGTCGAGTATATCAATGTTTATATCTTTGTCGCTCATAACGATATGGTTTCTTTTAACGGTATATCTATTTGACTCTTTTCGGGGGTCAAAGTTTAAGACAGCTCAGAGAAATATTGCTCAATTTTTTTGACGGCATGATGATATGATGCCTTGAGGGCTCCGGTCGAGGTGCCGAGAATCTCCGACATCTTCTCGTAGGGCATATCATCGTAGTAACGCATATTGAATACGAGGCGCTGCTTCTCGGGGAGCGAGGCTATGGCTTTGCGCAGTTCGAGGCGCAGCTCGTCGCCGTCGATGTCGGTGTCGGCTTCGATGGCGTGGATCAGGTTGGCCTCTTCGTCGTCGAGTGAGAGATTGAGCTGCTTGCGCTGACGCTCAAGAAAGGTCAGGCTCTCGTTGATGGCTATCTTGTGGAGCCACGTCGAGAGACGGGCGTCGCCCCTGAAAGCGTCGATTGAGTTCCATGCTTTCAGGAAAGTGTTCTGAAGCAGATCGTTGGCATCCTCATGGTTATTGACCATACGCCTGATCTGCCAGTAGAGCGGCTGGCTGTAGCGGTCGATCATCTCGCCGAATGCGTGGCGGGCTGTCGACGGATCGCGCAGACGCTCGGTGAGGGATGGCTGGGATTTGTTTGGGGTCTTGGACATTGTGGAGAGAGGATGTTATTTCTGGATGGAGGTGCCTGAGAAGAGGATCAGCGAGTCACGCCTGAGTGCCGGACGTGCTATCTCGGCCGGAATGAAACTCCAGTTGTCGGTCACCGTGGGCTCGATGACGCCTTTTTTCTCGATGGCTTTCATGAGATAGAAGCGGAGATCCTTGTCGGTTGAGCTGACTATGCGCGATGAGAGGCTGTCGCGCGGAATTCCGGCGCCTTTGGTCAGAAGGTCGCCTCCGCCGTTGCCACGGTATGAGTTGATGGCCACGCGGTAGCGGCGCGACATATCAAAGGGCATTCCGTTGTCCATCGAGGCGATCACGATTCTGGATCCCTTGGGCTTGGTCACATCGACAGTGTAACGTATGCCGGCGGCGGAGTCGAAGTTGTATGACGGATTGGCGAGACGGTTGTTGCCGGGTCCGGGGTTATCGGAAGCGAAACGGATCAGATGGCTGTCGGGCGAGGTTATCCGGTTTATCCACAGATCATACGACTCCTCGAGATAGTTCTGGATCTCCTCGCCGGTCAGCTCCATGGTGTAGAGCAGATTCTCATATTTGTAGAGGCTGAACATGTCGGCCATCGTGATGGCTCCGGTGTCGATGGCGGCATCAAAGGAGAGCGGCGCGGCCATCGACACGTCGGCACCGGCTATCTCGAGCTGCAGCCGATGGATGAGATCCATGAAGGCGCTCGGACCGAAATAGGCGTCGCGGCTAAGAAACGGGCCGGTGGCACGCCCTATAGGGCGATCGACAAATTGCTCCACGGCAGCCATCTGCGGGGCAAAATGGGTCATATAAGCCGGCGACGGCTCCAGATGGCCCACACCGATTATCGAGCCGTCGATCTCCTTGCCTACCGGATGGCCGTCGGGGCCGAGGCTGAACGTGAGGTCGAGACGGGCCACGTTGACGGCATTAGCCGCGGGATTGAGCGCAACAATAGTGTTGCCCTCCGGCCCCTTGACACGTTTGTCCCACACACGGTGGTCGTGGCCCATGAGTATGGCGTCGAATCCCGGCACGCGGCTTGCCACTTCGAGCGATGCGTTTTCCATGATGCCGGCCGTCCGGGTGTCGGAATCGCCGCCCGAATGAAAGAGTCCTATGATGGCATCGGGCTTCTCGTTGGCCTTAAGGAAGTCGATGGTGCGGGCGGCATTGTCAACCATATCCTCGAAGTGGAGCCCCTCCCAAAGGTTTTCGGGGAGCCATGCGGGTATGGCCGGTGTGATCATCCCTACCACGGCTATCTTTATTCCCTTGCGGTCGATGATGGTGTAGGGGCTCACGTATGGGAGGCCTGTGGCGGTCTCTATGATGTTGGCTCCGAGCATGGTGGCCGGTGTCTGCTGGATAAAGCGGTCGTAGACGTCATGGCCGGTCTCTATGTCGTGGTTGCCGAGGGTGGCGGCATCGTAGCGCATGAAGCGCATTATGTCGGCTGCCACATGGGGCGATAGGGTGTCGATATAGTTGTAGTAATATACTGTGGGCTGCCCCTGGAGGAGATCGCCGTTGTCAAGCAGGATCACGCTGTCGTCGCCAAGGGATGCGCGCAGCGAGTCGACGTATGTGGCTACACGGGCCAGGCTACCGGACCAATCGGAGCGGGTGATATAGTTGGTGGGAAAGAAGTTGCCGTGGACATCGGTTGTCTCTACTATCGTGATCTTCACCTCCGGCAGGGAGTCGGAGGTTGCGGCCTGCGAGACGAGCGGTGCCGAGAGTAACAGGGGTGTCAAAATGAGGGATGAAAGTTTCTTCATTTGCGGGAAAGGATGAGGGAGAGAGCGGATAGGGGGCGGTCAGGGTTCGAGGAGGCAGAGAATCTTGCCTATCTTCAGTTTGCCCTCGAGCTTGACGGGGCGGTGGGGTGAGGCGGTCTCTACCCAGGTGTCGATATCGTCGCTCGACTGCTTGCCGCCGTCGGTGGTGAAGCGGAATTTGATATGGTAGGTATCGTAGGCGCGGTCGTCGACCTTAACCTTTTCTGATCCGACAAATGTGATGGTGAGACGCTCTTTTTTCTTGGCCGAGAAGATGTTGATGATCCGCTGCTGGCCGGGAGTCATTGATTCGAAGGGCAGGGCGCGGGCATAATAGAAGGCGCTGACCATGTCGACGGTGACACCTTCGGCCTTAAGGGTAGTGGTGGCTTGGGTGAGGTCGGTGTCTTGCTTGCCGCGGCGATAGCGGTCGGCTGTGGCCGATACCTGATTGCCCGTCCGGGTGAAGCGCACCACGTCGCGTGAGTATTTGCCGTCTTCGTTGGCCACCCGCTCGTAGTAGTAGGGGGTGAATGTCGACGGATTCATGCGTGTGGTCAGGGTGTCGCGCAGATAATATATCTTGTCGGCCCAGGGTTCTGATCCGGCATACAGGACGGCTTCGGATGTAAGCCCTCCGGGAGTGAAGTCGAGCCGGGCCCACCCGGCTTTCTTGTTGATTATTCCCCACTTGAAGAGCACTTTGTAGGTGAGCGACTCCTGAGGAATAGCCAGTGTCGGAGCCGGGCCGACGGCACCCGCCCCGATGGCCGGGATCAGCGCCGTGAGGATGATCAGTATATGGATGAGTCGTTTGGTGTCGGGCATCAGTGGGGTGGGGGAGAAAGGATTAAGTGATGGTCAGGCAGGATCGGGGGTCTTGAACTCGGCAAAGGGGAGAGAGAGGCGTGCCTGCTGCTCGATTCGACGGTTGCGCCAGCACTTGCGGCACACGGCAATGTAGCGCTCGTCGCCTCCGATCTCTACCTGCGCACCCTCGGTGACGATGTCGCCGGCTGAGTCGATGCGGGCGTTGATGATGGTCTTGCGGCCGCAGGTGCAGGTGGATTTGATCTCCTCGATAGTGTCGGCGATCTCAAAGAGGCGGCGCGAGCCCTCGAAGAGGTTGCTCTTGAAGTCGGTGCGGAGGCCGAAGCAGATCACGTTGCTCCCGAAGTCGTCGACGATGCGGGCGAGCTGGTCAATCTGGACGGCGGTGAGAAACTGCGCCTCATCGACAAGAAACCAGTCGATGACGGTCATGTCCTGCTCAAAGAGAGTCTGGGCAAGATGATATATGTCGGTGTCGGGATAGATCCAGCGGCACTCCCGCTCGATGCCGATGCGTGAGCGGATGACGCTCCGCGATCCCTCGCGGGTGTCGATAAACGGCTTCAGGCACACATAGCGCATATTGCGCTCCTCAAAGTTGTAGGCCATCGTGAGCAGGAGGGCCGTCTTGGCCGAGCCCATTGTCCCGTAGCGGAAATATAATTTGCCTTTGCGGTTCATCTGTAAAGCTGGAGCTGTAGGTTTGTGACTCGGATTGCCGGTCGGTGTGCAAATTTAGCAATAAAATCCCGGTTGCTCACCCTCGGGCGCCAAATAAATCGCTCAGGCTGAGAGTGCGGCCATGATCAGCACCGTGGTGAGCCCTACGGCTGCGGCTGTGTCGGAAACACGGAGCGAGAGGCCACCGGAGGCCGACATATAGCCGGCCAAGGGGGTGATCCTGAGGCGTTTTGATGCGGCCGGGGCGGCTTGATCGCTGGCAAAGCGAGGCATCGGCATGCCCACCATGCGCCTTACGGCCAGGGCTACCGTGGCGCCGCAGAGGGTGCCGATGATGCATCCTGCCATGATGTCGCCCGGATAGTGTACTCCGAGGTAGAGGCGGCTGTAGCTGTTGACCACCGCCCAGCAGAAAAGGAAGATGGCGAGCCGCTTCTGAGGCACTACAAGGGCCATGAAGGCAATGAGGGAAAACGAGTTGGCGGCATGGCACGACGGGAAGCCGTAGCTGCCTCCGCGATAACCGTCGACGATGGTGATGAAAGCAGAGAGAGGATTGTCGGGATGACTCGGACGCAGCCTGCCCACCAGCGGGCGGATGAGGGTGGCGCAGATCTGGTCGGAGAGCGCTATGGCTATGCCTACTCCGGCAAGCACTACGACGGCCTTGCGCAGCGGGAAGTTGCGGAAGATGATGAAGGCCAGTGTGAGATACATCGGTATCCAGATGAAGCGGCCCGAAAACATCATCATGAAATGGTCGGCCCACTCGGTGTGGCAGCTGTTGGCAAGCAGAAGCAGCTGACTATCGACAAGTTCTATGATGGAAGAGATCATTTTGCTGTTTGGGATGATAAAGATGACAGATAGGTGTAAAGCTCCTGAAGGTAGGCCTGAAGGGGGCGCGAGGAGGAGTCGGTCGGGACGGAGCCCGTCAGCGGCAGGCGGATCATCGATCCGTCGGCCTCGATGCCGGCGGCGAAATCGGGCTCGGAGAATACGGCCAGCCGCGGGGCCGGGGTGGCGAGGATGTCGCGGCTGAAAGGAAATTCATCGGCCGGGAGCCCGAGGGCGGCGAGGAGCGTGGCCGCCAGATCGCTCTGGGCGGCGGGGGTGGCGATGGTGCCCCGGGTGGCCAGGGCTCCGCCGGTCATGATGAGGGGTATGTGATGGCGGGCGCGCTCGTCGGGCACGGACGGATAGCAGCCGTAATGATCGGGCATGAGGATCACCAGGGTGCGCTCCCACCGCGGTGAGGCCGCAAGGGAGTCAACGAAAGCGCCCACGCAGCTGTCGGTATAGGCAAAGGCGTTGGCGGCGGGATCGGAATGACGGACAAAGGGACCCACGTCGAAGGGCTCGTGGCTGCTTGAGGTCTGGACTACGGTGAGGCGCGGAGAGGCGGGCTCGTCGGTGCGCGCACGCTCGTCGGCCACCACGCGGTCAAACAGAAATCCGTCGTTGACTCCCCATTTGCTTATCCTCTGGGAGATGGGGAAGTCGGTGTCGCTGACTATGGAGTCGATGCCGGCCGAGCGGAGATAGGCGCGCTGGTTGGTGAAGTTGATGTCGCCACCGTAGTAATAGGTGGAGCGGTAGCCTGCCCGGGCGAGGGCGGCGGGGAGACCGGGCAGACGCTCGGCTATGGCCGTGTGCTTCATCACGGGCTCGTCGGGGGCTGCGGGGAGGCCCGAGAGGATGGCGGGGATGGCGCGGTCGGTGCGGAAGCTGGAGGCATAGACCTCGGTCATGAGGAGCGAGGAGCGCGCAATGCTGTCGAGGCGCGGGGCTATGTTCTCGCCCCCCTGGACCGGCAGCAGATGGCTCGAAAAGCTCTCGAGGATGACGAGCACTATGTCGGGACGGTCAACCGTCAGCAGCGAGTCGGCTGCGGTGGACTGATAGGCGGCGGGAGCCTTGAGCGGGGCGGCGATCCGGGCTGCCTCGGCGGGATCCATGAAGCGCATATCCTTGTCGAAGCCGGAGGCGTGGGTGGCGGAGTACATCAGGCTGAAGATAGGATTGACGGCGGCATGGTTGAGGCGCGCTTCGGTGGAGAAGTAGGCGCTCGACAGATTGGTGGTGGCAACGGTGAAGCCTCCCCTGATCGGAATGAAAAGCGCCGCCGCCAGCAGGACAAGGACTATGAGCGACGACCGACGGTTGTGGATCCTCACCGGATCGGAAAGCGGGGTGAGGCGCATGGCTCCGGCAAAAAGCAGGTAGATCACAGCCGAGGCGGCGATCCAGATGCCGAGGCCGCCCGCTATCTCTGCTACCGAAGCGCTGGCCAGAGCGAGGGTGGGCGAGGAGGAGAAGTAGAAGAATGGGGTGGTGTCGAGCTTGATCCCCCAGTAGGAGTAGAGGATGGTGTCGAGGGTGAGGAGGGCTCCGGTCAGGGCGGAGGCGGCTATGTAGTAGATCTTGAGCAGGCGGTCGGTGGCGCGGGGGATGAGCCAGAGGGAGAAGATGAGGATGAGGGCGGGGAGGATGGAGAGATACCCGGCTATGGAGCAATCCATCCTGAGTCCGGCCACCACTACGTCGAGCCTTGTGGCGAGATCAATGTCGCCATAGATCCCGGGCAGACAGGCCATAAACAACAGATGGCCTGCCACCATGACGAGCACGGCGACGATATAAAGCAGGACAAGGCGGATGACTCGCGATAACATAGGTCGACTTTTGGTTAAAACTCCCACAAAATTAACCCTTTTTGCTCATATATATTGTTGAAAAGATGTAAAAAAAGTTATCCCCCGGCAAATTGGGCCGGAGGATAACAGATTGGGGGAGGGTAATGGGTCGCTATCAGATGCCGAGATCTTTCTTGACGGCCTCTACTTTGGCCTCTGCGTCGGCATTGGCGCGGTCATAGTCGGCTGCGCTGTCGAGATGGCCCTTCACCTCGATATAGAATTTAATCTTAGGCTCGGTGCCCGACGGGCGGATGGAAACCTTGGTGCCGTCGGCGGTGAAATACTGGAGCACGTTGCTGGTGGCGGGCATGTCGAGCTTGCTCTTGGTGCCTTCGGGCAGCTTGGTGAGCTCGAGCGAGGCATAGTCCTTGATCTCGGCCACGGGGCTGCCGCCGAGCTGCTTGGGAGGATTCTCGCGGAAGGCCTTCATCATGGCCTGGATCTCCTCGGCGCCGGCCTTGCCCTGGCGGACAACCGACACGCCACACTCCTTCGAGAAGCCATATTTCATGTAGATGTCCTGAAGCATGGCAAGGAAGTCCATATCCTTGTCCTTGGCCCAGGCGGCGATTTCGGCCATGAGTGAGATGGCGCTGACAGAGTCCTTATCGCGCACGAAGTCTTCGGCCAGGAAGCCGTAGCTCTCCTCGCCGCCGCCGAGGTAGCGGCCGTTGCCTTCGAGGTCGCGGATCACGGCTGCGATCCACTTGAAGCCGGTGTAGCAGTCATACATGGGGCAGCCGTTTTTCTCGGCGATGCTCTTGATGGTCTCGGTGGTCACGATGGTCTTGACGATGTAGCACTTGTCGTCGAGGCGGCCGAGCTCGCGGTTGCGGGTGATGAGATAGTTGAGGAGGATCATCACGATCTGGTTGCCGTTGAGGAGCACATACTCGCCCTTGGCATCGCGGATCACGGCGCCGATACGGTCGGCATCGGGGTCGGAGGCCACCACGAGGTCGGCGCCGGTCTCCTTGGCCTTGGCGATCGCCATTGCCATTGCGCTGGGATTCTCGGGGTTGGGGCTCTCGACGGTGGGGAAGTCGCCGCTGGGCACATCCTGCTCGGGCACGTGGATGATGTTGGTGAAGCCGAAGTTGGCGAGCGAGTCGGGGATGAGCTTCACGCCGGTGCCGTGGATGGGGGTGTAGACGATCTTGAGGTCTTTGTGGCGCTCGATGGCCTCGGGGCTGAGGCTGAGACCCTTGATGGCTTCGAGATAGGGCTTGTCGATGTCGTCGCCCACGATGGTGATGAGGTCGGGGTTGCCCTTGAATTTGATCTCCTCGGCGCCCTTGATGGCCTCGACGCAGCGGATGATGTTGACGTCGTGGGGAGCGAGCACCTGAGCGCCGTCGGCCCAGTAGGCTTTGTAGCCGTTATATTCCTTGGGGTTGTGTGAGGCGGTGATGTTTACGCCGCTCTGGCAGCCGAGCTTGCGGATGGCGTAGGAGAGCTCGGGAGTGGGGCGGAATGAGTCGAAAAGATACACCTTGATGCCGTTGGCCGAGAACACGTCGGCAACAACCTCGGCAAAGCGGCGGCTGTTGTTGCGCACGTCGTGGCCCACAACGACTGAGATCTGGGGCAGATCGGCAAAGGCCTCCTTGAGATAGTTGGCCAGGCCCTGAGTGGCTGCGCCCACGGTGTAGATGTTCATGCGGTTGGTTCCTGCGCCCATGATGCCGCGCAGGCCGCCGGTGCCGAATTCGAGGTCGCGGTAGAAGGCCTCGATGAGGGGAGTCTTGTCGTCGGCGTCGAGCATGGCGCGCACCTCGGCGCGGGTCTCGTCGTCGTATGCGTCGGTGAGCCAGGTCTTGGCCTTGGCCACGATGCTGTCAATAAGCTGCTGGTTGGTTTCGCTCATATCTGTATGTTGGGAGGAATTTGTTATGTCGCTGATTGTAAAACAACGCTTGCGGGTGTCTAATCGCAAAATTAAACTTTTTTTATCTCCCATGCAAAAAAAAGTTGATTGGGCGAGGGGCGGGAGACCGGTTTCAGGAGCGGGGGGCCGGAGGAGATACAAAAAGCAAGGCAGCCTCGCCGGTGGAGGTAGCCTTGCTTAGTGCGTTATGTGGGAAGGTAATGTTGCGGAAGGGGATCTTATTCCTCTACGGCGCGGAGCTGCTGCACGTAGATAGCCTTCATCATCTTCTTACGGTTGACAACAGAAGGCTTCTGGAAAGCCTGACGGCTGCGGAGTTCTTTCACGATGCCTGTTTTCTCGAATTTACGCTTGAATTTCTTCAGCGCGCGCTCAATGTTCTCGCCTTCTTTAACTTGTACGATTATCATTTGGGTGGGTAAAGGGTGATATTGTTTGTTTTTTGTTTATTTCGTTGAGGTGCAGACGGGCGCTTTGTTCCATTTGCGCGGCAAAATTAGCAAAAATCTCCAAACCCTCAAAACGGCTTATTAAATTTTTTAGCAGAAAAATTTTTATCCGTCATGAAGGGGAGCGGTCAGATCACTATCTTGCGCACGCGGTTGCCGATCCTCACTATGTAGGTGCCGCGCGCCGGGATGCCGACCGTCAGGGTTGGGCTGCCGGCCTTGCGGGCGAATACAGGCACGCCGAGGATGTTGTAGACTCCGACGAAGGTCGATTCAGCGAGGCCGCTGATCTCGAGGCCGCCGGTCACGGGGCGGATGCCGACTGGGTCGTCGCTCTCCACGCCGCCGATGCCGCTCGTGGGCATGACATTGACCAGACAGCTCGCGATGAGGCCGGTTGTGGTCTCGGCGGTGATGATTGTCGAGCCGGGCTTGAGGGTGGTGACAAGGCCCTTGTCGCTGACGGTGGCGATGTCACGCTTCGACGACCACCAGGTGACAACGCCGGCATAGGTGTCTTCCGGATAGATCAGGGCGGTGAGCTGGGTCGTTGTCCCCTCGTCGACGCGCAGGTAGGTTGGCTCGATGATGAGCACGGCGCCGGTGGGCTCAGGGCCTGTCGAGCCGCCTCTCACTATCGTCACGGTGCACATGGCGGTGACATTATCCTCTTTCACCTTGGCAGTGATGACGACGGAGATAGAGTTGACCCCTTCCGGCAGTAGGGAGGAAACAAGGGTGCCGTTGGAGTAGACCTGCACCATGTCAGAATCCGAGGATTCCCAGGTCACTTTCTTGTTCTGGATTCCGACGGGCTCCAGAGTGGCGATGAGCTGGCACTGAGATTTCTCTGCGAGATTCATCAGATAGGTCCCGTCGGGTTTCTCAGTAAGTGTGAAGGTCTGGTAGGGAGGCACGCTCAGGCGAATGCCGGTGACCTTGTTGGCTATCACGTCTACATCGCAGGTGGCCTTTATGATCGAGTCGGAGTGGGATGCGGCTGTTATTTCAGCGGTGCCGAGGCTATGGGCGGTCACTTTGCCGTTTTGGTCG
>CAYWWE010000003.1:38394-44807 GCA_964461785.1 uncultured Bacteroides sp.
GGCTGTTATTTCAGCGGTGCCGAGGCTATGGGCGGTCACTTTGCCGTTTTGGTCGACGGTGGCAATCTCCGGCTTGTTCGACGACCATATCACTTCCTGATCCGTGGCAGTCTCGGGCACGATGGTGGCCGTGAGCGTTTCGTCGCTGTCAACGAGCATGCTCAGATATGTCTTGTCGAGCGTGATGGCGGTGACCTGACGCTGGATCACGGTTACGGGCACCTCGGCGGTGAGGCCGTTGGATGTCGAGGCATAGATGGTGGCCTTGCCCGCGCCCTGGATCGTCACCATGCCCGTCTCATCGACCGTGGCAACGGCCCAGTCGGAGGATTTCCATGTCACTGTCCTGTCGGTAGCCTCATCGGGCTTCACAGTGGCAGTGAGTCCTGCGGTTGTGCCATCGTTCTTGGGAAGTTCGAACGAGAGTGATGCCGGCTCAACGGTGATGGACTCCACGGGGATGAAATCATTGCGCACGGTAACATGACAGATTGCCGTCACGTTTTTGTTGGCATAGGAGGTGACGATAATGTCGGTCTCGCCGACCTCTACGCCGGTCACTTTGCCGTTTTGGTCGACAGTTGCGATGGACTGATCCTGCGACTCCCATTTCACCTCTTTATTGGTGGCATTGGCAGGGGTGATGATCGGGATGAGGGTGGCCTCATGGCCTACGCGGATGTTGAGGGTCGTGTTGGTCAGGGTGATTCCGGTAACCGGGATCTCGCCGTCTTCAACCGTAACGAGGCAGGTTGCGGTCAGGCCGTTGGCCGACGATGCAAAGATTGTGGCTACACCCTCGCCCACGGCTGAGACTACGCCGGTCTGCGACACGGTGGCCACGGAGCGGTCTGATGATTTCCAGGTCACGGTCTTGACAAATGCATTATCAGGAGTGATTGTGGCAGTGAGTGCAGACTCCGTGCCGGCCTCCATGTTGAGTTCTTCAGGCTCAAGCGTGATACCCGACACCTGGATAAATTCATTGGGATCTTCGGGGATAACGGTGACGGTACAGGTGGCCGAAGCCGAGCCGCAGGAGGCGGTGAGGGTGGTGGTGCCCAAAGCATTTGCCGTGACGGTCGAGATGCCGTCTTTGACATCCACCGACGCAATGTCGTCATCGGCCGACGTCCAGCTGACGCTCTTGTCGGTGGCATTGTCGGGCTTGACAATAGCCTGAATCTCGGCTGTGCGGCCCAGCCGCAGGGTGAGGTCGTTGTTGGTTATCGAGATTTCGGTCGCGACAATCTCACCCTTCACTGTTACTTTACATTCGGCTGTCTTGCCGTTTGACGACGACACGAGGATCGTGGCCTCGCCCGGGGCGACGGGGGTCACATTGCCGTTTTGGTCAACCGTGGCAACGTGTATTTCGTCCGACCGCCATGTGAGGGTCTTGTCGGTGGCATTTTCGGGCTCGATGGTGGCGGTGAGGGTAAAGGGGTTATCACCTACTTCCAGCACGAGCGAGGTAGGGCTGACCGATATGCTTTCAACAGCCGTGATGTTATCTTCCGGCTCGACGGTGACAAAGCAGGTGGCCATGGCCCGGTCATTGTAGACGGAGGTGACGGTGATAGTGGCGGTGCCCGGCGCGAGAGCCTTGAAGGTGAGTTTGCCCGCTCCGATCTCCTGGGCTGTGACAATAGCCGGGTCGCTCGACTCCACGGTCACCCGCTGGTTAGGAAGATGCTCGGTGGGGCGCACAAACACGTCGAGTTCCGTTGAATATCCGGCGCGCATCAGCAGCTCGGTGTTGGAGAGCGACACGCTGTTGACCATCACGGCGCAGGAGTCGGTGATGCCGTTGATGGTGGAGGCATAGATGGTGGCGATGCCTACGGAATGGGCTGTGACCAGACCTGAAAGATGATCGACCGACGCAACCTCAGGGTTTGACGAGCGCCATTCCACTGACTTGACAGTGGCGTTGTCAGGGCTGACGGTGGCTTCGAGCTGTGCGATGTCGTTGACGATCATCTTGATCAGATCGTTGGTCGACAGGGCGATCTTGGTGGGTGCCACATAGCCGTCGTGGACCGACACCGTGCAGGTGGCGGGTAGGCCGTAGCCCGAGTTGGTGCTGACGGTAATGGTTGCTGTGCCTACGTCTTTCGGGGTGATGAAGAGGGCAATCATCCGGTGTCCCTCCTCGTCGAACTCGTCTTCCATAACTTTTACCTCCACAGTGGCAATATCCTCGTCAGATGACGTGGCAGAGACCCTCCTGTCCTCGATATTGAGGGAATTTCCCTCATGATCGGTGTAGGGGCGGACGATGGCATAGATTTTCATCTCCTCCATCTGATTTACGTCGGCTATGAGGCTGTTGTTGGTCAGCGAGAGGCTCCATACCATCACAACGCGCTCGTCGATCTGTCCGTTTGCGGCGGCGCGGATCACGGTCGTGCCGGCTTTCAGTGCCTTCACCTCTCCGTCGGCCGACACCGTGGCTACTTCGGGATCGCTCGAGGTCCATTCCACCGGCCAGTAGACGGCCTCTACGGGTGTGATCTCTGCCGTGAGGGTTATCCCATCGCCCACACTCATGTTGTGGGTCTGTCCCTTGGGGATCTCGACAATGTTGATCGCCTCGACGGGACGGCGGATCACCTCGACGGGACATGAGGCCGCCTTGCCGATGAAGTTGGTGGCGGTGATCACGGCACTGCCGGGGTAGACGGCGGTCACGTTGCCCTCGGAGTCGACGGTGGCCACGCTCTCGTTGCTCGATGTCCAGGTTATGGTGCGGTCGGTGGTGTTTTCGGGATGGAAGATAGCGAGCAGGCCGGTCGACTCGGTGTGCATGAGCTCAAGGGTTTCATTGCTCAGGGTGATGGATTCGGCGTAGACATATTCGTAAGGATCGAGCGGGAAATCCTGATCATCCTGTGTGACCATCAGTATCCCGTCTACCATGATGCTGCCGCCGGTAAAGTCCTCGGCCATCCTCACCTTCATGCTTACTATGGCTCCGGCCTGAGATGCGATCGGAGCCGGGTCAGCAGCGCTGGAGAAAGCGCCCATAAGGATCTTGCCCCCTCCGTCGACGTTGCCTACAATCACATAAGTGCCGTCTACAAGATCGGTCAGGTCGATGTCGGGTTTCTTGCCGTCGGGCTTCATCACAACCTCCAGGCCTTCGGGAAGGGTCACTTCGGCCTGGAAGCCGTAGAACTTGTCGGTGGCGTCGAGAATGAACTCGAGGGTGCCGGTGGTGCCGGGCATGAGGTTGGCCGGACGCACATAGAGGCTGTTGGATGCCTGGGAGCCGGCAGATTGAGCCCGGACGCCCGGGGCCGACAGTGCGGTGAGCAGCGTCAGCAGGAAAAGGATCTTATGGAGCGTTTTCATCGTCGTTATTTTACTGCGATTTTAGTGGCGGAGCCGTTGACCGACACGAGGTAGATGCCCTTGGGCAGAGAGATCGATTCGGAGCCGGACGAGGTGGTCAGTGAGCGTACCACGCGGCCATCGACCGTGCAGACCATCACTTTGCTGCCCCGTGAGGCGGTGATGACTATGCCGTCGGCAGAGGCGCTGATGGCGCCAGGGCTCAGGGCTTCGGTGTCATCGTCGGCCGACACCTTGTCAACTCCGGTGGGGGTGGGGATCACCTGACCGGGACGGGCAATGAGCTGATGGCTCCTTGAGGTAATGTCGGAGGCCACGATGCCCGAGATCTCTATGTCGTCGGGGCCGATCTCTCCTCCCTTGACGGTGAGGCGGAGCAGGGGCGAGCCGTCGGCGGCAAAAGTCGAGTTTGAAAGGTCAAAGAGGATCACGCGCATGGTGCGGCTGTCGATGCGGCGCGAGCTCAGGGTGTGGCCGGCAGCGCCCTCGCCTGCGGCTACATCTACGAGAGCGATACCCTCGGGCACGCGGATGTTGGCCTGCAGGGCCACGAGCTCGGTGCGGCTGTCGAGCCCTACGGGGATCATCATGGCGCCGCCGTCGGCAGCAGTCATGTTGGTGCCTACGATCAGGGCATCGGCGTCGGGATCGGCTCCGGCGCTACGGCCCGGAGTGAGCGCACCGTCGGGATTCTGGTTGAGCACCTCCTTCATGGCTGCCGAAGCGTCGGCAAAGGAGATGTGACGGTCGCCGTTGAGGTTGGCGCCTTCGTAGTAGAAATCGTTCCACTCCTCTTCGTTCATGTCGGTGCGGGTGCTGAACGCGTTTATCAGCTCATCATCGTTTTTCACCACATAGTAGGCTATGTTTACGGCATCGGAGATGTCAAACGCGCCGTCCCAGTTGGCATCGGCTCTCTGGGGATAGACCTTGAGCTCGCACTCGTGGTTGAAGTAGTTGGCATAAAGATGCTTGTCGGTCTCGACTGTGACTGTGGTTATGCCTACGCCCTTGAGGTAGATGGCGTCGCCCTCGCCTGAGGCGACCGGCACAAATTCATCGTTGGAAGATGACCATGTGAGCGAGGTGTGGGGCACATTCTTGATCAACTCGAGCTCGAGAGGAGTGTCGGGGACAAAGCGGAGCTTGTTGGAAGCCGGGGGCACTATGCTGATGGCCGACAGGATGCGGTGGCTCAGCATCGGGAATGCCTGCCGGTATGCATCCAGAGAGGTGTGCTGGACATAGATGCGGCACAGGGGATTCTTGAGGCCCGGATTGCCCGTCAGCTCAGGAATGCTGTCGCCCACGTTAAACATATTTATGGTCTCGAGCACCTCACAGTTCTCAAAAGCATTCTCGCCAATCTCGGTCAGGGTAGAGGGGAGGTTTGCTTTCAGAAGTTTCTGGCAATAGTAGAAAGCCTCGTTGCCGATTTTCGTTACGCCGTAGGGGATGTTGACCGCCGTGAGCTCGATGCAGTTTTTCAGCGCATAGTCGTCGATGATCTCCAGATTCCATCCGTCGGCATACTTAAACTCGCGGAGGTGGCGGCAGTCCATCAGCGCGCCTTTGCCGAGCTCGGTCACGCCCGGATGCATCTCGATCGTGAGCAGGCCGCGGCAGTCCTTGAGCACTTCGGTGTTGAGACGGGTCACGCCTTTCGGCACCTTAAAATATGTCAATGCATCGCAGTCGGCAAAGGCACGTTCGCCCATGTTGGTTATATACAGGCCATCCTCGGCATAGTTGATGGTGGTGAGGTTCTGACATCCGTTGAAGGCCTCCTGGCCGATTTCAATCACTGTCGCGGGTATGGTTATCTCGGTGAGATCGAGATTATTCTCAAACGCATCGTTGCCGATACGGATCACAGTGTAATATTGGCCATAGTTGGTGGGATCGTCCTCATTGATGTTGAGCACCTTCTCGGGTATGACGTAGGAGCTGGCTTCCTGGTAAGGACCCGCTACCTCGCAGTAGCGGTGGGGCGTGTTGCTGAGAACCCTGAACCGGAGATTGTCGGTTGGCTGCAGTGCGCCTACATTGTGCTCAAGTGTCTGGTCGCTGGCATCGATGATATGGAACAGCGCCCAGGGTGAAGTCTGCTTCAATACCGAGATGGGAGCAGCTTTAGCAATAAGTGTCGCCTCCTCGCTGGCATATACCTTTGGCGAGAAAAAGGCCTCATCAAAATGTTCCCATGGCTCGGAGGCATAGTAATAGACGGTCAGGGCCTTTTCGCAATCAACGAAAGCGCGGCTGGCATTGATGAGAGTCGCGGGAATATGTATCTCAGTCACTCCGGTGCAGCCGTCGAAAGCAGAGGGGCCAATGGTGGTGACGCCGTCGCCGAGCCGGAGTAGAGGCAGTGACCGGCAGCCGTCGAAGGCATAGGCGGGAATCTGAGTCAGCCCATCGGGGAAATTGATTCCGGGCAATAACGCACAGCCGCTGAAGGCTGCCTCGCCCAGCGTTGTTAAACTATCGGGCAGCGTAATGGAGTCGGGATTAAGGTCGCGCTTCCATAATTCCTCCACTTTGACGCCAGCCACTGGCTTACCGCTGCGGTCCCTCTTTTCTTTAATAGCGGAATATGCACTTTCGGCAAAGCAATCATTGAAGGCATACTGGCCTATTGAAGTGACCGAGGGCGCCATATCGACCTTTACAAGGTGGCGGCAGCCATCAAAAGCATGATCTCCGATAGTCTTGACTCCGTTGCCAATTGACACTTCCGAAAGACCGAGACTATAGACATACGCATAGTAATCGAAAGAACTGGAATTTAATTCTTTCTCGGACTCCATAAAGTCGCACCCATAGAAAGCATACTCACCGATTGACTCAACAGCATCGGGAATCTTAATCGCGAGCTTGAAATCCTCTCCCGGATCCTCTTTAAACGGTAGATCGGAGAAGCAGTTATAGAATGTGTAGGGCTTGATATTCTTCAAATTAGCCGGGAGCTGGATTGCCATCACTTTGCTGCAGTTCATGAAGGCGGAGTCGCCTATCTCCTCAATGGAGTCGGGGAGGTCGAGCGAGGTAATGGG
>CAYWWE010000003.1:44907-50022 GCA_964461785.1 uncultured Bacteroides sp.
TTTCAAGGCTGTGGCAGCCGTTGAAGGCATGGCTGCCGATGCTGCCGACCTGGCCCTCGGGAGCCTCTCCCTCCCAGAATACGCCTGCCAAACCCTCACATCCGTTAAAGGCATACTCGCCTATCGTGACAGCCGGATTACAAAAAATAATCTCCGCTAAGCCGCTGCCTTCCTCATCCCACCAACATCCATCGAAGGCATGGGCTCCAATGTGAGTCACTGTCTCCGGGATTACCATACTGGACAGCCGAGTACAATTTGAAAAGGCATAGTCACCGATCTTAGTTAGGTCTTCATGAAATACAATTATTCCTTTGTCAGGATCAGGTTCAATGGCCGAGGGAGCACGATGAAGTGTCGTGAAATCGGGAGTGTAGAGCAGGCCTTCATACGAGGCGTAGGTGCTGTTGCCTTCCTCTACATCTATATAGTTCATATTCAGGCAGCGCTCAAACCAGTTGCCGTTGATGGGGCGGTTGAAGTCGGCGGGAATGGTGACCTGTGTAATCCCCAGACAGGAATAGAAAACCTCATCGCCCATCTCCGCATCGGGCAGAGTGATGGATTCGAGAGCGTTGCAGTGTTCGAAAGCGCGCGAACCGATATATTCCAGAGATTCCGGGAAGACTACCTCAGTCAGCGATCCACAGTGAGCGAAAGCTCCGTTTCGTATCCTGACAACCCCCTCGGGGATATTAGCCTCCGTGATGCCCGGGATGGCCGAGATCACCTCTGTGCCGTCGGCAGAGAGATAGAGGCCGTCGACCAACCGCGTTTCTTCATCTCCGGCAGATCCCAGATCAGCGAGGTTGCTACACCCCAGGAAGGCTGATGAGCTGATGGATGTGAGCGTGGGAGGAATGGAGACCGACTCGAGGGAGGTGCAATAGGCAAACGCATAGTCGGGAAGAGCCTCCAGACCGGCGTTGATCTCCAGAGTCGGCATGAAGGAGCAGCCTTGGAAAGCGCCGGTGCCTAATGAGGTGAGAGAGGCAGGCAGAGTGAGTTTTTGCCGTGATATTGCCTTACAATCTTCTTCCGGACAGCTCATGCAGTTGAGGAAGGCATACTCACCGATGGATGTCACGCTCGGGGCCTCTGCAAATTCTATCTGGCAAAGATGCCTGCACCCATCAAACGCATGCGCTCCGATCGAAGTCACACCGCTGCCGATAGTGACCTTTTTCAGACCGGTGGTAAACACCCCGTCGCGTGTCATCTCATGCACATAACATTCAGCAAAGGCATAATCTCCGATGCTCTTTACGCTATTTGGAATAGCAATAGCTTCTTGCAGTTTATGGCAGCCGTAGAAGGCATACTCGCCGATTGACTCAATCCCATCGGGGAGACCGGGTATGACCAGCGACTTACACCCATAGAAGGTGTAAGGATTGATCTTCTTCAGACCTGAGGGGAGTGAAGTCTCAGTCAGTTTAAATTTCGGGCACTGATAGAAAGCCGAATCACCTATCTCGACGATTGAAGCCGGGAGATTGACGGAATCAAGGGAGGCGCAATTCATAAAGGTGCGGGAAGGGATCAGAGATGTTCCCTCCGGGATCACAACCTTCGATAGGTTGCCGCAATTAACGAAAGTCTCAGGGGCTAATATGGCGGGTTTGCCATTTATGACGACCTTTGCGAGCAGCGGGCAGTTGGCGAAGGCATTGCTGCCTATCTCGGTTCCGTCGCTTTGAATCGTAACGGCGTTGGTGTGCCAGGACTTAAGAAAAGCTTTCGCGGCATCCACCTTTAAGGCAGGATTTGGAGGAAGGGTAGAAGCCCACTGTACACTTATCGAACCCCAATAATTTTCATCATTATTATACAATGATCGCGGATAAACCCAACGGAGATCCTGGTGACAGGTCCATCCATCGTTGATGCTTGAGGGTGAAACCTCATTGGGCTTCTGGAAACAGTTGGTGAATGCGTTTTGGCCGATTTTCTCAATCGAAGCCGGAATATCCATCCTCATAAGGTTTTCGCAATCAGCGAAAGCATAATCGCCTATGCGGCCTTTTTTTGCGGTGGCCGTCGACGGCTCCAGGCCGTTCGCTTTCAATACACCGCCAATGGTGATCAATTCCAGAAACTTGCAGCCCGCGAAGGCGTAGTCGTCGATGACGCAGGCGGGATTTGGGATCCTGAGTTTGGTTATGCCGGCATCATATCTTTTATTATTGACTTCTGCCTCGTAATAACACCCTTCAAACGCATGTTTGCCAATGTATTCAACAGTCTCCGGGAGGTTAAGATAGTTAAACGTGCCCGGCTTTCCAATTCCGGGAGGATAAAATTTGCAATCCTTGGACATTAAATCGCCGCTATCATCAAGGTCAATCAATGGAAATTGATCACCGTCATACATATAGCTTGAATTGCTCTTCGTCATAGGTGTTCCCTCTATAAAATAGCCGGTATTGATGTTGTGGCAATTTCTGAAGGCATAGTTACCGATATGGGTCAGGGCGTCTGAGAACTTGATGTATCCGATTCCCTCATGCAGCGACTTGTTTTCGCACATGTTGAAGGCATAGTCTTCGATCCGGGTGATGGTGTTGGGCATGATCACCGAACGGATTTTTGGGCAGTCGTCAAATGCCATCTTGCCAATGGTAGTGACGGTGTATTCGGCTCCCGTTGCGGGATCGGTCACCTTGTCAGGGATAACGATATCCACCAGATCCATATACGACGCTTCAAACACCACCTCGACGGTGTTGTCAGAGGTGATGTTGTAGGTCAGGGTGACCGGAGAGGTCAGAAACTGCTCGTCCCAATAGTATCTCGGTTTTTCGGGGTTGGGTATATAGAGAGAGGAGATAAGTCCGCGTTGGAGAACGTGAAAACCCAGTGAAAAAGGCTTTTCGGGAGATGCGTCTGCAGGATATGCATATTGAAATTTATCGCCCACTGCCGCTGACATCGGGAGAGCCAGGGTGAGCAGGGATAATAGGAATGGCAGTAGTTTTTTCATAACGAGGGATAGAGATGGTCTGTGATAGGATAGGATGTGAAGCCGCAGCGCATCTCCCGGACGGCCAGCCGGCCGGGAGGGGCGGTGAGGGTGTTAAGTTTGTGTAGATTTATGAGTTGTAAGTAAAGTTGAAGATTGATCAGATGATTTTTTGAGGGAAAAAACAGCTTCCGCGCCATGCTTGAGGCGAGGGGAGTATTCTCCTAAATGCAAAATTATAAAGAATTTTGAATAATACCAAACGAAACGATCATGATTCGCCAAAAATGCATCTGAATTGGTCAGAAATGCCGACGGAGGATGCGGCGGTGACATGTCGGTGACATTGAAGTTACACATTTGGAGGGCGTGAGATGTATGGCATAAATTTGTGAAGTCCAATAGATCATTTCATTATGCCACTCTTACGTTCACTCCTCAACACATTTCAGTTCGGCAACCGTCCGCCGGTCTCTACGGCCAAAACGCTCGAAGAGAAAGACGCGCTTGCCGAATGGATAGTGCGGTCGTATTTCCAGAATGGATCGTCGACTCTCGAGTCGGTGCTGGAGCGCGAGGCCGACATACGGTTTTGCTCGCTGCTTGCCCGGCATCTCTGTGTCATGATATTCGGCTCGTCGGGGGCCGAGCTGTCGGAGCGGGTGAGGAATGTGACTGATGCGATGGGATATAAGCTCGTGGTGCAGAGGTCGGGGCGCCTGGCCGATACACGCACCTTCGGCAATGTGACCAATCCGGTGAAATACAAGGGATTCGGGTCGACGCTCAACAATCCCAACGCCCGCGGCCATCTGTTTCAGATCAATATGCTGAGCTTTGTGGAGAGCAACCCTATCATAGGGGTGCTGGAGCATGGCGACCGCTCTACGGCCTATCCCACAAAGGGGATGAAGGAGATGGGGCAGAAGGGGGTGTGGCATCTCTATGAGCTGTCGGGCGACCTGACCGACGACATGACCGCGCTGATGGTCAAGCCCGACAAGGGCGACGTGAAGGTCGAGTTTGCTTATTTCAGGACCGAGGACGACCCCGATCCGCAGGTAATCTACCGTCTTAACTCAGAAAAATGATGAGGCATATAGCGCTTGCCGACGGAGAGGCTCACGAGAGCCTGCTCCCGCTCACGTTCACGCGACCCGTGGCCATGATCAGACTCGGGATCCTCACCATGGCCGAGCGCCGGCAGATGGTGGAGGGAGCCGTGTGCTCGCCCCTTGCCGGAGCGGAGTATCTGCTGGAGAAGTATCCGGCTGATGCCGGGGCAACGGAGACCGCCGACGCGGCCGAGATAGCCGGCACCGACGACGGGACGGGACACCCGCTGCGTCTGGTGCGTCCCCACGACATATTCAGGTATTGCGGTGCCGCTCTGGAGGTGGATTTCCCTCTGGTCACGCGCGGACGCACCTCCTGCCCGCTGAGCGCCACCAACACGCTCGTAGGCCCCGCCGACAGGCTCTTTATCGAGCCGGGCGCGAGGGTGGAGGGCGCGGTGATCTCGACCACCGGCGGCCCGGTGTATATCGGCGAGGGAGCCGAGATAGGGGAGGGGAGCTGCCTGCGCGGCCCCATCGCCATCGGCGCCCACACGATCGTCAATATGGGCGCGCGCATCTATGGCCCCACCGCTATCGGTCCTCACTGCCGCATCGGTGGCGAGGTGAACAATGTCGTTGTCCAGGGCTACAGCAACAAGGCCCACGACGGATTTCTGGGCAATGCCGTGATCGGGGAGTGGTGTAATATCGGCGCGGGGTGCAATGCCTCGAATCTGAAAAACGACTACACGGAGGTGAAGCAATGGAGCTATCCGCAGCGCCGCTTCGTCAGGACCGGTCTGCTCCACTGCGGGCTGGTGATGGGCGATCACTCCAAGGCGGGCATCAACACGATGCTCAACACGGCTACGGTGACGGGCGTCGGGGTCAATATCCACGGCACCGGATTTCCGCGCAATTTCGTGGCCTCGTTTTCGGAGGGCTCGGCGGCGGGATTCGACACCGTGGCGCTGAAGAAATTTCTCGACACGGCGCGCCGCGTCATGGCGCGCCGCTCCGTTGAGCTCACCGAGGCCGACGAGCGCCTCCTCTCGGCCGTCTACGCCCTGACAGAGACCTACCGCTGATCCCTCC
>CAYWWE010000004.1:0-43924 GCA_964461785.1 uncultured Bacteroides sp.
CCCACAAATCTTACGCCCGCACCCAATATTCCTTCAAAAACCCCTCCCCCACCCTATCCTCATCGCCACAGGAAAGACATCACCGTAAAAAGAGGCTATTTATAATAACCTCTCAACTAACCCTAATAAGGGGGGAACGAATCCGGGCTTATTCTATGGGTTGGGTGGAATACTCCAGTACAAAATTAGAAATTATCTTTAAAACTAACATCATTTATATATTGTAAAATTCTGAAATAGGTTCAAAAGAGCATTTATTAAAGATTTTTTCTTTGATATTTCTGAATCTCCCTATGATTTCGTATCTTTGCACCTAATATTTAATCCGTTTGAGCAAGGAGCCACAAAATATGGAAAATCACATATCGAACAATACAATCAGTTTTGACACTCACAAAGTTGGATCCTGGTTAGATAATATCTGTCGGGAGCAGGGGAATATTATCCGTGGGAAATACAGGAATGAGAGAATACATGTGGTAATAAATTCAAATTCAGATTTATCACATTTTTCTCCTGTCCATTTTGTTACTCTGGCCTGCCTTGTGATGATGTTGAAAAAAGAAGGGTGTCTCAGCGAAGAACTCACAGCCTCACACGGACTGGAAGAATTACTGGTTAAAGAACTTCACTTTGATGAATATTTCCAGAAGGAAGTGGCCCATATCGAAAGTAAAAGCGGATATAACCTCAATTTATGGAAAGTGGAGCTTCCCCATGTTCTAGCTTATAGTCAACATGTGGCGTCCTATCTAAAAAGAAAATATTTCCAAGCAAAGGATCTTTCTGGCCTTAAAGTTATATTGGATGAATTATATGCTAATATAGCAGACCATGCCGATGCAAAGGGGATTGCTTATTCTTTTATCAATTATAAGGAAGAAGAACAAATGTTATATGTGGCATTCTGTGATTTCGGTATAGGGATTGAAAATTCTTTAAAAAAAGGGAGACAGAAAATCGACGGGAAATATATAGAAACTGCTACTCTGAAAGGTATATCAGCTAGGTCTAATACTCACAATCGTGGGTTTGGATTAGATACAGTGACAAGCTGTATATGTGAATATGGTGGCACGATAAGAATCCTTAGTGGCAGGGAACTATATATTTGTTCTGAAAAACGTGAACGCCAAAAGACGTTCAAGACTCCCTTTGATTTCAAAGGAACTCTCATTTACTTCAATATACCTGTCAGCTCTTTTGAGAGTGAGGATTATATAGACGATTTTGAATTCTAAAAATATCAAGACATATGGCAACTATCGTAATTAAAGATTTTTTTGATATATATCAAGATGCGGCCAAAGCAGGTGCGGCGGTAGCCAAAGTTGCTGCTGACGCCATCAATCTAAATGATGTAATTCTTTTTGATATGGAAGGGCAAGATGCAGTTTCAACTGTTTTTTTAAATGCTTCTTTCGGCTAT
Source organism: uncultured Bacteroides sp. (assembly GCA_964461785.1). Lineage (GTDB taxonomy): Bacteria > Bacteroidota > Bacteroidia > Bacteroidales > Muribaculaceae > Paramuribaculum. The sequence goes on from CAYWWE010000004.1 coordinate 1,430, forward strand.
CTTTTTGACATGTACGGAATTGACAGAGTGAAGAAGTCATTTCGTTTTTCACATATTCTCCGCAGTCAAGTCGAGAGAATCAAGAAATACTTCAGTGACTACAGTGAGCTAAATCCTGCATAGATAAACACAAAAAAGAGAGAGGCGCTTCCACGACGCCTCTCTCACGATTCCACTATAGTATTTTAGTGGTTTGACAATCAGCGAATTGTAAATTATAACGTTGGCTTTTGTCCCCATAATGGGCAAAATCCGACAAATAGAACAATAAAATCGGCCACTCCTCAAAGGGGTGGCCGATCGTCTAAAAACAACCAATTACCAAAGATCAGACCTTAGTCAGTATTCGTTGAAACATCCTCAGCAACTGCCATCTCCAGGTATACCCGGCCAACACAGCTAAAGCGATAGCCAGCCATGCCCACGTCCGAAGCCTGAAACGCTCCCACACCGACAGCTCCCTCTCCACAAGTGTCGTCACTTTTACCTCCTTATCAATATACACCGTATCCCGCTGAGCCTTCACCCGCTCCAGCGAATCAATGCGAGCCAACAGCACAGCCCTCTCGCTCTCCTCCAGATGCACATACACCGTTGCCTCCTTATCCTTGACCTCATGCCGCAGCGTGTCGCCAGCCTCGTTGACGGTCGCGCTCTCCCAATGCCACACAGAGCGGTCGCTCCTGTCAGATACTCTCTCACGCTCCGTGGCCGCATACCAACGAGCCATCATCCGCCAAAGCGAATCCGATTGCACCGACACCGATCTCTCCGTCACAACCTGCTCCGTTACCCTGCGAGCCCTACATCCACAAAGTCCGACGGCCACCATCCCCAGTATCACCGCCACCAAAAACCAAAAAAAACTCTTTGCCATATTGCCAAAAATGATTAAATTTGCAATCGAAAGCACTCCTTGAATAGATGGAGGAAGCTCAAAAACTCTCACTCGTCCTTAAACTTTTATAATTGCCCATCACGCCCCGGCCGTCCACCGGGGTTTTCCAAAGATTGTCCGTATTTTATAAACGTAGCATACAACCACCTCCGAGGGAGTCAGCTGTAAAGCGGCTCCCTTACTTTTCACCCATTCTGTTTCAGATACTCCATGATGCCATCCACATGCAGCCGCACGATCGCGTCAAAGCCCGCGTCAGAGCGCAGCCAATCAGCATCCGCGCGATTATCCATGAAGAAATTCTCCGTCAGCACAGCCCCACACTTCGATCGATACAGGATAGTCCAGTTCTCCTCCTTGTCGCGGTCGCCGTCGGTCATATCCGTGCGCACTTTAAGCACGCCAGGAAACATCCCGCCGAGCACACGCTCAGCGGCATCATACAGACAATCGGCCAGCACATCGCTCCGCGTCTGTCCCTTCGTGGTCCAGGCCTCCCAGCCCGTAGCCGACATCCACTTCGTGCCGTTGCCAGCCGCGTTGAGATGCACCGACACCAGACACACCCTCGACGCGCCAGCCTGATCGCACACAGCGTTAACCCTCGACGCACGCTCGCCCAACGGTATGTCGGCATCCTCGGGCACAAGCAAACGCGCATCCACGCCCAGACGCTTGAGCCGCGCCGCCACCTCCCGGGCCACCTTTCGCGCGTAGGCATACTCCCTCAACGTTCCGTCGGGGCTGCACTTGCCCGGCGTAGATACACCATGGCCGTTATCCAACAGCACAATCATCTTCGTCCGCTCAGCCATCAGTCGCCTCCTTTCCATTTGCCTCCTGCGGATGCTCCGAGGTTTTGTCAGACCATTTGAGCATCTCCTGGATAAGACCGGGGATAGCACCCCGAATTTTCACCAACTCGTTGGCCGAGTGATTTGATATTCCGATGATAGTGCCCACAAAGATGAGCACAAGGCCGAAGGCCGTCAGCACCGATTCATGAATCTGTCCCTTCGGCTCGGTAAACATGCCACAGAATAGCAGCACGAAACCGAGTACGATCGACATGATCGCTATGCCGTAGCTCAAAGACTCCTTGAACGTCAGCTTATCGAATTCTTGTTTAAGATGCTTCATAGTTTGAAATGTGAGATATCGGAGGAGCCGCTTTAGCTCCTCCGATAAGATTAAGAAATTACCCGCAGATGTCCTGGAGGAGCATCAGGGTCTGCACGTCGAGGTGCTCGTTGCCGGTGGCGATGGCCGCGATGGCATCCTCGGAGAGTGGCGTGAAGGAGTCGATCTCCTTGTCGCTGTCGAGCTCCGGCTTGACGCAGTCGTCAACGTCTTTCTGGTAGGCAGCGGCCACGGTGTTCACCTCGCGCTTCTCGTCGTCGGTGAGCGAGTCGAAGCGCTGGCTCTTCTCGACGATCTCGTCGAAGCCCTCGGGCTTGAGACGCTCCTGAGCGTCCTTTACGAAGTCGTCGAAGCCTGTTGCCACAGGCTTCAGGGCACGTGCCGCGCGAAGCACGGCAAACTGATCCTCCTTCGCCATCTTGGCGATCTTGAGGCTTTTCAACACGTTGTAGACGCTCACTGCGTCTGAGGTCTTCACACTCTTCTTTACTGTCTCTGACATGATCCTGTAGTTTTTAGTTGTTACGTACTGCGTTGATAAACTCGATGAGGGCGGTCATCACCTCCAGCTCACGGCCTGCGGTGTAGAAGTTGCCTCCTAAGTTGGGGCTGGCGTAGCCGCTCCAGACTACCACACCCTCGGCATCCTTCACCTCGATGGTGTCGATGCCCGTCACCTGGCCGTTCTGCTCGGTCACATCGGCCGATACTGTGAGACCACCCTCTGCCGGGATGTTCTCTACCTTGTTGGTCACACTGCTGTGGCGTTGCTCCACGATTCTTACTTTCTCGGTATTCATAGTTCTAAAAAATTTAGATGATTATCAAATTATGTCAATGGAATGGGATCGGGGTCGAGCGGCTTGAGGCTCTCTGCAAATGCTTGCCAGGGTGTAGTAAAGAGCCCCGGGCATTGCAGACGGCAATACTTGTAGGTGTTCGGATCCACGTCCGAGGGAATATCCGCGTAACCGTCGTCATGCCAATCTTTCTTTGAGGCTACTGACTGGGATGTGAATGTTTTCAACGTCTTGAAGTTGCCAGCATCCAGGGATGTTCCCAATTGAATAGAGGGAGTCGGGAATGATACTGTCTTGGTATCATTGTTGAAAATAGAAACCGAGTATTTGACGCGCTTCTTTATGAGAAAATACTCGCAACTCAAATTGACAGCGTAGGCTTGAGACGTTGTTCCCAGAGTTATCGTAGCGCCGTTTGATCCGAGACCGACAAACCTTGTGTCGGTGAGTATCGTATTGTTCGTTATTGTTTTGCTTGATAACAGAGCGACGCCGACATATTCACCCGCGTAACTCTGATTAACACTGCCAAGGTCTATCGACCAGTTGGCCATTGATTTAACGGGAACAGTGGCGGTTTTCACCAGAATATTGGTCTTCGTTTTATCCTTATTCACAAGAAGGATGCAAAAATACCAATTACCATATTCGTTGTTTTTACCCAAAAAGTTCCCTAATTGAAGGTTGGAGCCATCTGTCGTTACGAATGGCAATCCGCAATTTATCACAGTGCTTTGACCACCGATAATATAGAAGCCATCTTGGAGGGTCGGGAATGGTGACGGGACGTTGTGATCGTAGCCCGACTTACCATCCTCGCTCACGAAATCGGTCAATCTTCCGTAATTGCTGGTGCCGAGCCTGGTGTAAGTCCACCCGCCCGAGAATGTACCGTTACGGATACTCGTCACGATATTGGCTCCGGTATACTCTGTGCCAACCTTCAGACCAAAGTTGTTAGCCTGTCTGTCGGCAAAAGTCAGGGGTGCCGCACTCCCGGTAGCCTCCGGTTTGTAGGTTGCCCAAGGATTTATGTCGGCGTATGAACACAGTGTCTTCACGTCGTGGCTGCTACATCCGATAGCCTGCCCGACATCGCTTGTGTTGACCGGTGCCGTTATGATTCCATTATTGTAACTCATATGATACTTTGTGTTAAAGCGTTCAACTTCTGTTTGAGCCGGCCATTCTCACGCTCCAGCTCAGCCACGCGCTCTTCGAGCCGCTTGGTACGCAGAGCCACGGTAATCACCTCCGCATGAGCCAGCTTACCGTAGTCCACAGTCAGATAGCCGGCGCGGTCCTTGCCGACTACCTCGGGCAAGACACACTGCCAATATTGCGCGATGGTGCCCACGTCGCTGCGTCCGCTGTCCTTCCACTTGTACTTCACAAGAGGGGCCTTGGTGATATCGTCGAGCGAGAGTTCCAGAGTGCGGATGTCGGTCTTAAGCCGTCGGTCAGACGATGAGTTCTGCCCCTTGGCCGAAACGTACCCGTCGGAGTAGATGCCGGTTTTTGCATAAAAAGTGCCGTCGTAATAGAACTTGAACGAGCTTATCTTATACGTGCGGGCCTCATGGGCGTAAAGTCCGAGAGTGCCGTCATCATCGGTCGGCGCGAAATACAATCCCTTCCCAGCACCGTTGACGGTCTTCGTAAAGAAGAGGTTGCTCCAGCCCATCACCAGATGCTTGCGCGAATGGATGTACCCGGAGAGGAAAGTTGTCGTGCCGATGGCCAGGTCGTTCTTGAAGTAGGCGTTGCCCGTGTTGTAATAGAGCACCATGCAATCGAAGTACGTGCCGACCTTGTCGGTGTAATTGCTCTGGAACTTCAGCTCGCCTCCCGTGTTGAGAATCTTCCACGAAGCCTTGGTGCCGCGCCACAGCTCAGCATACACGTCGCCTCCCGCGCCGGCTGTCGACGACGACAGCCTCATGTTGCAGGCCGTCAGCTTCTTCCACCGGGCCGCGTCGGTGCCGAGCTCCAGCTTGCCATCTGCGGCGTCGAAAGGTTTGAAGGCCGTGCCGATCATGTTGCACGACTGCGTGTCGTCGTTGTTGAGCTTGAGGTCGACAGCCGTGGCCGTAGCCGTAAGTGTGAGGCGTCCGTTGGCTTTGACAATCATCGCCCCGGTGCCAGTGATATTGCCAACCGAAGTCATGTTGCCGCTCACGGCCGCTGTGCCGTCGAACGATTGGCCCCACAACGTGCGTGATGTCTCCAGGCATTTGGCCATAGGGGCTGTCTCATTGACAGTGGCATGGCGGTAAGGCGTGACGGTAGTCTGCGAGGTGCCCGTCAGAGTCTCCTCATACACTATCTCGAAGAGGTCGTGGCGGTCGGCCACCTGTGTATAGCCGTTGGCCACATCGGTGACGGCCACGCCAGCGTAATTGGCAGCGGGAATCGCCACCCAAAGCTTGTTCGTGCCGTCATAACCGAAAATCACATTTATCGACGTTCTCGGAGTGACCCCTTGCGAGCATATCAGCGAGGCCGCGGGATTATACCAATGGTTTGCCCCGTAGCAGTAGCCGCTCACGTTGATCTCGTCAAGACGATACCCCTGATAAGCCATGATTTTGAATGCCATCATCCAAGTTGTCTCGCTCTTGATCTTTATCTTGATATACCCCTTGGAGTAGCTGTCCTTTACACCATAGTGAGCCGCCCCGTTGAAAGCGTCCTTATGGTGACCGTCGAGCATATCGGCGTTGAGGTTGGTGTTGACGGTGCCGTTGCTGATAGGCGCATTGCCGCTGCCGTTGCCGAACGTATACGAACACGCCGTGATGGTGCCTGCCGCCATGTATACCGGCTTCGACGCGCTGCCAACTGTCGCAGACAGAGCCGTGATGGTCCCGCCGTTCATGTACACGGGCTTCGAAGTCGAGCCTACAGTAGCCGACAGAGCCGTAGGAGTGCCTGCGTTCAAGTAGATAGGCTTCGAAGTCGAGCCAACGGTACCTGTACCTACTTTCGTGACGGAGCCGTTCGTAAGCTTCGTATCCACGTCCGACTTGGTGTAGTAATTAGCCAGACTCTGATGAGCCGTGAGATACTGCGAATGCGTATGACTCGTGATATTTCCCGTCAACACCGCCTCCACTTGAGCCTTGGTGATCGCGGTCAAGAAATTCTTACCCTCAAGAGTGGCCACACGCTTGTGGATCGAATTGATGGCATAGGCGTTGAAGGTATCCGTCAGCGTCGTGTCGGCAAATGTCTTGCCGAGCGAGCTGCTTCCATATACGGTCTGGATCAAACCACCGCCGGTAGCGGCTGAGCTGTCGGTATTGGCTCCCAGAGCCGAGATATACGTCTCGGAATACAATCCGCCTCCGGCCAGTTTCAGACCCTTCTTGGTGGCATCGTAGGTGATGGTCACGTCGCCGATCTTGATACCGGCACTCGCGGTGATAAGACCGGAGAAATTACCCAGCACAGAGTAAGTGTTGCTCCAGCGGGCAGATGTGCTGCCCAGAGTCAACTTGTTGTGAGCCGTGTCAAAGGGTTTGAAGGCTGTGCCGTTAAGCACGAGGCTCTTCGCATCCTCGTTGTTGTACTTCAAGTAGACTCCCGTCGTACCGAGAAGCGTCAAGATGCCGGTGGCCTTGAGGATTACGGCTGCCGAACCTGTGATATTACCCACCGAAGTGAGATCTCCCGTTATGGCCGCTGAGCCGTCGAAGCTCTTGCCCCATAGCGTCCGAGCCGTCTGGAGCTTCGTCGCCGTCGACGCGTTGCCGCTCAGCGCGCCGTTGAAGGTCATGGCATATACGTTGGCCCACTTTAAGGATGATGAGCCCAGATTGAATGCATTGTTCGTCTTCGGATAAACCGACCCCTCGAACTTAGTCGAGAAATCCGTCACGCTATAAGTATAGGGCACACCCCACTTGTTGAGGTTGTTGGCCGTCGTCCAGGCGGTTTTGCCGAAACCGAGTACGTTGATCACCTGGAGCTTGTTTGCCTTATGGGCCTCATTCGTAGCAACGTCGCCCGTGAAGGTAAGACGCAACTTGGCGTAACTGGAGCCTCCGAACGAGAAAGCGGCAAGATAGATCGTATTCCAACCGCTCCATCCTCCCACGGCATACGTTCCTACAGTCTCGTACTCCGTAGGGGTGGCCACCTTTGACCTCTCCACAAGCACCTTCGTATTGACCGCTCCGTTGGTCGACATATTGATGCAGATCTTGTTGAAGCTGCAATATATGTGAGAGGAGGTGATCGTCACGCGAAGCTTGTTGCCTGAGGTGGCATTTGTCTGGGTGGCAGATGTGGTTCTACCCACATACGACACAAGAGAAGTCTTCTCGGCATCTGTCAAACCGGCATCAACCCAAGCTGAACCGCTCCAGGCCTCAACGGCCACGTCAGCAGCAGGAAGGGCTTCAAACTTGTTTGTGGCCGAGATACCGCTGACGATATCGAACACACCAAGGGATGAGTTCTTGTGGGGACCACCCTCCGAGATGTAACCGGCTGCCACACCAGTCACAGCCGTGACGGTGCCAGCGTTAAGATACACCGGTTGCGTCGTGCTACCCACGGTAGCCGACAGAGCTGTAGGAGTGCCGGCGTTCAGGTAGATGGGCTTAGATGTGGAGCCGACCGTGCCTGTGCCCACCTTTGTCACAGAGCCGTTCGTCAGCTGAGCCGTCGTGGCATACGTGTTGCTGTCGACACTGCCGTTAGCCTTCAGGAACTGAGCCGCCGTACCTCCCGATTTCACGAACGACGAAGCCGTGATGGCGCCCGCCGTGGAGAACGTGATCTGGGTAGTTGCCGAGTTAGTCTTGGCATCGTAATTGGCATCGGTAACATAGGATAAATAGAGCATGTTGTTGGCCGTATACGCGCCGCAGTCCCATGAGCCTTGGTTGGTCTTGGCACTCCACAAAGGAGCATACGAAGAGCCCGGCGCACCAGTCGTGCGCAGCAGAGCGTTGTCGCGTGCGTTATACCATGACGACGACCGGAAGTCGTATCTCACCTGCTTGAACGATGCTATGCCGTCGGCACTCACGGAAGCCACAGGTGCGGCCTCCGTGTCAGACTTCTTATATCTGAAGATCCAGCCTCTCGTGGTGCCCGCATACATCGTGAAATACGTAGCCCAGTCACCCTGCACTGCTCCATGCTTGCCGAACGTCTCGGTCTTCCCAAAAAGGATACCGTAGTTCTCCACATTGGAGGTGCCGTTGTAAAGCGAAATGCCGACACCAGTGCCTGCTGTCTGGGCGATACCGATGCTCGAAGAGAATGATTTCGCTCCGCTGATTGTCTGGGCCGTATTGAGCGTGACATAGTTTGCCAGGCTCTGGTGCGAGGTAAGGAATGTGGTTCCTTTCGTCAGTGTCAGAGTCTTCTTGTCGGCTGAGAGGGTGGCAGCGGTCACGGCGTTGCCAGAGCCGCTCACTACAAGCGACAGCGCATCCAGATAATTCTTACCCTCTACAGTCTTAAGCCTGTTATTGATGGCGTTGATGGTATACGCGTTGAAGGTGTCAGTAAGCGTGGCATCCGAGAATGTCTTGCCTAACGAGCTGCTGCCATAGACAGTCTTGATCAAGCCACCGCCAGCCGCAGAACCATCAGTATTCGCTCCCATTGCCGAGATATACGATTCCGAGTACAAGCCTCCTCCCGACACTTTCAGACCCTTCTTGGTGGCATCGTAGGTGATGGTCACGTCGCCGATCTTGATACCGGCACTCGCGGTGATAAGACCGGAGAAATTACCCAGCACGGAGTAAGTGTTGCTCCAGCGTGCAGACGTGCTGCCCAGAGTCAACTTATTGTTGGCAGCATCAAAAGGTTTGAAAGCCGTGCCGTTAAGGATTACCGACTTGGCATCCTCGTTGTTGAATTTCAGATCTACGCCAGTTGAAACGGCATTCAATGTAAGCCGTCCGTTGGCTTTAAGGATGACAGCACCCGAGCCAGTGATATTGCCCACGGAGGAGAGATCTCCCGACACATTACCAGTGCCGTTGAAGCTCTGACCCCACAGAGACCGGGCCGTCTGAAGCTTCGTAGCAGATGCAACATTTGATGATGTAAAGGCAAACGTTTCGACTTTCCAAGTACCGTTATCCGCGCCTATCCATCTCGGAGTGCCATAATCAGACACAAACCATCCACAATAAGCTTTCTCAACGGAGTTATAAGAGCCTCCCAAGCGCCAGCCGATTGCCATCGAAGTGGATCCATGCGAAAGCCTGATAGCGCATGCCTGATTATCTGGAATCTCCGTATAATGCTCCTTGATAATCGCAAGATTAGATGTGTCATCCGTACTCGAAGAGTATGCCGTTGAAGTGAGCTTCAGTGCAGTCAGATTCCCATCATGCTTGCCGTCGAGCAAATCGGCGTTCAGGTTTGTGTTGACGGTGCCGTTGCTCACAGGCACGTTTCCACTTCCATTGCCGAAAGCATAAGAGCATGCCGTAACAGCGCCGCCGTTCATGTAGACTGGCTTTGTAGCGCTGCCAACTGTCGCAGACAGAGCAGTCGGAGTGCCGGCATTAAGGTATATGGGCTTGGATGTGCTGCCTACCGTGGCGGTGCCTACTTTCGTGACGCTGCCATTGGTCAGCTTTGCATCCACCTCCGTCTTGGTGTAGGCATTAGTGATGCCATAACCAGCAAGAGTCGTGGCTTTGGCCGCATACACCGCGTCAGCCTTCGCCTTCATGTAGGACCAAAGAACGGAAGTCTTCCGACGGTGATAAGTCGTCGTAGTAGTGCCTCCGCCTGCATATTGACACACGTAGTAGTCATCATCTTGAGGCACACTTGACCCTTCAGTCAACTTGTTGATCAGCGCGCTTACACCGGCCGCTGTACCGTTTGAACCATCTATTTTGAGGTAAGCCGCCAAGCTCTGATGCGAGGTAAGATACTGTGAATGGGTGTGAGAGGTGATGTTGCCAGTAAGCACTCCTTCCACCAGAGCTTTTGTGATGGCCGTCAGATACTGCGAATGGGTGTGGGAGGTAATATTCCCCGTCAGGACACCCTCCACTTGAGCTTTGGTGATGGCAGTCAGATACGTTGCTCCTTTGGTTAGCGTCAGAGTCTTCTTGTCAGTGGAGAGTGTGGCAGTGGTCACGGCGTTGCCTGTCCCGCTCACTACAAGCGTCAGCGCATCCAGATAGTTCTTACCCTCGACGGTCTTCAAGCGGTTGTTGATCGCGTTGATGGTATAGGCGTTGAAGGTGTCTGTGAGTGTAGCATCCGAGAAGGTCTTGCCCAATGAGCTGCTGCCATACACCGTCTGCACCAACCCTCCGCCAGACCCGGTTCCAGCTGAATTGGAACCGCGGGCAGACAGGAACGACTCTGTCCACAGTCCCTTAAGCGCCTTGATATTCCAAGTCGTGGAAGTGCTATCCTTGGCGAACATCGAGTCAAACAGGCTCTTGAAAGCGTCCATCGTGGCCTTCCAAGTGTCATAGGAAGTCTTGAAGGAGGTAAAAGTGGCAGCATCAAGCTTGGCGTCAATCGCCGCCTGAAGTCCCGAGATCTTGCTGATAGCAAGCGTAGGGATGTCGGCCGCGGCAAGCGTCTTGCTCGCAACGGATGTGACATGTCCCAGGTTGTTTACCGTGATAGCCGATAGCACCTTACCGCTCGCCGCAGCGATTGTAGAGTTGGCCCCTCCCGTCGGATGGGTATACTTGTTTGCGCCTGCCTCGATACCGTTGAGCTTCGTCAGCAGAGCGTCCGTAAAATCATTGCTCGAAAGCCCCTTACCAGCCTCCAGTGGCTGATACGTAGCCGCTGCATCAGTCTTGCTGAGATACGTCGTCGCAGCATCAGCCGACTTAAGATAAGCCGCCAGACTCTGATGCGAGGTCAGATATTGTGAGTGGGTGTGTGAGGTGATGTTGCCCGTCAGCACGGCCTCTACCTGCGCCTTGGTGATGGTTGTGAGATACTGTGAATGTGTATGTGACGTGATATTGCCGGTCAGTACTCCTTCCACGAGAGCCTTTGTAATGGCAGTCAGATACGTTGCTCCTTTGGTCAGCGTCAGAGTCTTTTTGTCGGCTGAGAGGGTGGCAGCGGTCACGGCATTGCCACTGCCGCTCACTACAAGTGACAGCGCATCCAGATAGTTCTTTCCCTCAACCGTCTTCAAGCGATTGTTGATGGCGTTGATGGTATAGGCGTTGAAGGTGTCAGTGAGTGTGGCATCCGAGAACGTCTTGCCGAGAGAGCTGCTGCCATACACCGTCTGCACCAACCCTCCGCCAGACCCGGCTCCGGCAGAGTTGGAACCGCGTGCCGATAAGAACGACTCTGTCCACAGTCCCTTAAGCGCCTTGATATTCCACGACGTAGTGGTGCTATCCTTGGCGAACATCGAGTCGAACAGACTCTTGAAAGCGTCCATCGTGGCCTTCCACGTGTCATAACCCGACTTGAAGGAGGTAAAAGTGGCAACCTCAAGCTTGGCGTCAAGAGCCGCTTGAAGTCCGGAAATCTTGCTGATGGCAAGCGTAGGGATGTCGGCCGCCGCAAGCGTCTTGCTCGCAACGGATGTGACATGCCCCAGGGAGTTGACAGTGATAGCCGAGAGCACCTTGCCGCTCGCAGCCGCAATCGTCGAGTTGGCTCCTCCCGTAGGGTGGGTATACTTGTTAGCGCCTGCCTCGATACCGTTGAGCTTCGTGAGCAGAGCGTCCGTAAAATCGTTAGCCGAAAGGCCTTTGCCCGCCTCCTGAGCCTGATAAGTGGCCGCCGCATCAGTCTTAGAAAGATATGTCAAGGCTGCGTCAGTCTTGCTGAGATAAGTAGACGCAGCATCCGTCTTAGCGAGATAGGTTGTAGCCGCATCCGTCTTAGCCAGATACGTCGAAGCAGCGGACGCAGAAGTAAGATAAGCCGCCAGGCTCTGATGAGAAGTGAGGAATGTGGACCCTTTGGTAAGCGTCAGAGTCTTTTTGTCGGCTGAAAGGGTGGCAGCGGTCACAGCGTTGCCGGTTCCGCTCACTACAAGCGAGAGCGCATCCAGATAATTCTTACCCTCGACAGTCTTAAGCCTGTTATTGATGGCGTTGATGGTATACGCGTTGAAGGTGTCAGTCAACGCAGTGTCAGAAAACGTCTTGCCGAGAGAACTGCTCCCGTACACCGTCTGGATCAAGCCTCCACCGGACGCGCCTGAGGCATCGGCATTCGCTCCGCGTGCCGAAAGAAACTGCTCGGTCCACAGACCGTAATTAGCCTTGATACGCTTCACTCCATTAACGGTCTCCAGCGTAAACATCTCGTCGAAAAGCGACTTGTCAAGCTTCGCGTCAATGGCTGCCTGAAGTCCGGAAATCTTGGAGATGGCGAGCGTAGGAATGTCTGCCGCAGCAAGCGTCTTGCTCGCTACAGACGTAACATGTCCCAGGTTGTTTACCGTGATGGCAGAGAGCACCTTACCGCTCGCAGCCGCAATCGTCGTATTGGCCCCTCCCGTCGGATGGGTATACTTGTTTGCGCCTGCCTCGATGCCGTTGAGCTTCGTGAGCAGAGCGTCTGTAAAATCGTTTGCAGATAGACCCTTGCCAGCCTCTTTAGCCTGGTAAGTGGTCGCCGCATCAGTCTTGCTGAGATAGGTAGCCGCAGCATCAGCCGACTTAAGATAAGCCGCTAGCGATTGATGATCCGTCAGATACTTCTTGTCAAGCACCCACTGCTCCGTGGCATAACCCGTCAAAGAGGGCAAATCCGACAGCTTCGCATAACCCGCCAGCGACGGGATATCCGACTTCTTAGCGTAATTATGTAGCGTAAGATAAGCAGACAGATCAGCCTCATTCAGTCCCGGCTGCACGTCAGAAGCATCAGGATTCAACCCGCGCGCCGACACAAACTCCTCGCTGTAGAAACCCTTCACCGACTTGACGGCAAACATATCGTCGGCACCCCACTGTGTGCGGCTACCGTCGCGACGCACAGGCACGAGCGAATCCGAAAGCTTGTTTATCAGATTCAGCACCGACTCCATAGTCGCCTGGATACCGATATTGCTGCCTCCCCCGCTGCCGCTAACGCTGCCGCCGCTCTTCTTCGGCTTCTTGATTATCTTTACATCTATCATCGGATTATCTCTCTTTAAGTGTCATCTCAGTGTAACCCTCCATCAAATCTCTCGACCGAGCTATCGCGATCATCACCTTATCAGGCAAAGCCGGATGCCGGTAATGGTCGTAGAGCCCTGGAGTGATGCCACAGAACTTGTGTGTCATCGTCACTCGCGACTGACTGTACTCGCGGTAATAAGAATCCACGTAGAGCTGCTCAGGCTTCCCTTCGTCGCCCGTCACGGCATTCCTCACACCCAGCAACGGAGTGCCCGTGGCCACCTCCAACGGCGAGCTCAGCTTCACCGAGTCGGATATGCCGAGAGCCACGCGCTCCGGCTTCGTGAGAGCCGTCGTGATGCGCATCCGCAAATCGTCTTTGACATTGACAAACTGCTCACGAGTGTCGCTCATATACACCAGGTCGCAGTCGTCGGTGTTGTTGAGCAGCCCGTTGTCGCTGCACACCTTCACCTCGAAGTCGCGCACCATGATGCTCGACACATGAGCCATCAGAGGGATGGTCGTCGCGCTCCATTTCGTATGCCGAAACCATGTGGGGTGACGTCGAGTCACCACGTCCCAGAGCGTATTGACCGCCCCAAGGATGCGAAACGTCACCTTGCCGCTCACCTTGTCGCCCTTGCGGATGGCGATAGCCGTCCCCTCCAGGTCGAGCCCCAAGGTATAATCTATATTGTTCTGCACCGCAAACTCCGTCCCGATCAGCTTGTCGCCGATCTTCGGGTCGAAGCCTATCGTGAAGCTCTGCGCATAATACTCATCGTCGTTGGCACACTGCTCGCGCGTCTTGTAGGGGCGCCACGCGAAGTCGCTCACGGCTCCGTCGGTGCCGGTCTCCACCACACACTTGTCGCCGATTATCAGCATGCACGCCAGCACGCCAACCTTCGATATGCGGTCGGTGCCGTCGCCGATGGCCGAGTAAGAAAACTCATACTGCTCGGGCACATCTCCCGTGTACGGATAGAGCCCCGGACCGACCACCACCACCGGCTTCGAGGTAGGCGTCTGCGCCGCATACCATTTCGTTGCGTAATATCGGCCATCGTCGTTTTTCTTCGAGGGCACGGTGGCGTAATACACATGTGCACCGCCATTCCATGTCGCCAACTGCGGCCACACTCCTGTGATCCAGGGAGCCTTCGCCGCCTCGAAGCTCTGCTCCAGACGTGGATTGAGCACCATGTTGCCGCTGATCACGATATAGTTGATCGTCTCATCGTCGGGAGGGGAGAACACACCACCCGACACATTACCCACATATTCGGCCACGGGCGACGCCGCCAAAAGCGACTCCGCATTCGGATAGCACTCCGTCTCGCCGTCCTTGCCGTTGCCGTTGACGCTCACCACAAGAGCCGGCGTCATGTCTACCTTGCCGATCACCGCGTTGTCCTGGCCGCCTCCCTTATGCTCCACGGAGCCGATGGAAATCAGCCCCGCGCCGGTATTCTTCGAGAGCCAGTCGGGCAGGCCCTGCTGACGCACGCCGTCGGCCGTAAGATCCTCACGCGAAAAGCGCCATCCCTCGGCCGTGTATACCTGCACATACCAGTCGCGCTCGTAGGCCTCGGTGTAGGTCGTGGGTCGGCCGTCCACTATATCCTTGAAAGCGTTCTGTGCCGTCTCGCCCTCGCCATCCGCGCTGTATTCGGTCATGTAGAGCTGCTTGTTGCCATAGGGGCTCTTCATTTTGTCGTTGTCAAGAGGCGACTCTATCAGGTTCTCAAGCTCCGTCACCTGGCAGGTGAGCTCGATACGGTTGTATACCTCCCCGATGCTCACATGAGTGTCCTGGCCATGGGTGTTCTTGACGGCGATCACCCAACCCTGACGCTGCTCGCCATGAGAGGCCACGCCCGTCAGCGACTGCCACTCCATCTCGGGCTCGTTGAGCATCACCGTATCCAGGGAATAGAGCTTCAGGTCATAACCCTCCTGCACCAGATGGAGGTTGTAATATCTCACGATCTCCTCCATCACGTCGAGCATGCTCCACGTCTCGTCCTCCGTATCGCCCAAGAAGAGCAGCTCCGAGAGGGCGGTGCCCGTGAAGACGTTGCCCCCCTCCTTCAGGGTCACGCTGCCATCGTAGAGAAAGCGCTCGCGATGGGCGCCCGTCAAGTCGAGATCATGGGTCACGGTCTCGAAAATACGCAGCATGATGTCGGCCATGCTCACGATGCCGGCCGACGCGCGCACGGCTTCGTAGGTCACGCCCAGGGAGCCGATGTTGCGGTATTTCATCATCTGCATCGCGCTGATCGCATCGATACAGTTGATCTCAAGCTCGTCATACGCGGCGTTGAAGGGCTGGCTGTAGGTCTGCGGCTCCACATATCCCGCGAAGACGCAGCGGCCATCTACCGATATATTCACTACCGCGTCCAGGGCCGACTCGCAGAAGAGATCCTCGATCAGTCCGCGCGTGAGCACCCTGATGCTCGCCGACGTGCGGAAGAGAGGCTCAAACGTATCATCCACCTCACAGCGTATCTCCACCGGACTCTCGGCCGGGAAGAGCGCGAAGCCGTCGGCACCACCGATCTCGATGGTGCGGCTATGGTCGTGGCGTGATACGATCTCCACGCTCACCACCTCTTTTCGCTTGTTGACAAATGATCCGTACAACCTCATAATTTGTATCTTTTACCGGATAATCCGGCTATTTTCGACTGATTTTCAAGCACCACGGCCAGTTGACGCCCGCTCACCTCGATGCGTCCGCCTACGATTACAGGCTGGCCGCCACCGGCTGTGCCGATGATGTCGCGAAGCTTGTCGAGCGGCGCGATCACCTCGGGATTGCTGCTCGCCCCGGCATACTCGCCCACGAGTCCCAGCGTCGGCCCATATACCACGCCTCCATCTGCAAACGGTGTCGCTCCGATGGTCTTCACCAACGCTTCGGCCCCCGTGGCAAATGCCGAACCGATAGCGAAGCCGGCGAAAGGAATGGAAGCGTGAGCCGCCATATATTCAGCGGCCGCAAGCTCCACGAAACTCTGCGTGGCCAGCTTGTTGGCCGCTACCACCGGTGCCTGGGCAGCCGCTGCCGTGTCGGCAACAGCCGCATCGGCCACAGTGGCCGCTGTGCTCGCTCCCGTGGCTGCTGCCTCGGCTGTCTTGGCCGCCGTGTTGGCCTTGGTGACGATGCCGAGCATCTGCATGATCTTGATCACCTCCTCGATGCCTGAATAAATCGAGATAAAGCCATCCACAACTGTGGTGAGTTTATTCCAGATATTGGTGTTATCCTGAAGAGCGTTGGTGATACTCTCCACCGAACTGCCGATGCTCTTCATCGACGACCACCCGTCCGTGAAGGTGCTGAACGATTGCACCCCCTGGCGACGCCATTCCTCGTAGACGCTCTTCAACTTCTCCAGGGCGTTGCGCTGACCCTCCGTCGGAGGATTGTCCACGTCGTCGAGCATCTTCTGTATCTCGCGTAGCTTGTCGGTGAGCTGCTCGAAGCCCATCGAGTTCACTTTGATCTTCATCTCGAAATCGGGGAGGTCGAGAATATCCTGCACCTCCTTCTGCATCTCGGGTATCTTGATGCCCCGCTCTATGGCCTCCTTCTTCTTCTCAAACTCTCGCTTGGTGGCCACATAACCGTCAATCTCGGTGGCCGAAGCACGCTGAATCATGTCGGTGTAGAGCGAGATCGAAGCCTCAAGTTCTTCGAGGGTGTTGGCATCCTCGGGACGCTCGGCCACTCCGATGGCCGACATTGCAGCCGACATGGCCCGCTCTTTCTTCTGATACTCGGGAAGGTTGGCCTTGGCCCATTCCTTCTCCTCCTCAGAACCCTCGCGAAGAAGCTCGGTGCAAAACCTTATCTCCTCCTCCAGCTGCTTGTAGGAGGTTATCTTTTCGGCCGGGACGCGCACGTGAGCCGCCCGCTCCTCGGCTTCCTTCTGCTCGGTTATCTTCTCGATGGCTTGGTCTACGATCACAATCTCCTCAACCGAGACAATCTTGCGAAGCTGCTGCAAGCGTGAGAGCTCACGCTCGTAATCGTCGAGGCAGTTGAGCTCCGTCTGCGATTTCGAGGCGAAGATCACCTTCTCGCGCTCCAGCTGGCGGATGGTCTTGTCGACATTCACAATCTCCTCCTCGGTGGCGAAGCTTCGCTTCTTGGTCCAGTAATTGATCTCGCGGGTGTAGGCGTCGATGGAGTCGAGCTTGATGGGTCGCTGCATCTCTGTCTGGGCCAGCTCTATCGTGTTCTTTTCGTCGGTGAGAGCCTGCACCTCTGTGCGGATCTGCACCTTCCGGCTGTCCGTCGCCGTGACGTATTCCTCATTCAGCTTTGTCAGAAGCTTGTTGATCTGCTGCAACCGCGTCACCTGCTTCTCATCTTTCAGCTCAAGTGTGGGCTCCTCTATGGAACCCATTACTGGCATCTTGATCTCGGTTTTTTCCAGATTACTTAAATCTTCTTCCAGTTGTTTCTTTTGCTGGGAATACTCGTTAACTGCTGCCTGGGCTCTTTCTGCTTCAGACGGCAACTTTACTTTTGCATAATAAATCGGGTCGCCATAAAACCCTTGTTTCTTGTATGCATCGCCTCCATTATTTCTTACTTCATTATATTTTGCCCAATCTACTTTTTGCCATTCCCATTCACTCTTCGTAGAATACTTTTTTAGATTCCCATTTTCATCTTCGACAATGTTTTTTTGCTTCTGGTCTATTTCTGAAATTTGGCTATTAATAAGGCGAGCCTTTGCTTCCTTTTTTATCTGTTCTGTGTAAGCTTTGGAATTTTCCGTGAGAGCATGATACCATTCACTGACAGACTTGAAATAGCCCATTGTCTTTCCATAAGTGGCATTCAGTTCTTGAACAATTCGTTTTTCCTCTTTCTTGGAGCCATTGAAGCTTTTTAACTCACTTATATATTGTCTAATACTCGTAGCTGCTTCCAATTCGGCATTATTGCTGACTGTTATAGAATCTTGCGCCATCTCGGCCGCCCTTGCAGCCCTCTCTTCAGCATTAGCGAATTCATCAAGAGCGTCAGTGGCTTCGTTAGTCCTCGTCAGCAACCAGACTAATCCAGTTCCAATTGCGGTAAAGGTAAGCGTAAGCCAGCCTCCTGCAACCTTCGCCAGATTCAAAGCGGTAGTTAGAGCTTTGACTCCCTTTACAAGCTTGATTATTCCTCCAAGTGCGATTGTGGCATTAGCGGCGAGCGTGAGGAATACTTGGGAGCCTTTCACAAGGCCTCCGAGCTGCTCCTTAAGGTCTCCAAGATTATTTTTGTACTGCTGTATCTTTCCTACATCGGTCTGAGCCATTTTACGGTTCATACCTCCTACTGAATCAGATACTACCTCGCAAAGTACGGCTACTTTTTCCGCTTCTGTGCCATATTTAAGGATCTTTTCCTGGGCTTCGTCAAACTTGTAACCATAACGACTGAGAGCACCTGTCTGACCTTCCATCACTTTACCGAGCATTGAAGCTATCTGGGCAGCGTTTTCTCCTGTTGAAGCCAATCCGTTCTGTTGAACCAGCATATCGTTCATTACAGGAATCAAAGATCGTAAACTACTCTTTAGTTCAAGATAAGTTGCCAGTTCTTGAGCACCAGCAAGTTGAACTTCATCACCTACGACACCGATTTGCTGTTGTGCTGAGCAAAAATCCTTAATGCTCTGGATGTCTGCATCAGTTGCCTTCATCGTGTTGCGCATCACTTGCTCCAGTTTAGTCTCAGCTTCTACCTGTACGTCATAGGCTCCGGCCCAATCATCCACAACACCAAGAGCTGACTCCAATGCTGATGTGAGTGAATCAATTCCTGTAGTAAGGCTGGCAAAATTGATAAGGCTATGCTGTAATTGCTCAGATTCCTCTACCATGAGATGCATAACCTTTCGAAGGTCCTCCGCACTCATGGTGACAGTCTTGAAGCCATTCCCAGCATCTTCTATCTTCCAACCGATTGATATTGTAGAATTACTATTGGCCATAAAAGCTTATTTTCTGTTCTGTATCTCCTTAAATCCCCATCAAAGGGACTGATGAAGTTGTTTAAATTGGAAAATTAATTTGCTTAAAGAATAATAAGATGATAAATATGCTCTCATTTTTCTCTTACGCAACTCAGAGAGGGTTTGCAATCTCGTTAATAATTTTGGGGTTGGTAGGCACTATAGTCTGGGTAATAAAGTATATTGTTATCGGGGTTCCCCGAAAATTACCTAATCCGAAGATTGTCCTTACCATCCAAGTTTCGCACGAGCAGCCTGATAATTCGCCTCACGCTCCGACTGAGAAATCGGTTTCGCCGGCTCTTGCGGTGCCTGATCCTCATCATCCCACGGAAACGGCAGCAGCTTCTTCGGCTGTGGCAGATTCTTGCAAAACGGAGCCAGAGTCATGTAAGTCTCCATCCGCATAACCTCCCAGTGCCTACGCGCCTCGTCCGTCCGGGCTTGACCCACCGCCGTGAGCGTGGCCGAAATCTCTTCGATAGTCATACGTCGGAAATCGTCAAGACCGATCCCGACGCTCATACAGTGGCCCAAAAGCTCCGTTATGCCGACGGGCTTTTTTTTTCGTCGTCATCGTCGGCCTCGGCCGTCTCGGCGTTCTGCCGCTGCCACTCTTCCATCTGCTCGGGATCGATGCCATCGGCAAACTCCATCAGAGAGAGCGGAAACTGACGTCCCTCGCGCGAACAGGCCGAAACTACACAACACCACAGAAACTTCACCAGATCCGAAATATCGGTGCCGCGTATCTCCGACACCTCCTTACCCGTGAGATCCTTGAAGCGGAGCATAGCCCCCGCTGTCTGATAGCAGGGGTATGCCACGCCGTTGATGGTGATCTCGATTCTGATCCGCTTCTTCATCACTCGCCAGCTTTAGCAGGTTTACCGGGGTAAATGTCAGGCTCGCCGGTCACTCCGAGTGTGCCGCTGTATTCCGCGATGCCCTCCGCATTGTTGGTCTCAACGAGAGAGGTGATGATGAAGCTCCCCTTCAGATGGGGCTTGGCGTCCTCGGTGCGCTTGAAGCCGGCACACTCCACAGGCTCGCCCGAGCCCCACAGAGCTGCGATCTCATCGAAGCCGTTCTCGGCCTCCTCTGTCGCGCGAAGTCCCTTGAAGTCGATAGTGATGTCCATGCCATCGGGAAGCTTATCCTTGAACATGCCCGATGTCGGTGGCTGTGCGGCCGGGGGCTTCACGGCCACGTCGGTCGTGCTGGTTGAGTAATTGATAGTGTGCTCGGTGCAATGGCCCACGCACTTCTCGCCGATCTTGAAAAGAAGATCCTTGCCTTTGATGTATTTATCCTTATTCATAATCGTTTAAACTGTAATAGTGAATATCAGACGCTCCACAAAAGCGTCGTCTTCGTAAAACTCCTCACGGTCGGTCAGTATACACAGTCCGAGCACGAGGCCTTCCTTCTCAAATTCCTTGTCTTCGAGCGCCGAGCGTGTCAGCTCCGCAAGAGTCACCGCATCCTCATAGTTGGCCGCAGCGCAGTCCACCGATACCAGGCACGTGTCGAAGCCCTTCTGTGGCTTGGTCACCGTCGGCTCCTGCTTCAATGCGCGAAACACTATGAAGGGAAGCTGCACCTCCTCGGCAGTCACGGCCACAGGAAATATCTTCGTGGCCATCGCCGAAACAGAGGGGTCGTCCTTCAGGAGATTATAAATCACAAGCCCCGCGCTGATCGAAGTCCTATGTAACTCGGCATCCATACTTCTTGGCTATCCGCTGAATATTCTGGTTAATCTCGTTGTGGAGCATGTCGGTCACCTTATCCTTCACCTGCTCCTTGGTGCGCTGCATGAAGCCGTAGCGGGGCATCTCTCCGGTGTAATGGCCGCCACGTTTGCGGCGATACACCTTCGTCTGCGTCTTCGTGAATCGCTTCTTCGTGCCTTCCTCCGCCCATACAAGGATGGGCTTCGTCTTGGCTTTCTTCTTCGAGCCTACCGTGACGCGGAATCCGAGATGCTTCTTGTAGGCGAGCCGCCTGATCCCTTTTTCGAGCTCCTTGGAGGTCTTGATCGTCTCCCCCTTGCCGTTGCGGGCCGAGCGCAGATTCTTCACAGCCTCCTTCTTCACCTTGGTGGCCGCACGCCTGAGCGCCCCCTGGATGGCTTGCTTGCGTTGCTTCGGGTTCAAAGCCTCGAAGAGCTTCACAAGATTGTCGTCGTCTAACGTCAGCATACTTGCTAAGTGTTTACTCGTTTACACCGCAGCGTCAGCATTCCTTTGTCGCGGATCGGAATCACATTGATCACGTCATACAGATGGCCTCCCACCTGCTCCACGCGCCACTTCTCGTCCACTGGATGCGCGTCGCGCACGTTCCACTCCACCGTGTAGTCGGAGAAGAGCTCGCCTAAGTCCTGAACGAGAGTAGGGCTCACCTTCACACGCTCAGCCCAGACTGTGCGCTGAAGCTCGAAGCTCACCTTAGAGTCGCCGAATTTGCCGGTAGTCGTCACGGGCTTCAGGAGCCGAAGCCGGTAGCGCAGTCGTCCCGCGATCATGGCTCACCTCCTTCTGCTTCCTCCGGAGGATGCACAAGACGCCTGAAAGGCTTGACCAATGCCTCGAAGCCCATCGGCACCTGTTGCATCTGCACTCCGGCCACCGCCTCACGGTTGGCATACCAGTGGGCTGCCGTCATGAGCACCGCCTGCTGCAACCTCGCCGGCAAACTGCCTCCTCCCATCTCCTTGAGCTCCTCCATGGGTCGCTGTGTGGCTCCGGCCACGGCCTCCTCGGCCGCCTCCAGATAATGGGCGAGCAGTTCGTCGTCGTCGTCATAGTCGTCGGCTCTGACGTGCTTCTTCAACAGTGTCAATGAAACTTCGGGCATAGTCAATTAAGAAAAAAACAGAAAAGTAGATTGAAATAAAATTAGCCTTGTCTTACTCAGCTGCCTGTCCAAGCACAAACGCCTCCTTGTAGAGGGTGACGGTGCCGAAACGTGCGTTGAGCACGAAATCGACGGCATTCTGGCGGGCCAGCGTGTAGGGATCCACGATCATGTTCATCGTGTCGAAGAAGCCTCCCGCCTGGTAAGCCCAGTCGCCGAAGCCTATCTTGCCGTCGCCGATCACGCTCGTGCAATACACCGGATAACCGAGAATGTGGTCGTTTTCGCAAAGGAAGCGGCCGCTGCCGGCGTCCACCTTCACGTCTTCGAGCTGTGCCTTCATGTCCTCGGTCATCACCCAGCAGGGTCCCACGAGGTTGATGCCCGTCTTCACCACCTTGCTCTTCATCAGGAGAAGCTCCTTGCGGGTGGGAAGCTCGCCGGCAAACTCGAAGGGATCTTTGGCGGCCTCCACAAACGGGCCGTAGATGGCACGCTTGTAAGTCTTGCCATCCTTGCCGGTGTATTCGTCGGAAGTGGTGAAGAGTGCGTCGTTCACGAGGTCGATCACCGCAGCCGGCATCTCCTCACGCACAACGCCCTCCACGATGCCCTCGGAGTCGTTGAGCTCCTCACGGGTCACGGGAATGGCGATGCCCATACGCTCGGGCTGGGTCTCCAGCTTGCTCCAGTCGATTTTGGAATCCTCGATGCGCTCGCCCTCCTTGAGCCACTGTCCCTGGGCCTTGCCGTGGCGCGGCCAGCGCAGTGTGCCTCCTCTCATGCCGGTGGCGATGCGGATGCCCACCTTGTCCCAGATCAGACCCGCGCGGAGGGGCTTGAGCATCTCCTGCTGCTGGATGGGAATCACACCTGTGCCCTCCACGTCGGCCGTGGTGCTGAGGTCGCGCACGAGCTGGATGGTCACCTTCTTGCCCGCGTTAAGAGTGTCGCGAAGCTCCTTGTCGTGGTTGATGGCACGCGGCAGGGCGGGTGTCTGGATAGCGTGCATCTTCATTTCGAGTATGTGGTTGTCGCGGCAGAGCTGCTCATACTCCACATTCTCCTCGGCTGTGCGGCTGCGCTTCTCCTTCTCGCAGTTGTCGGCCATCTCCTGGATGCGGTCCTGGTTAGCCTTGTGGCGCTCCATAAGGGTGCGCACCGAAACGGTTTCTTTTCTCATAACAGTGATATATGATGATAAAATTAAATGTCCCAGAATGTTTTGGTGGCTTGCTCGCGCATCTGTGCCACCTGTCGCTTATACTCCGCCGAGTAGTCGTCCACTCTCGCCGCCCTTATGATCTCTGCCAAAGCGCGGTTGGCAACCTCCGTGGTCGGATAGGCGGGGTCGGGGGTCAGTGTCATGTCGTAGATGCCGGTTATCTTCTTCACTCGGCAGACGGTCTTGATCTTTCCCCCGTCCCCGACCGACTCGCGGGCCACACATTTCGTGTCGCGGTAGTTAGTGGTGAAGGCGAACGAGCAACCGTCGATCACTCCCGCGCGCACAAGCTCCAGGGCCTTGTCGCCATCTACGGTGCGAGGCGCCTCGAATGAGAAGGCCACACCGTCTTCGCGAAGCTCGTAGCTGAGAGTGCCCTGGCCGTTCTTGCTCCGCGCCAGGAGAAGCTGGTTGTCGTGGAATAGGGTGAATTTGATGTCCGATCGGTCGAGAAGCTCCTGTGTGATGGCCGATCTGTCGATCACCTCACGTATCTCCTCGCGATGGTCCTGATAGAGAGGCACCGAGGGGGTGTCGAACCTTATCGCATAGCCTTCTATGGTGCGGCTGGACTGTTCCCCCTCGCCGGCCGCGCGGATGCGCAGATCCGCATTGGCCGTATGAAGCTCTCTACGTATTTCGTCGGTAACAGTGATATTATTGCTCATCGTTTGTTTCGTTTTCGTCGTTTACGTCTGGTTTGGTCTCTTCAGGAGTCGTTTCCGCTCCTTCGCTCAGCAGAGTCTGCATCCCTTTGAGGTTGGCGCTCACGAGAAGCTCGTCGCCTCCCTCTATCGGTGGGCGGTCTTCGAGCTCGCGCGCCTCATTGATGGTGAGTAGCCCGTTGGCGATCATCGCCCCAGTGTAGGCCACCTTCGTCTGGAGGTCGCAGGCGTTCAGCTCTCTGCGGTCAAACTCTATCTTGCGCTTCATGGCCAGCGATGGCGAGGGGAAGAGCTTGCGCAGAAACTCCGTCTCGATGCGGCGCAGAAGCGGGTTGAGGGTATTACTCAGGAAGGCCACATTGGCCATCTCCGCGCTCTTGTAGTTGTTGCTGGTGTCGTCGAACACAAACGACGGGTGCACCCCGAAGAAGCGGCAGATCTCACGAACGGTAAACTTGCGGCTCTCCAAAAACTGCATGTCGGCCGAAGTCATCGAAAGCTGCTGCCAGCTCACCTGCCCGGGGATGGAGACAATCTTCTGCCCCAGGATGTTGAGCCGCTCGTCTACGTCGAGCGAGAGGCTCTGAAGCTCGCGATCCTGATATTCGCCGAAGCCCGTCAGGCTCTTGTCGTTGCCCAGGATGCCGCGGATGTCGCCTCCGCGCTCGAAGCGGTTGAGCGTCTCGCGGTCGCCCGCACCGGCTATCCTCAACGTCTGGCGCGCATAGCTCAGCACGCTCATGCCGCGCTTCGGATCCGCCCCGGCCATCCCCTTGATGTGTATCACCTCAGCCTCCGAGAAGGTGCCGAACACTCCCGTGATGGAGTCGCTGATGGTGTAGGTGTCGGTGGTGGTGTCGTGGCTCACGCTCCCCGGTGCGCAGAGCGCAAGCCTCCAGTAGGTCCCGCTCTTCATCGAGTAGAAGGGCACCACATAGGCGTTGCCCCTGAGAAGAAGCTCGATGATGAGCTGCTTTTTAAAGTCAAAGGCATTCCACCCGGGGTCGGGCTGCACGTTGAATAGATAGGCCAGGGCGTCTGAGTCGTCGGTCTGAAACACGCCGTGCTTCCGGCGCTTGTAGAGCAGCGGGAGCGCGCCCACGCTGTCGCTCAACACCTGGACGCAGCGGTAGACCGTGCTCACGGCCAGATCCGTCGTGAGCGGCGTGTCCCACAACGGGTAGCCGCCACGCGGTGTCTTGCCGCCTGCCGCCTTCCCGTTGCGGGATCGCTTAAATAACAACTTGAACTTGCTGAAGAATCTCATTCCACCTGTAGATTTTGCGCAAATTTAAGCATTTTCCGCGCGTTTTCCAAACGTTTTTAATGTCTTGATTCACAATCTTTAAAACCTGCAAAACATAGCACATTCAAGCACACTCGCGCACACTTCTGCAACACTTCTTAAAATCTCTAACGGCGATAGTCGATAAACATCCGCTGGCACATCAGCTTCGTGATCACGCCGTCGATCTTCTGGCTCTGCTTCCGCTTCACCGGCTTGAAGTTGTCGAGCTTGTCGTAGTCGAGCACGGCGTTGCCGAAACAGTAGTAGTTGATAGGGTTGTCGTTGATGAAGATCTTCCCGGTCTTGATGCCGTGCTCGAAGCTCTCCACGGGAGCCGAGAAATTGCCGTAGCTCTGCTTCACGGCCGTGAGCACGTTGGCCGCTCCCGATGCGCCCAGCATGTTGACGCACTCCTGAGAGTGCCACCCGTCGTAGCCGATGCCAAGGATCCTGACCCACTTGTTCACCTGAAGCACGTAGGAGACGATCGTGGGATAATCTATCACGTCGCCGGGCGTGAGCGTCAGATATCCCTGGCTCGCCCATCTGCGGTAGAGCCGCTCGTTCACGTGCCCTTTGAGCGCGCCTTCGGGGAAGAAGTAAGCCGTGTGATAGTCGAAGCCTTTCCGCTCAATGTCGTAGATGCCGGTGGTCACGGCCGAGAAGTCGTCGCTCTCCGAGAGGTCGATGGCCAGCATCGCGTCGGGCCGTCCTTTCAGCTCCGAGAGAATGATGGGCCGTGCGCAGCTCTTTGCCAAAGTCGAGGAGATCCAGCTCTTCTGGGTGTTCTCGGCGAATACGTTGAGCAGTTTTGTCCTGAAAGCAAGCATCTCCTCGGCTCCGTTGCGCATGGCCTTGCGGTATTCCTGCCGATAAAAGTCGAGGCTCACGGTCACGCCGATGTGCGGGTGCACCTTCAGCCACGTTTCCTCAGAGTCTTCGGGGTCGCCCACGTCGGGCTCGAAGAGGTGGCAGAAGAGGGAGTCGTCGTCAAGGTCGCCCAGCAGCACCTGCTTGTAGCCCTGGAGCATCTCGTAGAAGGGGCCGTCGAATACGTCGCTGGCCGTGGTGATGATCACGGTAAGAGGGTTGTCGCGCACGCCCATCGACGTGGTGAGCACCGTCAGCAGCTCGCTGTCGCGCGCCTGTGAAAACTCGTCCATGATGATGGTCGAGGCGTTCAGGCCGTCCTTCGTGCGCGCGTTGGCCGTCAGACACTGCGCCATCGCGCTCCGGGGGTTGCGCTTTGTGGGCCTCACGGTCTCTTTGTTGATCACGTAGCGCTTGCCGAGGTTGTCGAAGCGGGTCAGCGCCCCTCGAATCACGTCGAAGCATTTGCGCGCCTGGTCTTGCGAGTTGGCCCCGATGTAGATCTCGGCGTTGCTCTCGCCCATCACGAGGTCGTAGATGGCGAATGCGGCCGTCCCGGTGGTCTTCGAGAATTTTCGGGGCACGAAGAGCACACACTCCCTCACAACTCGGCGCCCCTCATGCCAGAACGCGTAGACACTGGCAAACTGGAAGCACTGCACCGGCGTGAGCGCATAGGTCTGGTAGCCCCGCTTGCCGGGGAAGTAGAGATGCTCGTAGAACACGAAAAAGCGCTGCACGGCCACACGGTCGATGCCGTAGCGGTCGGCCATACGCAGGAATCTCTCCACGGCGAGCTGCTCCCAGAGGTTGTGTCCCTCGGGATTGGAGGCCACCTCCCTTACGTATTGCTCCAGCCGGGGGTCGGTCTCGCCCAACGCATAACGCCCGATGTCTGCGCGGGCCAGCCGGGCGGTCACCCGCTCCTTGGCTGTCAGAAGCCGTTCCTTCTCCTCCTCGGTCATTTCACCGCCGCCACTTTTGAGAGCACATCGTCGCCGTTATCAGGGAGATCGGGCTTCCCTACGATATCGGCCGTGGTGAGGCCCAGTTGTTTCATTTGCCGTGTCACCTGATCCATCGCGTCCTTCTGCACGCGGAACACAGGGTGCACCACTCTCGTCGTGCCCTGCGAAGTCTCGTTTTCGAGCAGCACCGTGTCGAGCTCCTCTATCTCGGCGTTGGCGATGTCGAGCGTGAGCAGGGCCGAAGCCAGGCTGTTGATCTGTATGCCCAGCGTGTTGCTGTAGAGCCCCGCCGAGCGCAGGGCCTTCGACACCATCGCTTTGTATTTCGGTAATTTTGCCATCCTGTAATAGTGATATTTCGGCTGCCGCAGCCCGGCCGCCGCTGAATTGTAATTTTATGCAAAATTAATACACAGAGGGGGGTTTTCAAAATTTACCTCGCAAACGCGAAAAGGTGGGGGCGAGGTTTACGTGGCCACCCCCCGTCTTTAAAAAACACCCCCCGGGGGTCGGCTCAGCCCTCCTCGCCGTAGAGATCCCTGAGCCATTCTTGCCGCCGTGAGCTCCTCAGACGCGCTGTGGCGGCCTTTCCCGAGCGGCCCAACGCAACATGCCTCTCCACATGGCAGGCGTGGCAGAGAGCCTCCAAGTTGCTCTCACGAAACATCAGACGTTCCTTCTCGGCCAGAGTCAGCGCCGACTCCACCGGCACCCGGTGATGCACCTCCCGAGCCGGCGTCAGCTCCCCTCGGATCTCGCAAAGCTCGCAAAGCGGATGCAGGCTCAGCACCCGCATCCGCAGCTTGCGCCATCGTGTCGTGTTGATCAGACGGCGATAATCGGTGTCGTCATTTCGTTTCATATGCCTGGATATATTTCTTCATCTCTTCGAGGAAGTCGCGCTGCGTGGCCTCCTTGCCGCTGATGGCCGCCGTCATGCGCTCGTCGATCGTGCCGCGCGCCACGAGCCGCATCACCGTCACCTGCTCCCGCTGCCCCTGCCTGTGCAGGCGTGCGTTGGCCTGCTGGTAGAGCTCAAGATTCCATCCCGTGGAATACCACACTATCCTGTGGCCGCCATACTGCATGTTCAGGCCGTAGGCCGTGCTGGCCGGATGCGCCAAGAGAAGCCTTATCTTCCCCTCGTTCCAATCTTTCAGCTCCTTCTCCCCCTGATACTGGCGTGGCTTCAGGTGCTTGAAGGTTTTCATGATCCGGTCGAGGTCGTGCTTGTATTGGTAGAACACTAAGAGCGGACGCTCGTCGGCTTCGAGTATCTCTTCGAGGGCCCTGAGCTTGCGCTCGTGGGTCTCGATCACGCCGCGGTCTTCGTCATACACCTGTCCGTTGGCGTATTGGCTCAGCTTCACGGCCAGCGGCGCCGCGCTCTCGGCCGTGAGGGTCTTGAGGTCGCCGTGACGGTCCTTCAGCTCAAGTATCTTCTCACGTTCGAACTTGTGATACCATTCGAGTGTCACGTCGGAGAGCTCCACATCCACGTCGGTCTCCACCATGGCGGGCAGTTCGAGCCAGTCTTCGCTCCGCATGGTCAGCGTGATGTCGGCTATCTTGTCGCGTATCTCCTGCTCGGCTCCCTGCATCAGCCAGATCTTGATCCAGATGTTGTTGTGCATCACTCCCGAGAAGTAGGTCTCGCGGAAATTGGCGAAGCTGTCGCCCAGACGCTCTCCTCCATCCACGCAATACACCTGGGCCCAGAGGTCGATCATGCCGTTGGGGATGGGCGTGCCCGTGAGCCCTACGATCCTTGACAGGTGGCGTCGCATCCAGCGCACCACCCTGAAGCGTTGGCTGTCGTGGCTCTTGAATCCGCTCAGCTCGTCGATCACGAGCATGTCGAAGGGAAACCGTTTGCGCCGGTGGTAGCGGTCGTAGAGCCAGCGAAGGGAGTCGCGGCTCATCACCACGATGTCGTCTGTGCCCTGTATCACGCTCAGACGCTTCTCGGGGTCGCCCAATGCCAGGCCTATCGTCAACTGTCCGCGCAGGTGAGGCCACTTGGCCACTTCGTCCCTCCACGTGGTCTCGGCCACCTTCTTCGGGGCCACGATGAGCACGCGGTTCACCTCTGCGTGGTCTATGAGGTTGCGGATGGCCGTGAGTGTGATCACCGTCTTGCCCAGGCCCATGTCCAAGAAGAGCAGGCTCCACGGATGGTCTTCCACATGCTCTATCGCCCTGCGCTGGTAGTTGTGCGGCCTGAACCTGTGATCCATTCTTTCGTCTGTCTTGCTTTCTCGCTGAGCTCCTGGGCCGTCTGCACTATCTGTTCGATCGTCTCCTTGCAGTCGGCCACCCACACGCAAAATCCGAGGTTGCGCAGCTGCTGCATCCGGTGCTGCTGCATCTCGGTGGGCTTCTTCCCCCGGCTCTTGAGTTCCACCCAGAGAGCCACTCCCCCCGGGTAGAGGAGCAGACGGTCGGGGAATCCCGTCTCTATCGGATTCTGATATTTGAGGGCTCTGCCCCCCGTGAGCCTGACCCGTGTCACGAGCCGGCGTTCGAGCCATTTCTCTGATGTCTCGCATTTCGGTGTTGCCATGATTATCGGTTTTTTCGTTTTCGCTGATGTAGTATCTGCATTTCGGGGCGCTCCAGAGTGTATGAGGGCATCCGGGCTTCACTCCGCCCCAGTGTGCCTCCACCGTGGGAAACCATGTCTCGTCGCCACGGTATTTGCATTTGCCGTATTCATACCATTTGCACCCGTCGGGCGCTTTCCTCTTCATCTGTTTTTCTGATTTTGTTTCTGATTATTTTTCTGTGAAAATTTAGGGTGACAACCGAGACAACCGAGTTCTCGCGCGCGAGGGGTACGCGAAATACGTGTTTTAGGCGTTTTAGTATCCCTAAAACACTGTTTTTTGAATATTCCTAAGAATTTTCGGTTGTCTCGGTTGTCACCCATAAACTTGAACACTAAAAACGTTTGATTATAAATCGTTTAGATTGTCAACCGGGTGACAACCGAAATCTTGGTTCCAGATGTCGGCCGGCTCAGCCCGTTTTTTCGGCTGATTGTCCGCTGCCGCCTGGGATGCGGTCTCGGTTGTCACTTCCTCGGTTGTCGTTTGCTTGCGTTTCCACGTCTTTTGTCCTCCATAGATTTTGTTCCGGCGAACACCTACAGATTCCCAGTCTTTGAGGCTCTGAATGAACTGGCCGATCTCGCGGCCACGGGTCAGATAATCCTTGTCGGTGCGCTTCATGCCGAGGCATTCCTGCAGGATCTCGGCCACTGTCACCGTGCTGCGCAGGACACTCGACTGAAGGATGTCGGGCTGCGTCGGATCCGTGGCCCGCTCTATCCAGTCGATGCGCTCCTTCGTCTTCCAGTCGTTCCACTGAGGTGGCAGATAAAAGTCGAGAAAACGCTCCACCTCGGGGAAGAGGGTGTTGGCCTTGTCGAGGTTGTGGCGGTCCTGGATTTCGCGGATCTCGGCCGTGTAGCTCTCGTCGAGCCATATCGGCTCTCCCCGGGCTTCGAGCGTCACCGCCTCGGCGATCAACTGGTCGCGGTTGGCCTCCAACCATTCGCGCGGCGAACACCTGATGTTTCTTCTCGTAGGCTCGATCTCCACTACGGGCTGCCGTCGGTTCTTGGCATTCAGCCCACGAAGGAAATACTCGTCGTTGGTGGTGCCCACGATGATGCACTGCCTCGGATAGTCCTCGATGCTCTCCCCATAGGCGGGTCGGTAGCTGTCCACCTGCGATGAGATGAAGCCCTTCAGCTTCGTCTGCTCGCTCTTGCGCACACCCTCAAGCTCGCTCATCTCGATTATCCATTTGCCACGGATGCTCTCCATCCCCTCCTTGCCTTCGATCGTGGTGATCGAGTCGGTAAACCATTCGCCGCCTAACACGCTCCACAGAGTGGATTTGCCGATACCCTCGGGGCCGTGGAGCACCACGAAGTAGTCGAACTTGCAGCCGGGGCTCTTGATGCGCCTCACGGCCGCCGTCATGATCAGCTCGGGCAGCTTGCGATATAGGCGGGAGTCGCGCGCGCCGAGCACGTCCACGAAGAGCTTGTCAAGACGCTTCTGCCCGTCCCACGTCAGGGAGTCGAAGTAGTCGAGGATAGGATGGTAGCCCTGGGCGCGGCTCACGGAGTTGAGCGCGTCGCGGATCTTCTCCTTCGAGCTCATGCCGTAGCGCTTGTCGAGATACACGCGCAGGTCGCTGTGGTCGAGGTTGCTCCAGGGCCGCTTCGGGGTGGTCTGCCGCTTCCAGGGCAAATCGCCGAACACGAACACCTTGCCGGCGAACTCGTCGAGGCGGATCTTACCTTTGAGGCCGGGGTCGCCCGTGAGCACAAACTCCAGGTTGGCCGCCGTGGCCTTCACCGAGCCGTCCTTGGCCGGGGTCAGTGCCTCGCCGCATTTGAGCCGCCACTCCTTCAGTTCGTCACGCTCCTCCTCGGAGAGGTCGAGCCCCTCGAAGTCGGCCAGGGCCGCTCCGGTGCGCTCCTCCATGAGCGTGGCCTTGGTGCGGGCGTCGCTCATGGCCAGCTGCTCCATCGCCTTGAAGGAGGGCTGGCGCGCCGTCTGTGTCTCCTCGCTGCGCAAGTCGAGGTCGCCGAAGCGGTGGAGCCTCACAAGGTCCCACGAGTTTACCAGCTTCCCCTGCACACGGTCGGTGGAGTGCCAGGAGTAGAAGAAGCGTCCTCCGTCGAGCACCCATCCGCCGCCGCTCGTCGTGGAGCCCTCGTGGGTGTAGCGGTTGCGGCTGTGCTTGCGGTAGGTCTCGGGCAGGAAGGTCTCTATGGCCTGCGTCACGTTGTAGGTGCGGCAGAAGGCGCCGATCAGGCCGCGCTTGGTGAGCGGATCCTCCTGTTGCCCGTGCCTTCCCGCTGTGCGGAGGGCCACGGCCGCGGCCATCTTCGGCAGGTCGGCCGGTGGCTCCCCGTCGCGGTCGGCGAAGAGCCCGGCCAGCTCCTCCTCGGGGAGAAGCGGCCAGGTGCTCATGTCGGTCCAGTCGCGGTAGGTGCCCAGGATATCGTCGGCATCCACGCGCGCCCCTTCCCCCTGTTCGAAAAGCCACGGCGCCCCTTTGGAGTGCGAGGGCCAGAACATCAGGCGACAGGCTTCGAAGGTGCTGCGGTCGATGCCGCCGAAGCCGCATCTCTCGGCCAGACGCCGCGCGATCGCGCCGTATTCGTCGGGCGTCACGCCGCGCGAAAGCGGGATCACGAGCCTCACGCGCCATGCCTCCGCGCTGTGCTTGTGCGTGGAGTGGAGAGCCCACTGGAGCCCCCGGAGCGCGCCCCGCACGTCGGCGAGGCGTGACTCCGAAAACTCGTCGTAGTCGAGCGTGACCACCGAGCGGCATTCGACGGACTCAACTTTGCGGATGCCGTTGCGCAGCAACCCTCCGACGAAGCCGCCCACGTCCTTGACGCGCGTCTGCATGTCGCGGCTCATCGCACGATATTCCGTGGCCGTCTCGGGTGTCTGCGTGGGTGTCGCGAGTCGATTGGCCAGCCATTCCCACGTCACCTCGGTGTTGAGCCAGCGCTTCTCAAAGCGGTTCTTGCCGGTGGCTATCCATAATTTCTGTTCCATTGTCTATACTCGCTCGGGGTTGTTGTGTGATTGTTAAAGATCGTCGAGGCTCTCCTCGCCTAAGTCCATGCCGTCGAACTCGGAGCCGTCAGAGACGCCTCCGCTCAGACGTTCGCCGTCGGCATACTTCAGCACGGCGTTCAGGCCGCAGGCGATCCCCTTGGAGCCCTGCTCGAAGGGGAAGAAGTTGACGCTCACCACGGCGTAGCATCCGCTGTAGGCCAGCTCGGGCTGGATGGGCTGCTTCTGGCGGTCGAACACGGGCACCTTGCTCTTGGAGTTGGCCGAGATGTAGTAGGCGTTGGCGTAGACGGGATCGTTGCCCTTCTCGATGTCGCCGTCTTTCAAGGGATTCTTGAAGTTGGAGGCCTTCATGTTGGGGCGCTGACCCTTCCACTTCTGGGTCACGCCCTGCTCGTAGGCGTTCTTGATGGCCGACTCGATGGCGGCCATGGTGGCCGTGTCGGCCTTGGGCACGATGCACACGGTGGAGTATTTCGGCTCCCCGCCGTCGACACCCGCGCGGGGCGTGGCGAGATGTGCGTAACTGAGGCGGCACAGGAACATCACTTTTGTTCCGTCCTGCTTGGGCTTGATAAATTTGATTTCAGCCATTGTCGTTGTAATTTTAGAGGTTGTTGAAAAAATTGATAGTTGTGTTGTCTGTTCAGATATCGAGGCCGGCGAAGAGTCCCGCCGCCTGTGCGGGGCAGCTCTGCTTCACTCGGCAGAACTTGCACCATGTGCCGGCCACTCGTTCCCCTTTCCCTTCCCATGCGAGCCGCGCTTTCGGCTTCAGCTCATTGTCGGCCCATTCCCGAAGCGCACGTGCCGAGAGGGTCCAGTAGTCGAAGTGGTTGAGCCGTGGCTGTATGATGCCCATGGTCACCTGCTGAAAGTCGTAGGCGTAGTCGTAGATGTCGAGCGCGCCCAAGGCGTAGAGCTTGAGCTGGGGATTGTCCTGGGCCATCACCCGCACGCCCCGGCCATACTTGAGATCGAGCACGTAGAGTCGTCCCTGAGCGGCTATCACGGCGTCGCCCGTCCCGAATCCTTCGGGCACCCACGGGCTGTAGTCGAGGTGCTGCTCTATGTGCAGCTCGGGCTCCAGCAGGGTTTCCCCTTTGTTGAATGCCTCACGCTCCGTTTCGTAGCGATCCATCACGGCGAAAGCGTATTGGTCGGTGAAGCCGGGCATCTCGTCGGTGTAGTAGGAGGCGTATTCGCGTATCTCCTTCTTTTCGGCCGTGGTGTCGAGCTTGAGAGCCAACTTGAGCTTGGAGGCTCCGAAAGCGTGGGCGAGCGTCCCCTCGTTGGCGTATTCGCTGCCCACGTTGGGCACGTGCTCCTCCAGGCGCGCCGAGGGGGTGCAGTGGAGCCAGCGGTGGCTGCTGCTGGCTCCGAGTAGGGCGTGGGCCATGTCAGAAGCGTGTGCCATATCAGAAGGGGCCCCACTCGGCCAGGCCGGTCTTGGCGTTTACGTAGATCATGTTCATCTCTTCGAGGAACTTGTTGCGGGCCTCCCCCTGAAGCTGGGTGGGTTTCTCGGCGCCGTTTCGCGCGGCGATCTCCTTGAAGACGGCCGTGATGCTGCGTCGCAGTGCGATCACGGCTTTGTCGGAGCTCTCTTTCCAATCGTTTGTGCCGCAGAGCTTGCTGATGGCGATGTCCATCATGGTGCGCATGGTGGCGTCGTCGGGCACGGTGGAGACGGGCTCCTGAGGAGGCTCGGGAGCGGGTGCCGGCTGAGGAGCAGGAGCCGGCTGGGGAGGCTCGGGAGCGGGCGCGGGAGGCACGGCAGGCGTGTCGCATGTTGCGCTCGGTGTTGCAAGTGTGGTTGCATCTGTTGCGGTTTTTTCGGCTTTTCCGGCCGAAAAGAGCGTGATCGCGCTCTTCATGAGCCCCGACAGTTCGTCGGTGAGCCCGATTTCGAGGTTTACTTTGATTTCCATAATCTGTATTTTGGTGGTTGGTGATTATCTTCTGAATCTGTTGTAGCGCCGGGTGTTCTCCCGCTTTATCTGGAGTATGCGCTTGGGGTGCATCGCTTTCACGGCTTCGTTCACATCGTATACGAGCACGGCTCCTACCTGTAGCACGATCGCGGGCTCCAGATAGCCGTTGTATCGCCAGCGGTAGACGGTCGAGCGGTCTACTCCGAATATCTTTGCCAGTCCTACGTCGCCTCTCACAAGCGTGCGCCCGTCGAATCCTTCGGGCAAGTTCTTGTTGGGTCGCATGGCTATCAGGATTTGCGGATGGTTCGGTAATATTTGAGCTGCTCTTTCGGAGTGTCGGGGTAGGCCTCGGCGCGGGCGAGCGCGGCGTAGAAGCCGGCCAGCGACGCTATCTGGTAGCGCTCCATCAGGTAGGTGTTGACGGGCGATTTCTGTCGGGTGGGATCCTCGCGGAAGAGTCGCACATACTCGGCGAAGAGGGCCTGGTCGCGCTCCTTGCGCATGCGTCGCATGGGTGTCATGCTCGACGGCTTGGCTACATTTCTTGTCAGTATTTCCATATCTTTGGTGGTGTTTAAGTGGTTTCTGGTGAGCCAACGGAGTCTCACCTCCGCTGGCTCTGCGTTAATAGAGAATATCACGATTTCGCGCTTTCGCGCCGGTGTCCTCACGGATTGGCCAATGCGTTCAATTCGTTTTCTTCGGTTGGTGTGGGCGTCGCGGTGACGCTGATCTTGGAGGTCTCGCGGAAGGTCTTGCTGATTTCCTTTGTTATTGCGCATTCGATGCGGCGTGCTACCGTGGGGAGCATGTCCTCGATCACGGCAAACATCTTGTCGGTAAGTGTAATCTTTATATTAAGGTCCATGGCTGTGTCTGTTTTATTCTAAGATGGAGGGGTCAAACTTTGGGAGGGGCATCCAGGCCACCACTTGGCTCTTCTCGTCGTTCAGGTGGTCGAAGGTAAGGAAGGAGTCGGAGCCTCCGTAGATGTAGTGGACCACGCCTTTGGTCGGCTCGTAGCGGCTGACGTAGGCAACGGCCTGACGCTGGTCGGGCAGCCTGTCGTTGACGCTTATCCACTGGCCGGCGAGGGCTTCCCTGGCTCCGGCGATGTAGGCTTTCATGGCCGAGACCATAGATTTGCCCCACATCACGTTGTTCCTCACATATTCCTCGGCTCTCTCTTCAATCTCTTTTCTCATCTTCTTTCAGTTTTTATAGGTTATATGTACTTGTTCGATGGGGTGTAGGAGCTGTCGCTGGCAGCTCTGCGATAGGATTAGCGTAATGATCACGGTGCCCAGTATCAGGCAGACTGCCGCCACGATCAGCGTGGCTTTGTCGGCTCCCGTCAGCCGCTTGCAGGTTCTCTCTTTCATTTCTTCTCCTCCATCTCGATAATCACGTTGATCTCTCTGCCGAATCCCATGCCGGTCTCATATTCCACCCTCTCACGGTATACGTCGTTGATCTTCTCAACGCGGATATATCGGCCCTTCTCAGAATCCCAGTTGGCGTCGCTCGTGTCAATGAGCAGGAACACGTTGGCATCATTTGGCACGCCTCTCAGTTTGTCTCTTAGTTCTTTCGCTGTCATATCTCTTTTTTGATTATTTTTTTCTCAAGCAGACGGATCAAGAGCTCATAAACCGCGTAAATCATATCTAAAGCATCTACTTTATGCTCTTCGTAGATAGTTCCGTCTCCAAATATATAGCTGTAACTGGCCGTCCAATGCCCTTTGTCTACTCTTATCCACAGCTCCATCCTTGTGCCATAAACCTCCCCCTTGATTTTCTTCGGTAAAAGGTCTATCACATCAGGAAGGTTGAAAATGGAGTAACGCTTGGGATTTAGATTCTCATCGTATGCCACCTGCGTCAAGCTGGCCTTCGTCGGAGCGATCCCTAACTTTATCAGCCGGTCCGACTCCTGTATGGTAAGTCTCGTCTTGATCATATCATCAGTTTTTCGATGAGCCCTGCGATGATGTCGCGCAGCTTGCGGTTGGCATCGCGTCGACCAGGGCGAAGGTTCTCAACGTTCAGATTGCGCTTCACTACCTTGCGCTTCTCGTGGAGGAAATCGAGCAGCACCTTACGCTCCGGTTTGGTCACTGTGATTGTCACGGTCACGGGCTCCTCCTCCCGCTTTACGAATGTTTCGATGTCCGATATTTTCATAGCTTTTCTGTTTTAGGGGTTGGTTACATGGCGAAGCCGAGGGAGTAGCCGAGCAGAAGCAGGCCGTAGAGGCCGAGGAAGGAGAGCATCATCAGGACGAAGCCGGCGATGGCGGCGATGGCTGTTCTTGTTGTTTTCGTTTTCATTTTTATCTGTTTTTATTTCTGTTTTCCTTTCTGAATTTGTATCTTTGCGAAGATTTAAATTCGTTTTCGACCGCGAAGTTACAGAATATACTCTATATTCTCCAAATTTTTTACCGATTATTTTCGGTAAAGATTAGAACTTTAACCTTTATTAACGTTATGAATATTAAGGATAGATTGATGCTTTTCATTAAGAATCAGGGCATAAGCCAAGGAAAATTCGAAAAATCAGCTGGCCTTTCAAATGGCTATATTAATAGTCTAAAGAAGGCTCCAGGTGCTGACAAATTACAGAGTATACTCTGTGCTTATCCTCAACTGAATGAGGAGTGGCTTCTGACGGGCGAGGGTGAGATGCTCAAAAAGGTGGAAGGGTCTTCTGTCGAGGCTCTGCCTGTGGTCAGCTACTCCAAGGGCGTGCCATACTACGATGAAACCTTCGAGTGCGGATTCGATGAGCTCACTCCATCCAGCATAATCAATCCGAAGTTTTACATCCGTATGCCCGGCTACGATAAGGCCACTCTCTGGTGCAATGCTTCTGGTCAATCAATGGCCCCTGAAATCTCAAACGGCGACATCATCGCTCTCCAGCTCATCGCCGACCCCTCCTTCCTACCGTTCGGCGACATCTACGCGATCATCACTACGAACGACATGCGCACGATCAAACGTCTCGGACGTTCCGACCTCCCAGATCACTACAAGTTGATCCCCACCAATCCCGCTTTCGAGGCCCAGGATATCCCGATGCGCATGATCCGCACCGTCTACAAAGTGCTCGGCGCCATGAAATCCTTCCTCTGACCCCCGCTCCAGCATTTTCCTAAAACTTCACAGAATCCTCCTCCCTGTTTTACGTTATTAAAAAAACCATCTAACTCATATTGATCATGGATACATTAACCGAAGCATTGAAAGAGTTCTTAGGGGAGTACATCGTAGCTGTCGTCATATTAATCCTTGCGCTGGTCGCACTGGGCTGGTGGCTCTCGGATAAATATCACTCCATGAAAACAAAAATCGGTAAGATGGCCGATCTCCCTTGCTCAGAACATGGAAATCTACTTCAGGAACATCTGGACCGTCTAAACAAGAGCGATGCGCTTCTGAACCAGATAGCGACACGACTGGAAAATCTCCCTTGCTCCACACACGCTGAGAGGCATGATAAGCACGAGGAACGTCTAAACAAGAGCGATGCGCTTCTACATAAAATAGAA
The DNA here is from genome assembly GCA_964461785.1 of uncultured Bacteroides sp. Taxonomy (GTDB): domain Bacteria; phylum Bacteroidota; class Bacteroidia; order Bacteroidales; family Muribaculaceae; genus Paramuribaculum. The sequence continues at coordinate 39,373 of CAYWWE010000004.1, forward strand.
GGTCAGCTGGAACTCCTGGTTAATAATTCAATCCTGAAGGGAACTGACAAGATCCGTAACCGTTCCGGTCTTGCTTTCAGCTCAAAACACAGCCCTCGGGTCCTAAATGAAAACGGGATAGCTCTCCTTAATGATTTCGGTGGCTCTGAGTTCCTTGAAAAATATATGGATTTCTTCATTTCAAAAATAGAAAAACTGCAACCTAAGACCGCTCTTGATGTCGAGAATCTCGCATTGGCCGTATTGCAGTCTGCCACTATTGATGATATGTTCAATCCTATTAAGAACTGGGTCTACAATGCGCCGATAAGAGCTATAAAGGAGCCTGATGGGACAATAACACATCGAGAGGTATCGCTGGATGATATCATATTCGTATTGTCGCTGCCTATAAGAGACAAGTATCTTGACACGCATTCACTCTTAGGATAATCCCTCATCCACGAGCCCTTCGAAATCGAGCTCGAAGACATCTGGCGCATCTTCGCCGTCCTCGGCTACATCGTCAACCAGCAGGGCGAAACCCACCTCACCAGCATCTACTAATAATAATGTTTAGGAAAAAATCTTCAACTGAATGGATCTTTTATAAAATGTGTCAAAGGGTTGTTGACCTTTTGATGGAAGACAAAGTGGACCGTCTTGAATATGGGCAACCTTTTTCAAACGTCTCCGCTCCCTTAATGAGCGGGATTATCACAGAACTCGCTTCTAAAGGTGCCCTTGGCCAGGTATCGAAAAATATTTTTGTTCCTCAGCCTCCCATCTACAGATTGTATTATACCAGATACTATATCAACCTTGTCGAGACACAAAAAAAAGAACGCCTACAGCTGCGGATAAACATTATCCTCGCTGCGGCGTCCTTCGCTTCCGCTGTCTTCGCCGGCTACTCAGCCGGTGCAATCTCTGTACAAAGCGATGAAAAGCCAGAGCAGCCCTGCGAACGTCGCCACTCCACAAACAGTTACGAACAGGTAAGCAATGTCGTAGAAGTCCCAGTAATATCTGAGCCCCTCGATAACCTCCTTGACCTCGACTAACGACCAAACTATGCCCATCACTAAAACTGGCATCATCGCCAATAGGTATATGCTGAAAATTGTCTGCATGGTATATATGTGTTTGTTGCAAAGTTAACAATTTTCACCCAATAATCCCACCTCTCCCAGCGTTATATATATATACCCAAATAAACCAATAAAACTTGAAACTATGAGATCGTCGAATATTTTTGAAGCCCTCTTCAGATTTCTGATGGGTAAGCCGGGCTCGTTGCGCCTGGGCTCCATAACACATTCTCAGGATCTGACATACGAGACTATAGCCGATGGAAAGCGGAATATGAGAGGTGATCTCGCCCGCTTCGGTGCCGATTGGAAAAAATTCGTCAAATAATATAAGGAGCACTCGTAGTTATCTCCCTTGAACTCCAAGACCTTGCTGACGAATTATAATCCCGTCCGTCATATGAGTCCGCAGCCTTGGATGAAATTAGAGGCCGATCCTCACGGACCGGCCTCTTTCCTTAATTGCTGAATACACTTTTTTTGGTCATAACCCAAATATCTACTGATTAGTCATAAACCTTCAACACAAAATTAATATTTTTCGCTGAATTACACAACTATGTTACCAATCAAACGTAACCTTTTCTACCGCCTCCGCGCTGGCCATCTTCACATGCGCATCCGCTGGGACGGCAACGAGTTCGACTTCTCCACAGGCCACGAGATCTCGCGCGACAACTGGGACGGCCGTCGCTGCCGCACCGGTTCGCGCCACGGCTCAAACCTCCGTCCCGCAGGCGTGATCAACCGCGAACTCCAGTCCATCGAAGATGAAGTGGAGCAGATTTTCGTCGACTTCGAGCGCCGTGGAAGCGTCCCCTCGAAGGTGCAGCTCCGCGCACTCCTCTTCCCCGAACGTCCCCAGGATGATCTCTTCACCCAGTTCAACGTCTTCGTGATCGAGTCGGCCGCCCTCAAGAGCTGGACCGACAACACCGTCAAGACAGTCCGACAAGTCATCCCCATCCTCAAGGCTTTCCGTCCCTCGCTCAGCTTCGCCGACATCAACCTCGAAACGCTCACCGCCTTCTCCTCGTGGCTCCAGAACAACAAGGTGGGCGGACGCTTCGAGCCGGGAAACATCAAGGAGGCCGAGCGCGACTGGCATCCCTCCTACACCAACAGCGTGGTGCTGAAGTATTGCCGCATCTTCAAGTGGTTTTTACGATGGGCGGCCACGAAGGAGTTCGTCAAGCGCGACGTGGTGGAGGCGTGGAAGCCCTCGGCCAAGACTATCTCCAAGCCGATCGTGTTCCTCACGCCCGAGGAGCTCGACCTGATGGAGCGCGCGGAGCTGCCGCCCGGATCGGAGCTCGACCGCGCCCGCGACATCCTCCTCTTTTGCGCCTTCTCGTCGCTCCGCTACTCCGACGCCCAGGCTCTGCGCAAGACCGACGTGCACGGCTCCTACATCGACGTGGTGACCATCAAGACCGACACGCCCGTCCGTATCGAGCTCAACGTCCACTCCGCGCGCATCCTGTCTAAGTGGCGTGAGTTTGACGGCCCAAAAGCGTTGCCACAGCTCACGCTCAACCGTGCCAACAAGGTAATCAAGGATCTCGGCGAGCGTCTCGGCCTCAACGAGCCGGTGTCGGTGTCGCAATACTACGGGGCCAAGCGCGTGGATAAGGTGTGCCCCAAGCATCAGCTGCTCTCCACACACACCGGCCGACGCTCCTTCATTTGCAACGCGCTCGCCCTGGGCATCCCGCCGCATGTTGTGATGGAGTGGACCGGCCACAGCTCCCTGACGGCCATGCAGCCCTACATCGCCGTGGCGTCCACCACGCGCTCGCGCGCCATGGAGCTCTTCAACTCGCTGACGGCTGCCGGGGGCGTGTCCCCGTTGTCCCCTAAAATCGCAAGCCGATGATTACCAATAAGAAAGAAGCGCACCGGTGGGCAAACGGCCTCCAGCAGTGGACAGATTGTCCCCTAAAACGGCAAAATTTGTCCCCTGACCCTCGAAAATTGTCCCCTAAGGGACAGCGTTGTCCCCAGATCGTACCCCTAAGAGGGGACAAAACCGAGAAAATTGTCCCCCAAAAGCCGCACGTCAGATGCCGCCACTGCCGAAATTTGCAACAAAAACTCATTTCGCAAATCAACGATAACCTGCTCACAGTCAAAATAATCATCCCTCAACTCGTTGACACACAAAAAGAGAGAGGCGCTTCCACGACGCCTCTCTCACGATTCCACTATAAACTATATCTAACTAAACTTAAACCACAAGCAAACATTCTCACGAATCCTTGATTGCTTTTCCATATTGCTTCATTGCTTTTTGTACTTATAAAACGTATGCCAACACAATTTGTTGGATTTTTTCAATGCGTTTAATCTTATTCAACACCCGTTAACAATTCAATTTGCCAAATCACCTTTTTCGCTATCTAATGTTAATACTTTTACCCCTTTTTAACGTTATCTCTGTATAAACTTTTTTACTCTAAATTCAATGAGACTCGACGGAAGACGTTACAGCAACAATGTAGAAGACCGACGCGGTTCTGGCGGCGGCAAAAAGATGCTGGGAATCGGCGGCGGAATCGGCGGCTTGATTATCGCGGCTATTATCGTGTGGATTTCCGGTGGCAACCCACTGAGTGTTATATCCCAGCAATCTTCGTTCTCGACATCAAATGAAATTCAAGGTGATTACACCCCAACTGCACAGGAAGAGGAATATGCCAACTTCGCCAAACAAATCCTTGCAGGCACAGAGGATGTATGGACCCAGGAATTCAAGAAAATGGGTCTAACATACCGTCCTCCGAAAATGGTGCTTTACACAGGCGCCGTCAATTCAGCTTGCGGTTCGCAGACCTCAGCCGTAGGCCCCTTCTACTGTTCGGGCGACGAAACTCTTTACATCGATCTCTCTTTCTTCGACCAAATGGAGAAACAAATGAAGGCGGGTGGCGATTTCGCTTATGCTTATGTGATTGCACATGAAGTAGGACATCACGTTCAACACCTGCTCGGCACGCTCGATCAAGCTCATCAACAAATGGCTCGCGTGTCGCAAAAGGAAGCAAATCAATTGAGTGTACGCACTGAATTGCAAGCTGATTTCTACGCTGGGGTATGGGCTTTTCATGACAATGAGATGTTTGGTTCGCTCGAACCAGGTGACATTGAAGAGGGGTTGAATGCCGCCTCCAAGATTGGCGACGATTACCTGCAGAAACAGGCTCAAGGTTATGCAGTGCCCGAGACCTTCAATCATGGCCGTTCAGATCAACGTGTCAAGTGGCTTGAAAAAGGTGCCCGCACAGGTAACATCTCCTATGGCGACACCTTCACCCCCTCCTATTCAGCACTATAAACTACTATACATGGAAAACAGCAAAGAGACCCGCCAAACGGTAGGTCTCTTTTTTAGTGTCCTCCCTCAGACATAATTTGTGAAACGGCATCATTAGCGGAACTGGCGGGCGGAGGGGAGGTATTCGAAGCCGGCGGCAGCCAAGCGC
>CAYWWE010000005.1:0-43765 GCA_964461785.1 uncultured Bacteroides sp.
CCAGTCATGGCTCATGAGGCGCGACGACACTAAGCTCGCGGCCGAAATCGACACCTTGCTCGTGCGCTACAAGGCCACACCGGGATATGCCGCCCTGCATCTCCGTTACTTTGGCGAGTAAGCCTCCTGGGGCGAGCTGATCGAATCGGGCTTCTCCACGACGACCGTCTTCGCCTCCTCATCTTCCGTCTTCTCCTTAACCTCGGCCGGTTCGACAGGAGCGGCTGCTGGTTTTGCCACAGAGTCGAGCTTTACAGGAGTAGCCGGGAGTGATTTCGGGGAGACACTGTCCCGATCGGTCGGAGTCTGCACAGGAGCGGGAGTAGACTTTGTGAGGATATAGCGGTAGCGGGCTGCCACTCCTCCCGAATAGGCATTGAAGATATTATTGACCATCACGAGATCAGTGATATGATTATCGAGCACATAAGATGCCACATCGTGACGGAAATACCGGTGGTCGATGACATGGATTTCTTCAAACGACCCGAAAAGAAATCCCGGCAGAGCGTTGCCGTAGCTGTCTTTGATGATCAGTAACCGGCGGCCATTGCCAAGCCCGGTCCTCACGACAGTCTGATTATAGTCACCCCCCATAAACGTGAGATAGGCCGACGACGATCCGTCGGAATACTTCTGGAAAAACTTACCCTTGTAAGGCTTTGATTCGCTCACCGGACGGTATTTCTTATCCAGATTGATCGTGACGTATGTCGTGGTGTAATCTATTCCGCGCGGAGTGTAATACACGAAATCCTCAGGCGCGTTCTTGATCGAGATATCCTTGGAGAAGCCATACATCGTGCCAACATAATTCCTGATGGTATGCTCGTCATAATTATCAAGAGAAAGAAACGGCACACCCGCTGCCTTGGCGAATGCCTCGGCAGCATAATATGCGCCGAGAGGAGCCCAGTGATGGTCAGTGCGCAGATAGATAGGCTCATCGGCATGTGAGGCAAGAGCCGAGTAAGCGTCCACAGGTATCACACCACCATCGAGATTGGAATAGATATTGCGGATCACAGGCAACTGAGGCCGGGTGAGTTTCCTTGCCTTCTCGGGAGTATAGAACTCCGAGGCCAGAGGAATGACCATGCAGTAGACACTGACATCCGGGCCAAGGACAGATTTATAGAGATTGGCCGCCTCAGCATACTTGACACCACCCTTGGCCGAGCCTCCGAATGCCATCAGCGCACGTGTCTCGGGTCCGGATCCGATCACAATTGTTCCGGATGAGGCGAGTTTGGCTGCTCCCTCGGGCACGGCGTGTCCGTCATATTCAGCTATCTCCAGTCCCTGAGTGCCTGATTGGAGAGAGCCGAGGCTGTCGGCTGGCTCAGTCATCAGCTCCAGATCCTCATCCTCCATGTCTCCATCCATCGGAGCGTCCGTGCTGTGAAACGCTATATCATCGTCGCCTCCGGTCTTCAGTGCCATATAGCCTTTAAGCTGCATGGCAGCGGCAAGAAAATGGTCGCGGAAGGGCTGTGTGTCGCTGAACCATGCGGCCACATCACGAGTATATGCACCGGAACGGAGCGACTCAAGCGAGAACTCCGGAAACACCGAGAGCTCCCTGCGCTCAAGCTCTGAAAAGGCGGGACGGGGGAAAAATAGGAAGACGAGGGCCAGAACAGCAAAGATGGTCCCGACGAGAAAGATGAAAATAAGAGAACGTCGCATCACTGGATAAGATATCGTCTGTAGGCCTCGGAGGTGCGCAGACTGACAACATGAGTCATATTATTGACAAACAAGACATCAGATATATTATGCTCATTGACATAATCAACGATGTTGCGGGTGAAATAACGGCAGTCGACCACATGGATCTCATCGAAGGCCGCGAACAGGTAAGGAGGGAGAGCGTTGCCGAAACTGTCCTTAAGAATCATAAGCCGACGACCCGTATTGGCCGAGGTGGTGACATGGGTCAGACGTGCGTCGCCCCCCATAAAAGTGAGATAGCTCGCGGCTCCGCTGAAGGATGAATAGAAAAACGGACCTTCGTGTGGATCGCTCTCACCTGTCACCGTGCCGATGGTGGCTCCTTTCGGGCGGCGTATATTGTACTCCACATAATTCACCCTATAGTCTGTGTCGAGCGGAGTGTAATATGTGAAATCTTCAGGAGCGTTTGCCACGGCCTTGTCGGCGGAGAATTTTCCCATCGTGCCGACATAACCGGGCACCGAATGTTCCTCAAAGTCCGAAAGCAGTCTGAAGGGAGCGCCTGCCACAGAGGCAAAACATCCCGCAGCATAATAAGCTCCGAGCGGGGCCCAATGATGATCGGTGCGGGAATAGATCGGCTCGGAAGCATGCTGTCCGAGAGTAGGATAGATATCTACCGGTATGACCCTTGAATCAAGACGACGGAACAGATCAAGCATGGCACTGCGGGGCGAAGCGGTGTAACGCTGTGCCGACTCCGGACAGTAGTATGCCACAGCTGTCGGCACCGGCATACAGTAAATGTTTATATTTTCCGGAAGATTGGCGGCATATTCATTGACGGCCTCCGAATATGCTTCAATGCCCTGAGTCGAGCCCTTGAAGGGTTCGAGAGCACGCAGAGTGTCGCCGTTGCCGACGAGGAGGATTCCGCGGCGGGCTCTGCGGAATGGCGCATCAGCCGTGATGCTGTTGACATAGCCCGTACCATCCTCGGCCATCTCGAAAGAATTGGAGCCCTGAAGCACCATATTCTTCATCTCCGAATGAAGGAAGTCAATATTTATATCATCATCGTTGCCCGCCGACGCCGGATCGGTTGCGGGCGGAAGCGAGAGAGAGAGCAGAATATGGAGAGCAAACAGTATCATTGCGAATTAATTGGAGTATTATCAGAATCGGGTGTAGAGGAAAGCATTGTTTGTGGCACCTATGAGCAGGGCAACGCTGAGAAGAAGCACACTCACCGCAACCGCGAGCCGCGACACCATCGTGATATTCAGGGCCGCTGCCCCACCTCGGTTGAAAACGCGGTGAGGTATCTCCTCGGCCAGGCGTCTGACGGGCATCGAGAAGATCACGGCGGCAACCCAGAGCCAGAAATGGCTGCGGAGGGCATTCTCGCAGGAGAAGTCCCAGAGTCCGCCCGGAGCCAATCCTATGAAGGCTTTGAAAAACTGCTCCATGCGGCTCATATCGTCGAAATAGAAGATGCCCCAGCCGGCAACAACGAGCACCATGGCATACAGGTGCAACATTCCGCGCGGAATACGCGACGCGTAAGGCAGGATCAGCTTCTTCTCAACCATCAGTATGATGGCGAAATAAAGACCCCAGAGCACGAAATTCCAGCTTGCGCCATGCCACAGTCCGGTAAGGAACCACACGGCGAGAATATTGAGGAACTGATGGCTGCGGTTGCCTCCCATAGGGATGTACACATAGTCGCGGAAGAACGAGCCAAGAGACATGTGCCACCTGCGCCAGAACTCAGTGATGGAACGTGATATGTAAGGATGATCGAAATTCTCGGCGAAGTGGAATCCAAGACAGCGCCCGATGCCGATAGCCATGTCCGAATAGCCCGAGAAGTCAAAATAAATCTGGAAAGTGAAAGCCAGAATACCTATCCACGCGCCACCGACAGTGATATCTGCCAACGCTCCGCCGGTAAGGAACTGATCGGCGATCTCCGAAAACTGGTTGGCAAGAACCACTTTCTTACCCATACCGAGCAGAAAACGGAAAACACCTTCAGCCACATCCTCATGACTGGCATGACGGTTGTTGATCTCGCGTGCCACAGTGTCATAGCGCACGATGGGGCCGGCAATGAGTTGCGGAAACATAGAGATGTAGAGAAGAAGATCGCTGTAACGGCGCTGTGCCGGCGACACTGACCGGTAGACATCCACCAGATAGGAAATGCTCTGGAAGGTGTAGAAACTTATGCCTATCGGGAGCGCTACGGTCGGCACGGCGACAGGCACTCCCAGATCACAGAGCGTCTGGGCAATGAAACCTGCATACTTAAAGACACCGATCATGGCTATATTGGCCGAAAGACCGACAAGCAGAGCTATCCGGCGATGGATGCCTCCTTTCCTGCAAGCCGTGATCCACAGCCCGACAAAATAGTTGATGGCAACCGAACCGATCATAAGGAGCACATAGACCGGCTCACCCCAGGCATAGAAAAGGAGAGAGAAGATAACAAGGACTATATTGCGTCTGGGATGAGTGGATCGCAAATCGGGGCGCCCGTTCTCACAATCACGCGTGTCAAATATTCCTGCCAGACGATAGCAGAGCATGAAAGCCGGCAGAAACACGAAGAGAAAGAAGAGGTCGGAAAAGACCATGTGTAATACTCGTATTAGTTAAACAACTTTTTCAAAACCTATCTATTTTATTCAGCACCGAGAGAACGGATCTGATCGGCGATGAAAGCACCGAGCCGCCGGGCACCCTCCACGGAGGTATGTGTACCGTCGGTGGTGAGAAATTTCTTTTTTGCCTCCTTGGATGAGTCAATCTCAAAGTCGCGGTCAAGACGGATGACCGGCAGCTCCATCTCCTGCCCCATATCTTCGATTATAGCTCCGGTCTTGGCTATGAGCTCGTCAGGAGCCTGAACTGACTGGAGCGGCCCCACCAGGACTATGTCGGCATAAGGAGCGATCTTTTCGAGCCGGCACACGTTGTTCCGCACAGCGAGGGCTATCGAAGTGATGCGGCCCGGAGCCATAGCCACTACCTCATCGTCGTCAGCAATATCCATAGCTTCAGCAGCCGTCATATCGAACGCGCCCGGTCGCTTCGACGAAAACCAGGCATCGTTCGTGCCTGCCATGATGATGATGAGCGTGGGCATCTCCTGCGCTCCTGACTCTACCGCCTCGGCAAGACGCTCCACCTGATTGTATATCGTATTATCGTCGGCCAGCACTCCCGTATTTTGAACTACATTACGCTTGGTGGTGCTGACATTGGTCCATGTCGCGCCGCTACGGGCATAACTGCGGGCAGAGCGGGGAGCATAATTGCGCACCCACTCGTAAGTCCAGGCACGCTCGCCCGAGCAGTCATCATGGCCGAGCCAGGTATTGCTGTCGCCGAGAATGACAACGACATCGTAATTGTCGGCCTTACTAACCTGCGACCATGCGGCAGCGCGGGAGGCGAATATGATTATCGAGATTAAGGTGATGAGTCTTAACATTATTCAATATCTTTAAGAAGATCGGGACGAAGCCTGCGGGTGCGCTCAAGCGCCTGCTCGTATTTCCACTCGTCGATTTTGGCCTGATGACCTGAAAGAAGGATCGGTGGCACCTCCCATCCGTTGTACACTGCCGGTCGGGAATAGACAGGAGGAGCAAGCAGATTGTCCTGAAACGAGTCGCTCAGGGCACTCTGTTCGTCGCCTATCACTCCCGGGATGAGGCGTACGATAGCATCGGTCATAACGACAGCCGGAAGCTCTCCGCCGGTCAGCACATAGTCACCTATCGAGATTTCGCGGGTTATGAGATGCTCGCGTATACGGTAGTCGATCCCCTTGTAGTGGCCGCAGAGGATAATGATGTTATTGAGCAGCGACATACTGTTGGCCATAGGCTGGTCAAAGACTTCACCGTCAGGCGAAGTAAAGATCACCTCGTCATAATCCCTCTCGGCTTTGAGAGCCGAAATGGCCGCGTCGATAGGCTGGACCTGCATGACCATGCCTGCCTCGCCCCCGAAGGGATAGTCATCGACCTTACGGTGACGATTGGTTGTATAGTCGCGCAGATTATGGACATGAATCTCAACCAGTCCCTTGTCCTGGGCTCGTTTCAGTATAGAGCAGCCGAGGGGCGATTCAAGCATCTCGGGAAGCACTGTGAGTATGTCGATACGCATATATCTTTATTTCGTGGAAGATTGTTCTGGAATGATAGATAAAAATATGAGTTGAGATATCTGAGTGGGATCAGGTGTCCTGATAATTGGCGAGTGAATCCTGAAGGGATTTCACCACCATTGCCCTTAGCTCGGGCGGATAGAGCACTGTCACCGAAGGGCCGAAAGACAGCAGCTCTTTCAGGAAGTCGCCCGTCAGGCGCAGACGGTAATGAAAGATCGAATAGCCGTCGGTCACGGTCTCGCGCTGAGAGTGGTGGAGCGGAAGGGTCCGAAGATACTTGGCCTGACGCGGATCAACGCGCAGGCGTATGTCATGCGCCTGACCCTGAGTAAAAATGATACCGAAAGCATCATTGACATACTCGCCGGCATCAAAATCGGCCGGCAGGGAAAATGTATCGGTCGACAGACGCACATCGCTCATACGGTCGAGGGCGTATGTCTTGACGGCATTGTCCTTTACATTGCGCCCGGTGATATACCACCGTTGGCGGAAGATCTTCAGGAAGTAGGGCTCCACAGTCACTCCCCTGCTCGGATTGACACGGGTATACGGGGTGTAAGTAAACGATATAGGGTGGAAATCCTTAAGCGCTGTTATGACAGTCGAAAGATGGACACGCGCCGAGGGCACATCCTCGACAAATATCCGCCCTGCTGCTTCCTGCGCATCCTGAACCACAGTTCCCATAGCCGCTGCGTTGAGCATCCAGTCGGTCACCGAGGGGCTCGACGCCTCCTGATTTTCCTCAATGGAATATTCGTAGGTAGATGAGTCATAGACGATGGTGACTCCGAAAAGCTCCTCTATTGCCGCACGGTAATTGTAGAACGTCCGGCGCGGAATCCCACGATCCGTACCGTCGCCGAATCGAGAGCGCCCCCAGAGTCGGTTGAGCTCGTTACGGGTTATCCGTCCGTGGCGCCGTATCGTGTCAACAAGCCATATATATCGGTTAAACAGGTTCTGTGACATAATGGAGCGTCAGACGGAAAGAGAGGGTTTAACATCCGAGGGCTCACTGATGGCGCGCCGCGATGCGGCAGTGAGTCCGACCATGGTGAGAGCCGCGTTGATGAGGAGCAACTCGAATCCGGTGGCATAGCCTGTGAACTCCCGCAGAGCCCATTGCACCACCCACGACAGCACCGGTGCAGCCACACAGATAGCGGGAACCGCCCGGTCGATGACCCTGCGCCTGGAAGCAAGTCCGAACACAAACAGACCGAGAATGGGTCCGTAAGTGTAGGACGCAAGCGTATAGACCGCCGAAATAGCATCATCGTCGCTCAGGTGATAGAATACGACGATGACCAGCGCCATCACGACAGTCATCCCGACATGTACAAACCGGCGGGTAGACGTGACGCGCGCCGGCTCCATCCGATCGGGAGCCTTCAGTATATCAACCGTCATGGATGTTGTCAGGGAGGTCAGGGCCGATCCGGCGGCAGAATAAGCGGCCGCAACCAGTCCGACAACAAAAAGGACCCCCACAACGGCCGGCATACCGCGGTGTGATGCCACGAGACCGAAAAGATCGTCGGGGCGATCGGGAGCAGGAATAGATTCGGACTCAGCATACATGAGCAGCATCGTGCCGAGAATGAGAAACAGAGCTATAACAAAGAACTGCATCACGCCGCTGACAATCATATTCTTGCGTGAAGATATGGAATCTCGGCAAGCGAGATGGCGCTGCATCATATCCTGATCGAGACCGTTAGTGGCTATTGCCATAAAAATTCCGGCTATGAACTGTTTCCAGAAATAGGTGGTCTCCATTGGATTATCGAAATAAAAGATCCGGGCCGACGGATGACCTGCAACAGTTGCAGGAAGATCGCTCAGACCGATGCCAAGCCGCGAGGCTACAAACCATATACATAGCCCTACCGTCCCGACAAGACACAGACTCTTAAGGAAGTCGGTCCAGATGAGGCTCTTTACTCCTCCACCGGATGTGTAGAGCCACACAAGCATCAGAGTTGCGGCGACATTGACCTCAAACGGTATGCCGAGTGGATCGCAGACCAGAAGCTGGATCACCGCACAGACAACGAAGAACCTTACGGCCGCCCCGGTCATCTTGGCAATGATAAAAAGCCATGCACCGGCCTGATAACTGCCGTGGCCAAAGCGCTCGCCGAGATAACCGTAGATTGACACCAGTCCACGCCGATAAAAGAGAGGCACGAGCACCACCGCAATGACAAAATAGCCGACGATAAAACCGAGCACCATCTGCAAGTAGGCATAACCCTTGGCAGCGACCATTCCCGGAACCGAGATAAAGGTGACGCCCGATATGGCAGCCCCTATCATGGCCACAGCCACAATAGGCCAGGGAGCCTTGCGGTCGCCCGTGAAAAAAGTGGAGTCGGAGCTCCCGCGGGCTGCAAGCCTGCCTATGACCAGCAGGACGGCAAAGTAGGCTGCAATGGATAATATGACGGTAATTGGTGACAATTCGTTAGATGTAAGAGTGATTGCACTGATGGGATCATTCCGGATAAATGAGATACGGCTCCCGCAGCTCTCGGAAAGCTGAGACTTCGGGCTCCCATGAAGCCTTGATCTCTTGAGCCGACATACCCGACTCGATCTGCTTCCGCACCTTGCCGTTGCCTATCAGTCGCTCGAAAAACGAAGTGAAAAACTTATCTCCAAGCCCAAGAGCCTTATAAGCATCTATGAGATAGGTAAGATCTACACCATTGGCTATGATCTCCGAATCAGGGATCGCCGACAGATCTTCGCCATAACAGAGCTTGCCGAGGAGAGGAGGATTCTTGGCGCCGGGACGTGAGGAGGGAGTAAAAGAGAAGTGACGTCCTTTCATGGCCGGGTGGCCGTAGACATGGAAAGGCATATCGGTGCCCCGGCCCAGGCTCACGGGTGTAGCCTCGAAGAAGCATAGCGAGGGATAGAGATAGATAGCTTTCATATCGGGCAGGTTGGGCGAGGGAGCGATCGGGAGCTCATAGCGCGTGCTGTGGGTATATCCCTCGACCGGAATGACCGTGAGGGGAATTGCTGCAGAGTCATTGAGCCAGCCCTCGCCTATAGACATCTGAGCGAGCTCACCGAGCGTCATGCCATGAACAACCGGTATCGGCAGACGCCCTACGCCCGAGGCATACTTCATATCAAGCACCGGACCGTCAACATACATTCCGTTTGGATTCGGGCGGTCAAGCACCATGAACTCCTTGCCGTAGCGGGCAGCGGCATTCATCAGGTCGATCATCGTGCAGTAATATGTATAGAATCTGAGACCGACATCCTGAATGTCAGTCACAATAATATCTATCGAGTCCATCACCTCCTTGGAGGGATACCGGCTCTTGCCCGAATAGAGCGAAGCTATAGGTATGCCGGTCTTCTGATCGACCGAGTTATTGACGTGCTCCCCGGCATCTGCCGTGCCCCTGAACCCGTGCTCGGGCGAAAAGATGGTAGTGACATTTATCCCAGAGTCAAGCATTACGTCGAGAGTGTGTCGGCCTCCGGTCATTCCTGTATGATTACTGAACAGCGCAACCTTCTTGCCTTTAAGAAGCGGCACATATTTATCAGGCTGATCGGCTCCTGTCAGTAGTCCGGGCGCGGATTGCCCGGCTTTCAGATCAGAGTCTGCAATCTCTGTCGATGTCGCCTGTGGTTGTCCGCATGCCGTGAGACACACCAGAATAGAAGCTATCGCGACAATAAATCTGTATGGTTTTAATAGCATGATTATCATAATGTCGGCCCGGTTCTGTCCCCAACGCCGAATCTCAATTGCAAAGTTAGTCAATATCCATCATATAATTGGCAACAATCTCGCTCACATTGCCCAAAATATTGTTAAATGCTTCCGCATCCTGATTAATCAGAAGATTTTTTGAGACGTAAACCCGAAGGTCATCAAATAAATATTACCTTTGTATCCACAACGATTGATTACGACATTACTCTCATCTCCCGTTATGGATAAGAAAACGCTTGAGTTCGTTACATATTGCATAAGCAAACTTGCACATAGTCTGAATCTAAGTCAGACTGATGTATATGACCGCCTCAAGAGGTCAGGAATCCTCTATGATTATATCGTTCCCTCCTATGATGTGCTTCACACATTCAGCTCACGTTATTTGATGGAAGATCTTACTGATTATATGAGAGAGAAAGGAGTATTGCAGTAATGATCCTTTATCACTCGTCTCCCCTATTTATTCCGAACCCCGACATAACATTTTCAAGAGAATTTCTTGATTTTGGCAAAGGTTTTTATCTGACCTCTCTCCATGATCAGGCAGTGAAATATGCCCGGCGCTTCTTGCGTCGTCAACAAAAGGCATGGATCAACACCTATCAGTTGACTTTTGAGGAATCCGACTGGAAAATACTTAGATTCGAGAGATATGACAAGGCGTGGCTTGATTTTGTTTCCATGTGCCGTGCCGGAGAGGACAATACGGACTACGACATGGTTTGTGGTGGCGTTGCAAATGACCAGGTAATTCAAACCTTAGACAGATATTTCGAAGGAGAGCTATCAGTTGATGACACGTTAGGAATATTGAAATATGAAAAGCCCAATAATCAATATTGCATTCGATCACAGGCCATGATTGTGCAATGCATTAAACACTTAGAAAGCAAGCCACTATGACAGAAGAAACCAAACTATCGACAAGAGCATCCCGGATTGCCGATATTATTTTGCGCCTTAGTGAGATGTATGACGTATCATTGCCTGATGCCGCCGACCTCTATTATAGATCGGCAACCTCAGAAATGGTGGATGAGGGGACTTCTGACATCTCCTCTCACAGCCCAGAATATATCGCCTCAATGATTTGGCATGAGACCCATAAACAGGTATAATGGACTAAAGAGTACGCCTTATCAATGCCGGCAAAGAGGTTTGAGTCAGTTGACGATGGCGATGCATCGTGATGTCTGGAGATGAGTAGCCACGACGCGCGACAGCTCGTCGGGAGTGGCTTCCGCTATTGCTTGCTGCGTCCGGTCGAAATAGTCGACGGGAGTACCGATAGCCGCCTGATGGACCAACGCTGTGTCAAGGATAGAGAAAGGCGAGTCGAGGATCGCCGCCAGACGTGATGACGAGAAACCCAGCAGCCGCTTGAGTTCCTCCCCCTCCGGAGGATCGGAGATGAATCGCGCTATCTCGTCTTCGACAGCTCCAAGAGCCTCATCAGCAGCATCAAGACGGCATTCAGTCGACACGGACATATACGCTCCGTCGAGCGACCCGACGAGCGACGCATTGACACCATAAGTCAGCCCGCGCTCCTCGCGCAGCGTGCTGTTGAGCCGGCTTCCGAAATAGCCACCGAGCCCTGTCACGGCAAGCCGTAGCATCTCATAATCGGGATGCGACCGCATTATCGTCGGGATAACGATCGAGATTGCAGCCTGACGGCTGTCGGGCAGCTTCATTCGGGACTGCGACGGTCTGGATACAGGTGGCTGTATATCCGGAATCCATAGGCCGCTCCCCCCACTGCGTGAACCGAATGTTTCATCAAACGAATCTGCAACAATGGCAGTAAGTCGGGGACTGACATGGCCGCTCAGATAGAGACTCATCCGTGAGGGATCAAACAGAGAGTGAGCCCTCTCGAGATCGTCTCGTGTCAATGCCCGCAACTCATCGGGCGATGCCACAGCGGCCGCCCTATGCCCCTCGCCCCAAAACATCAGGGCGGTTGCCTCCCTGGCTCTTACTTTAGGCTGACTGAGCGCAACCTCGCGCTGCATGGCGCGGCTCTGAGCCATGACTGTCAGACGATCAGTCGGGAACAGGGGATGGCTGAGCATCTTGGCAAGTCCCTTGACTACTTCCTCTGCCGTGTCAGTGAGTCCGCGCAGAGTTATGTCGAGATGATGGTTCTGCAGACCGATATTGAGCCATGCCCCGGCCCCCTCAAACAATTCGGACACAGCGTAACCATCCATCCCTTCCGATCCCTGATTAAGCATGAGGGGATAGAGCATTGTTGCGGCGGCCGACTGCTGGTCAAGGGCGCCGGCCCCTCCGACAAGGATACGCAACTGGAAAACAGGCGCATCGCAGGTAGCCGATGAAAGCACATTCAGCTCCATACCGCCATCGGTGTGCAGCCGTTGTGCCTCGGGCAAGATAAGATGTGGGAGCGCCCTCACTTCGGGGGCTATGCTCCGGTCAAGAGGCTCACTCATTTCCCGGCAAGACGGGCAATAGCCGCCTCAAGATCGGCAGGGGTATCAATGCCGATATTATCAAAAGTTGTCTCGGCTGTTGCGATAGCATAACCGGCCTGAAGCCATCTGAGCTGTTCGAGACTCTCAGCCAGTTCGAGCGGCGACTGAGGGAGCTTCACAATAGCTTCAAGCACCGACGGACGATAGGCATACATCCCTACATGAGTCAGGAAACGTGCATGGTCAAGCCATTCTTTCCAGTCAACGCCTCTCACATACGGTATGATGGATCGCGAGAAGTAGAGCGCCTTCCCGTCTCTTGCCGTGACTACTTTCACGAGATTGGGATCAAAAAGTGCCTCAAAACCCTTTGAAGGATCAAACGGCCTCACCAGAGTCGCGATATCCGTGGTAGGCTCATCAAAGAGGCCCAACAGTTGCCTTATCTGCTCCGGCTCGACAAATGGCTCATCGCCCTGGATATTGACTATCACTTCAGCCTCCACTCCCGATTTACGATATGCCTCGGCAACCCTGTCGGTGCCGCTGCGATGATCAGTCGAGGTCATCACCACCTCGCCGCCAAAGCGTCTTACTTCGTCGGCAATGCGTTCATCATCAGTAGCCACTATCACACGGTCCAGAGCTTTCGATGCCTGACACACCACCCGCTCAATCATTGTCATATCACCGAGACGCGCCAGAGGCTTACCCGGAAACCGGCTCGAAGCATACCGCGCCGGTATAATTCCTATACTTTGTTTGCTCATAATGTTCTTAATAAAAAGTTTCTACCATTACCCTAAATCGTCAGCAAGATGGAAGAAGATTAACCAAAAGTTTCCTGAAAGATTCACATTTACTCGACTCGCATAATTTGATGAAGTCCTCTCTATAGAGCTTACCCATTATGGCATTTACATTGTTCTCATGCTTTCCATACACTTTTCCGACATGAGCATAAATCATATCAAGTTCGTTAGCAGGATGATATGTACTAACTTCAGGATCGTCATTAAGATCAAGACCGAATTGTAATCTCAAATATTCACAAGATAGACAAGTATCCTCCCTTTCAAGATACCATCCCATTCCAAGAAACCACGCCTCAACTTCCATTATAGCGAAATTCATCCTCAGAATATCAGAACAGCCCTTTTCATTTATGCTCTTGATCGCACCCTGTATAAACTTCTCATTAATATCAGAAAAAATCGCTCTTGAACAACATTTTTTATACGATGCCTCATGATACTTATCTGAAAACATATCGCGTAGTGCAATAATCCTGTCAAATCCAGCATTGCGATGGCGTTGGGCATTTTCTATTGCCTTACTTAACACACTCACATCTGTACCAACGTTTACTATCTCATAAAAATTGTCAGAGGAATTGGAGCCATAATTGTAATCAACAGGTATACCCGGAGGATCAACATTTCTTAGAGCATAGCATCTGATACCCACAAGTTGGGCATCGTAATTGAACCACTTGATCAATAGTTCTCTTACAAATATCAGCTCAGTATTACCTTCAACATACACTGCGACTTTCATTCTCGATGGAGAGTTGCGTCATTGAATTGATTGAAAAATGTCCGATGTAAAGAAATCGAAATTACTCAAGCCGGAATATGAAAAATCCTCGAATATTTCCGGTGCCGACGATGATGTGATAGATCTAACAGTCTGACCGTCCCTAACAAGTACATTCCAGTGATTTATGTCAACAATATTCATCATAAACTCCTCATTGCTTGTTGCGATAAGCTGCACATCAGCCTTCTGACATGTTTCAAACAGCTTCTTACCAACCTTAGTAGCCCTGATAAAATCAAGACCTTCACCAAGATCATCAATAGCTACCAACGCAGGTATAGACGAATTTATGAGCAACTCGATAAAAATAAACAGAAGGATGGTACGCTGCATTCCATTTGACAATTCATCGAATAAAAGCAAATGAGGAATACCTTGCTCCTGGAACATTATATATTTAAATATTTCAAGATTGGCAGGGTTAATCTTCTCTGCATCAATTCCAAAGGCATTTTCGAATGTATCGATCATCGTCAACGGAAATCCAACTTCATTTGCCATCGATACGATATGCTGCTTCATATCATCGGAAAACTGCGCCACAATATTGAATAATTCTTCATTGGATGGAGAATCAGTATCAATAAAACTACGCACGATCATTTTCTCGGCCCATCCTATAATGTCCTCTATAATTGGATACTTTGTAGTATCTCGCCTTACATGGATCATCAATTTGTCAGCAGGTGGATTTACAGTCTCACCATTAATCTCTGCATGCGCGCCATCCCTTGAGATTATATCCTTACCGTTGATATTAAGTACCTCCCTGACGATCTGCTTTCCGGATGTAGCAAAAGCAAATTTTATTTCATCTCCATTATGACTCAGGATCAGCTCCGAGTCAAGGGGTTTCAGATCATTGATTTCAAGAGTCTGATCAAGAATTCTTTTAACTGTCAAAAGCGAATCAAGAGAACGGGTTTTACCGGTCGAGTTTTTTCCTACAATCAGATTGGTCTGCCCGAGCGTCAATTTGTCGAGAGACCATCCTGATGAAGCGAATTTAAATGATTTTAAAATCATAATCCAAGATCTTAGTGCTGCAAAGATAGTGAAAATGCTTCGTACAATCCCCTATTGTAATACTATTAGGCAATAATTTGACCTAAAAATATACGAATCACAAAAAATGCTTTGGGTTTTTCGACATTCTTTATATATTTGCACGACGAAACGCCAGCCCTTGAATGGGAGGGCGGGTCATAGACAAATCTAACAAGACGTTTACAAACGTTTATCTCAAGTCATAGAACTTCGCAACTTCATTGATCATACTGAGAAAACGCAACGTAAGTGTCTGCGGATCGATGTATCTCATCTCGATCTCAAACCTCTTTGTGGATGCTCATACCATCACCGAGCATCTGTAAAGAGGGGCGATATTGATATGTATGTTCACATCATGACGTGGGCTGGCTGAGTTGTTCATTCCGTATGACGGGCATTGCGAAGGCCTTATGACTGGGATGAGCCGAAGTACAGACTCCCACGTCATTTCTGTTTAATCAAACAACCGTATTGCTTGATGTGCAGGGGGGTCAACACAAGCCTTATCAAGTTATGAAACAGACCATTCTTTCCCGGCTGTTTGTGCTTATCCTGCTACTCACAAGCACACTTGCGTTCTCCTCATGTGGAAGCGATGATGAACCTGACAATGTCACCTACTATGACTTTTCCATCGAGTGGGAAGTTAAAGACAAGGGAGACTATACGGTTGCCGCGGCCCAAGCAATAGCGGCAGACTTCACCAAACAGTGCCAGTACGTATTCATGGAGTGTACTGAAGCACAAGCCAAAGAAAAGTTCGATGACTTCTGTCAACGCCTCAGATACGAGCTTGCAACAGACTACAAAGAACTCACACTCGTTGCAAAACTGATCCGTGTAGAGGGCGAAAAAGAGATGGCCCGGAAAACCTTCTTCATCAATCCTGAGGGTACAACAATAAAATAATCCCCTGCTGAACACATAGTCATTCAAATCATATCCGCCATTATGAAGTCTGTAGTGAAAATACTCTCAGTAATGGCTTCCATAATCATGATCTCGTGCTCAAGCCATGACAGCGGCATAGACCGCATCGTGGCTGAGCGCGATTCACTCCGCCAAGTTGCTCACGAATCGCAACTGCGGTTAGAAGATATAAATGGAGCCATGGAGATACTAACAACATCCCTTGACAGCATTGTCTCACAGGAAGGGATCCTTTTGGTCAACAAGGATCCGGAAGGGCATATATTCTCGCGTCGGGAAATGCGTCAGCGCATAGATGATTTCGCAAGCCTGATCGAGCGACAACGACAGAGAATAGCAGAACTGTCACATCGGCTCTCCGAACAGACAGGAAATGGGGCTGACTGGTCCCGACTCTCAGCATTAGTCGATAATCTGAATGCGCAGCTGGACGCCAAAGAGTCACAGATCTCGCGCCTCAGATCTGAACTCTCCGACAAAAATGTCCGGATTACACACCTCAACAATAAGGTAGCTGAACTAACCGAAAATATATCTGCTCTGGAGATAAGCAACACTCAGCTTGACGAAGCACTTACGATGCAGGACGTGGTGATTAACGAAGGTTACTTCATTGCTGGAGATTCAAAGTTTCTGTCACAGCAGGGCATCCTTTCCGGAGGCTTCCTGAAAAAGAAGAAGCTCCAGTATGACGCCTTTCAGCCCGGCAATTTCCTCACCGTGGATATCCGTCACGACAAAGTCTTTACGCGCGAAGCAAAAAAAGCCAAACTGCTGACACCGGCACCGGCAGGAACATACGAGATCACCAAAGAAGGTAAGGACATAGTATTGCGCATAATTGATCCGACAAAATTTTGGAGCCTCAGTAACTATCATGTTCTCCAACTCAACTAAATCTAAACAAAATGAAGCATCTATACAGAGGATTACTCTCATCACTTCTATCCGTGATAGTCTCAACAGCTATGTTAGCCGCTGAGAAGGTCACTCACACCGTGAAGCGTGGCGAAACACTTGAGAGCATCGCATCCTTATATCATATTTCTCCTGAACAACTGGCAGAGACCAATACGCTTGCGAAGAAAAAACTGTTTGTAGGTATGACCCTCGTCATACCCGCGCCCGAGACTTCCACGACGCCGAGCAAAACGCAGGGAGAATCCCAGTCTGCTGGCAAACCTACTCCCAATGAATCATCTTCACGACCTGATTCATCAAAACCACCAGTCAGGACGATAACTGAAACTCCAGACTGCAATTATTATTTTATCACTGCCGGTTTCCCGTTCAACGACTTCATGAAGTGTGGCACTGTCGAAATGGAGAGCAATATTTCGGGGCCAACCTGGAACAACCTCGGCGCATATATGTCACTTGGACTCAATGTGAGGTGGGATCCGAAATTTGACGTAACGGCTTCAACTATCTCACTTGGGCCTTCTTATATGATCCATTTTGACAACGAGACTCATCTCCTTATTCCTGTTGCAGCAATGGCAGCAATAACATTCCAAACAAAGGAAGACGAAGACACCGGAAAGAAAAAGGAAAAAACCAAAGTAGCATGGGCTTGCAAAGTTGCTCCGAAATTTATCTATAAGAGGTTTGGCCTCAGCATTTTTGGTGGATTCGCTGGCGGAGATCCTGAGTTCGGAGTCTCTTTTTCTATCGCACTCAGCCTCTAATAAATACCATTAGCCAAATGCATCGGTCATGCCAGATGCATTACAATAGAAGAGCTTGGAAAACTCAATATCACTTTCATTTATGGAATAATAATTCTTTGTATTTGCTTTTCATTGCGGGGAAAGAGCGAAAAATAAGGCTAAAGTTGAGGCGGTATCACGATTTTGTAGTAACTTTGTCGCTATTCAATCTACCACACCACCTGCTATCACTTTAAGCCCGGATTATGAATGAAGACGCTTTGAGTCGGCTTATCCTCAAGGATACGGCTTTTCAGGATCTCATGCAGAAGCGCATCCACAATGTCCTCATGGTCGCATCAGCCTACGATGCATTCATGCTGGAGGAGGACGGACGCATCGAGGAACAGCTCTACTTCGAATATGTTTCGCTCAACCTTTCGTCGCCGCCCCGTGTGACTCAGGTTACCGATACCGAGGCTGCCATCAGGATCATGAAGGAAAAGCACTTTGATCTCGTCATCATGATGCCCGGTGCCGACATGGTGTCGGAGACTATGGCGGGTGCCAAGGAGTTGAAGAAGCTCGATCCTAATGTGCCGATCGTGGTGCTGACCCCATTCAGCCGCGAGGTGTCGCGTCGTCTGGCCAATGAGGATCTGAGCGCGGTAGATTATGTATTCTCATGGCTTGGCAATGTCGACCTGCTGGTTGCTATCATCAAGCTGCTCGAAGACCGCATGAACGCCGACTATGACATCAACACCGTTGGCGTGCAGCTTATCCTTCTGGTCGAGGACTCCGTGAGATTCTACTCATCGGTGCTCCCCCATGTGTATAAGGAGCTTCTCAAGCAGAGCCGCGAGGCTTCGATGGAGGCTCTCAACGCCCACGAGCAGATGCTCCGTATGCGTGGACGCCCCAAGGTGATGCTTGCGCGCGACTATGAGGAGGCTGAGCAGTTGATTGAGAAATTCGGAAGCAACATACTCGGAGTGATATCCGACGTTTCGTTTCATCGCGAAGGGGTCAAAGACCCCAAGGCCGGCCTCCGGCTCGCCCACACCATCAAGGCCCGTAGGCCTCATCTGCCGTTTATCATCGAATCGAGCGAACCCGAGAACAGAGAGGAAGCTGAGTCGATGGGCTGTGTGTTCCTTGACAAGAACTCGAAGAAACTTCCGGTTGACCTTTCGGCTGCCATGAAGAGCCGCTTCGGATTCGGCGATCTCATTATGACCGATCCGGAGACGGGCAAGGAGGTGCTACGTATCACGTCGCTCAAAGATCTCCAGTATCACATCTTCGATGTGCCGGCCGAGGCGCTTTTTCACCATGCGTCGAGCAACGACATCTCCCGCTGGCTCTATTCCCGCGCCCTCTTTCCCATAGCAAATGTTATCAAGGAGCACCGAACTGCGTCCGTTGACGACACCCCTGCGGCGCGCCAACTGTTTTTCGATCTGATCGTCAAATACCGCAAGATGAAAAACCGCGGTGTGGTAGCCGTGTTCAAGAAGGATCGTTTCGACCACTATTCCAACTTTGCCCGCATAGGCGAAGGATCGCTTGGAGGCAAAGGACGCGGCCTGGCGTTTATCGACCAGATCATCAAGAAAAATCCCATCTGCGACAATTTCCCGGGCGGGGCCGTAATCACGATTCCGAGGACGGTGGTGCTCTGCACCGACATCTTCGACGAGTTCATGGCCACCAACAATCTCTACCCCATTGCCCTGAGCGACCTTCCGGACTCCGAGATCCTGCATTACTTCCTTCAGGCCAGGCTCCCTCAGCGGCTTATCGAAGACTTTTTCGCCTTGATGGAGGTGGTCAACACCCCATTGGCAGTGCGCTCATCATCGCTGCTCGAGGATAGTCATTATCAGCCCTTTGCAGGAATTTATTCCACATATATGGTGCCCAGGCTTTCTGATCGCTATGCAATGCTCAAGATGCTGTCAGATGCCATCAAGGGTGTTTACGCTTCGGTGTTTTACGCTGATTCCAAAGCATATATGAATGCCACCTCCAATGTGATTGATCAGGAGAAGATGGCAGTAATAATTCAGGAAGTGGTGGGACGCGAAGTGCCCGGCCTCGGCTATTTCCCATCATTCGCAGGCGTGGGCCGTTCGCTCAACTACTATCCGGTCGGACTGGAACGCCCCGAAGAAGGCGTGGCGGAGATCGCCGTGGGTCTCGGCAAGTATATTGTCGACGGCGGTGTGTCGCTCCGATTCTCACCGGCTCATCCGGGCGCCGTGGTCCAGACCTCCGAACTTGAACTTGCCTTACGCGACACCCAGACTACCCTTCTGGCGCTCGACACCTCTGAACGCACGGTCGACTTCAGCACCGACGATGGTTTCAATCTGCGCAGGATCACCGTCAAGCAGGCGGCCGAAGCCGGAGCCCTGAAGATGATGGTGTCGAGTTTCGATCACGAAAACTATCGCCTGCTCGACTATGACACCGGCCGCGGCCGCCGCGTTGTCACATTCAACAACATTCTCAAACACGAGGCCTTCCCTCTTGCCAAGGCTATCGACTTCATGCTCAGCACCGGAGCCTCAGAGATGGGTCGCCCGGTTGAGATCGAGTTTGCCTGTCTGCTCGACAATCAGGCGTCCAACATCAAGGGGCGCATCTACTGGCTTCAGATCCGTCCGATAGTGAGCAAGAGCGAGCAGGTCGACGAGCATCTGCTCTCGCTGCCCGACGACAAGCTACTGCTGCGGAGCGCTACCGCTCTCGGCAACGGCACCACAGCCGATGTGGCAACCGTGGTTTATGTCCGCCCCGAGCATTTCAACTCGATGGGCAATCCGATGCTTGCGCGTGAAATCGAAAAGGTCAACCGCGAGATGACCGAGCGCGGCGAGTCATATATCCTCATCGGCCCGGGCCGCTGGGGATCGAGCGACCCGGCTCTCGGCATCCCCGTGAAATGGCCCAATATCTCACAGGCACGCCTCATAGTCGAGACCTCATTACCCGGCTACCGCGTGGAGCCGAGTCAGGGCACCCATTTCTTCCAGAATCTCACATCGATGGGAGTGGGTTACTTCACAGTTGATGAAAATGCCGGATCCGGCTTCTGCCACTACGGTATGCTCAATGAGCGTCCCGCGATCTACGAAAGCGACACACTGCGCATCGTGCGTTTCCAGGCGCCACTCGTAATCGGTATCGACGGCCGCAAGGGTCTCGGCGTTGTTGCCTTGCCCGACGCTACTACGGTTCCACCCTCAAATCTTTAACAAGCCCTTTCCCCCCTTCACCCACCAATGTCAATATTCAACAGTCTCCGACACGCATTCGGTTTTGACTCCGACGATGACAGCTACATCGACGATGAGCCGATAGCCGACAGCAACCCGGAGAGCGACGACACTCAGGCTGGCTCAACAGTCACTTCAGCCACTCCTCAACAGGTCGACGAGGAGCCTGCGATAACAGCCGACACTATCGCTCAGGAGATGATGGCGTCGGTGGTAGAGCTTTTCAACTCCTTCCAGCCTGAGTTTATCGCAAGATGTCTCGACCCCGAGAAGCAGAAAAGCATGATTGCGCAACATCTGAGTCCTACCCTGCTGGCTAAGATTGAAGAGATAGCATCGGCCGAAAGAGCCAGGATAGCACGGGAGGCCGCTGAGGAACGCGCCGATCTCGATGCCGATCTCCGCCGGATGCGCGAGCGCAACGATGAGCTCGAAAAGAGGCGTATGCTCTTTAAGGATGAGCAGTTGTCGGCCACACGGCAGAAAAGAGCGCTCCAGGAACGGATCCACGACCTCGAGGTACAGACCGAGCAGCTCGAAGCCGAAAAAGAGCAACTGGAGCTCGAAAACCGCTCAATGTCAAACAAGCTCCGGGCAGCCAGCGTCGGAGGCATGAATCTGGCTCCCGACCTGATCAATACCGACGACAAGACCCAGCAGAAGCTCGAGGATCTCGGCAAGAAGGTCGAAGAACTTGAAAGCGAGAATGCGGCCCTCAGTCAGAAACTTAAGGAAGCCGATGACCGCCATGTCTCCGACACCGGAAGCATCACTTCTCTCACAGAGGAGCTCAATCAGGCGAGATCATTGATGAAGCAGGCCAATGCCCATGAGGAGGAACTCAACGAGCTCCGCCAACAGGTAGAGGACCTGCAGGAGATTGCGGCTCAGACAGAGAAGATCGTTGAGCTGGCCGAGAAAAAAGAGGCCCGCATCGCTGAGCTGAAGATCCGCCTGAAAGACGCCGAGAATGCCTTTGAAAACGTTGACCGCCTGATGAAAGAGAACAAATCGCTGCGGTCTTCGCTCGAATCCAACCGCTACGAATACGCCCTCGAGATGTCGAAGCTCCGCAGTGAGATCGAAGAAATGAAACGGGCCAAACCACGTCGCGGACGTCCCCGCAAAGTCTGGGCCAAGGAAGAAAATCCGGATGATCAGGAATCCAACGAAAGCAACCAAAAGAAAAAGCAACCCCATATATCGGCCATCGACGAACTGATCGAGGGGAGCGAATGGCTGGTGGCCCCCACACCCGAGGAGGTCAGGAGCCAACTTGTAGAGGAACCCTCCGATGATTTCGGCTACAAAGCACCCCCGCGCAAAAACACCACCATCGACGACTCCAATCAACTCACTCTTTTCTGAACTAACACCACCAATATTCAATTCGTAATCTGTCAATCTTTCATACAACAATGTTCCGCAGACTAATATTCTTTCTGATTGCCCTGGCAGCCATAATGCAAGCATCGGCGGCAACCGAATTCGCGCCAAACAATAAGAACCGTTTTGCCGAGATCGAAAAATATACCGGCGCAGCCCGATTCCCGCGCTATCCGGCCCGATTCAACTATCTGCCCGACGGTAAAGCCTATATGCAACTCACGGCCGACGGCAAGAAACTCGTGAAATACGACACCCGCACGGGCAAAGAGATAGAGACCGTGATGGATCTCGACAACACCCGCGAGACCACCCTGCCATCAATCGAGGGCTATAAGGTGAGCGACCGCGGCGACAAGATCCTCGTCTGGAGAAACGCCCGCTCCATCTATCGCCGCTCGTTTGATGCCGAATATTATGTCTACGAGATCCGCACACGTCTGCTCCGCCCCTTGTCTACCGACCACTCGCGCCAGCGGGCAGCCCTCTTCTCGCCCGACAGCCGCATGGTGGCCTTTGTTGCCTCCGACAACAATATCTATGTCAAGAAACTCGACTACGGCACCGAACTGCCTGTGACCACCGATGGCAAAATCAACGAGATCATCAACGGTGTTCCCGACTGGGTGTATGAGGAGGAATTTTCCACCGCATCGTCCATGACATGGTCGCCCGACAATATGCAGCTGTGCTTCATCCGTTACGACGAAAGCAAGGTCCGTATGTTCTCGTTCCCGCTATATGAGGGTGCCTGCCACCCGAACAAGGAATACGCCCTCTATCCGGGCGATTTCACCTACAAATATCCCGTAGCCGGAGAGGTCAACTCAGTTGTCAGCGTACACTCCTACGATGTCGAGACCCGCAAGACCAAACGCATCGAGCTCCCCGACAAGCGAATCGAATATATTCCCCGCATATCCTACGCTTTCTCGCCCGACCGCCTCATAATCGTCACACTCAACCGCGAGCAGACCCGCATGGAGATTTATTCGGCCAATCCCAAGACCACTGTTGTCAAGAGTCTCGTTGTGGAGGAAGCCGACGCATGGCTCTCGACCGCAACCTACGAGGATATCCACTATTATCCTGAATTTTTTGTCATATCATCCGGTCGCTCAGGTTATGAGCACCTCTACCAGTATTCCTACTCCGGATCACTCACTAAGCAGATCACATCGGGCGACTATGACGTAACCGCTTACTATGGCTACGATCCTATCAGGAAATGCCACTACTATCAGGCCGCTTCAAGCAGCCCCATCAACAGGGTCGTGAGCCGTATAGACGCCAAAGGTAAGATCACCGACCTCTCTCCCGCCGAGGGTACCGGCTCGGCTGCATTCAGCCCCGACTATGCTTTCTACACCCTGAGCTACAACTCTGCCACCAAGCCCCCGGTTGTCACCTTTGTCAATGCCGCAACCGACAAGACCGTAAAAACACTTGAAGACAACAGCGAGTATGCATCGCGCTGGGCCTCAGCTCCGCACAAGGAATTCTTCACCATGCAGAGCGACGGATATACCCTCAACGGCTGGATGCTCAAACCGGCCGATTTCAACCCCTCCCGCAAATATCCGGTCATCATGTATCAGTATTCAGGTCCCGGCTCTCAGGAGGTGCTCAACAACTGGGGTATCGGCTGGTCTACCTACTTCACTACCCAGGGATACATCATCATCTGCGTCGACGGACGCGGCACGGGCGGACGCGGACGGGCCTTCATGACCTCCGTCTACAAGAATCTCGGCCATTACGAATCTATCGATCAGGTCAATGCGGCCCGCTATGCAGCCTCGCTTCCCTTTGTCGACGGCTCCCGGATCGGACTGTTCGGATGGAGTTTCGGTGGCTACGAAACCCTCATGGCCTCCTCTCAGCCAGATGCGCCCTACGCCGCCGCTGTCGCTGTAGCTCCTGTCACCGACTGGCGCTATTACGACACTGTCTATGCCGAGCGCTACATGCTCACCCCGCAGATGAATCCCGACGGCTACCGCGACTCGGCTCCCGTCAACCGGACGGCCAATGTACGCTGCCCGCTCCTCATCATGCACGGCACAGCCGACGACAATGTCCACTTCTCCAACGCCGTGGAATATGTAGCCCAGCTTCAGGGCAATGGCGGATGGTGTGATCTGTATATCTTCCCCAACATGAATCACTCCATCAACGGTTGCGGAATGCAGTCGGTGGTTTACTCCCGTATGCTCGAATACTTCAACAGTCAGATGAAGTAACCCCGGCGACCGGTTAAACCTCTCCCTCCCCTACGGTGTTAAACTTGACATGGAACAAAGCAAGCGCACAGATAATCTAAATGGAATTTTCTTCGTATGGCTTGAATGGATGGCGTGTTCGTCAGCCATTCTTGCCGTCATACTCACCCCCCTCCTTCTCCGTCCGATATGGACACCCCTTGTGGCCGCTCTGCTTGAAGTGACCCTCTACTACGCAATCAGGCGCGGGCGTGAGACCACCCGACCGCGCTGTCTGCTTCCATTCTTCATCACCACCCGTATACTGTTCTGGTCGGCGGTATCGATGATCGCAGTCCTGCTGATCCTGCGCTACATGCACCCCGACGACATAGTCACCCTCGGCATCAATCGTGAAATACCCTTCATTCCGGTGCTCATCGTTGCGCCGATAGGTTCAGCAGTGTGTCTGTGGATGCTTATGCGCGGATCGTCGTTTCCATTCTGCGTCGATTGCAAACTGCGTTTCGACACACCGGCTGAACGCGGCTTCCTCGGCATACTGTTCAGTCAGGAAGGCACAACCCAGATACGCGTCCTCCGCAACGGCCTCCTCCTTCTGACCTTTTCGGCATGGCCATATTATCTGGTCAAGTATGTCAACGAAAGCCTCAATGCAGCCGACCGCTACTTCTTTTTCGGTATACCGGCGGCACTATGGATCATAGCCGCAGTGTATATGTCGCTGCGCTACCTCGGCATCTACCGCTACTATGATCAGGATATAGAAGGATCGCAACAACGCAAAGGCGCGTCAACCCGCGTCCGCTATCTGCTGATCCACGACAACAAGCTGCTTATACGGGTTCCCGACACCGATTCCATCATCGACCTTTCGAGGACCAAAGCCGATACTCCGGCCGAGGTGATACTCCCCTACCGGCGCGACCTGCCCCTCTTTGAGGCCGAGCGCTATCTCGAAGGAATCCTTCCGGTCAAAGGAGCCCGGGTAAGGTTTCTCTACTCCAACACTGAGTGGAACGCCGACTGCAACCTGTTTCACTATATTGTGAAAATCGACGATGAGATGGCAACTAAGCTCAATGAAACCATCGACGGCGCAATGTGGGTCACCCTGCATCAATACAACGATTTGCTGCGCGCCGGCCAGATCGACTCGATCCTTGCATCCGAGATACACAGGATATATATATCCGCCATGGCTTTCAAGACTTACGACAGCCGCGGACGACGTATATATCCCATCAAACATTACCGGCCCACTTTCCGCCTGTCCGACGTTATAGATTATAAAGTCGACTTCAACGACCGTCACTGGCTCTATGTGGCTCGCTGCAACGAAGACGAACCTTTTTACCGGCTCCGGTCGTTCTGGCGCAGGCACATCAACGGACTCTCATATTGAAACCCGAAATATGATTATCATCACAGGGCCTACCGCAACAGGCAAGACATCACGGGCCGTGGCCCTTGCCCGGGCCATAAACGGCGAGATAGTCTCGGCAGACTCGCGCCAGGTTTACCGGGGCATGGACATCGGATCGGGCAAAGACCTGTCTGAATACGGCGATGTGCCCTACCACATGATTGACATAGCCGACGCGGGAGAAGTGTACAATCTCTACCGATACCTCGCCGATGCCAGGATGGCAATTGATTCAGTAGAGTCACGGGGCAGACAGGCCATTGTGTGCGGCGGCTCCGGAATGTATGTTGAGGCACTCGCCAGAGGAACAGTTCTCCCGCCTGTGCCCCGCAACGATGCGCTACGCGAATCGCTCGCCAACCTCAGCCTCGATGAGCTTCGAGAAATACTGGCCTCCATGAAGACCCTTCATAACACTACCGATACGGACACCCGCGCCCGTGCTATCCGGGCCATCGAGATTCAGACCTATTATGTGGAGCATCCTGAGATGGATCCTAACGCAATGACGGCGGCCACTCCTTCTTCCCAACCCTTGATAATCGGCGTTGAGACCGACCGCGATACAAGACGGGCTCGTATAGAGCGGCGTCTTGACGAGAGGCTTGCCGAGGGGATGATCGACGAAGTCCGCTCGCTACTCGCCCGAGGAGTTGATCCGCAGATCCTCATCAACTATGGTCTCGAATACCGGTTTATAACCCGCCATCTGCTCGGGGAGCTTTCGCTTGAGGAGATGAGATCAGGACTGCTCATAGCCATCCATCAGTTTGCAAAACGACAGATGACTTGGTTCAGAGGCATGGAGAGAAGGGGCTTCACCATCAAATGGCTACCGGCTTCCATGACATCCGACCAATTCACAGCCGCAGCTATTGACCTTATCGACAAATGGTCCGCATAACACTCCTGCTATTGTCACTCATCATAATGGGTCATGGGGCGGGCAGCGCTGCACCAAAGCGAATTTACCATGTAGCTCAGCATCTGTCGGTGACCGACACTACCATAGTCTTCCCACCCATAGGCAGCGAGCCTTATGCCGCGATAGAGACAAGAGTAGCGGTAAACGAGCCCCGTCGACTCCGCACCGGCAAGTCGCCGGCATGGTTTGAAATCGGATGCGGAGAGATGAGACTGGTAGTTCAACGACACACCCAGGTAGCCGACAATATCCACGACAACAGCACCATACTGCTCAGTCTTTTCTCGGCCGACTCCCTGCTTTTTTCAGGATCGGCCCGCGATATGGATCTCAATGGAGGAGAAAACAGTTATCTGCTTGAATGGAACGCGACCTCAGACACGCTCAATGTTTATGCGGGTCACGACAAGATCCGTCTCTGCGGACGAGTCAAGATCCCGGCGCCATCAGGCATCGCGCCGGTAACCTTCGCTTCAACAGGCACTTCCACTGTTTCGCTCCTCGTTGCAGAAGAAAAAGAGATACCGCGTGAACGCCGACTTCAGGGAATGTCCGCAGATTCGATCACTGCCGTCATAGACAGGCACCACCATGAGTTTCCGGCGGGAGTCTACAGATATCTCGACCGCTCCACCGATCCCGACATAGCCCGGCACGGCGGCCGGTATTCGCTCGCCATCCTCCCCGATCCTCAGGCCAAGGGGAGATATGTCATCTATTACCTGTCGGGCGCCGAAGTGGATTCGGATTTCTGGAAAGCGGGGATGATCAAAGGATACCTTTCTGTAACCCCCTTCCGCAATCAGTATGATCTCGAATGGTTTGATGCTCACGGCAATCCTATACCGTCAGGCAACGACTCCTACGCCGTGACCGACAGCAACGCCGCCACACTGACCCTTACATTCCCTTCACTCGGGAGCGCCACCCTCAGGTTTTCACGCATCGCCACACCCTGATCCAAAATGACTACCGACAGAAGGACACTCCTTGCCAATAGGCTTGCCGAAGTATTCAGGGAGATCTCGTTCATACCTGACGAATCCTATGGGCCGCATCGCCATCATCGCCTGGAAGTGAACTATGTGAAAAAAGGATCCTGCCACATCACTACCGCCACCGGGACAAAAAAATTCAGCCGTGGAGACCTCATGGTCATTCCGTCAGGAGCCAGTCATCTGTTCGTGGCAGGCAACCGGGGAGCCACTCTGATACAACTCGAGTTTATGCCCGAGATTTTCACACGCCTGTCTCTTACCGATAGCGATACCACCTTCTTAAGTGAAAACGGAACAACAGTGCTTGCCGTAAGGAGCGATGTGAGAATAAGAGCTGTAATCCAAAACATAATCTGGGAGCTCCATAATATGCAAGAAGGCTACTATGCCGCCGTCACTGCCCTCTACGCCCAGCTGTGGATCCTTCTGCACAGAGCCTACAGTGCTGCTGTGCGGCGGCAGAGTCTGCCACCTGCTCTCTCTGCTGTTGTCAACATCATGGAATCGGCCACGGGTAAGAACATGTCCGTCACCGACATTGCTGCCACCGCAGGAGTGTCCACACGATATCTCAGGAGAATTTTCCAGGACAATTTCCACACCACCCCCGGGCACTATCTGGCAGCCAGACGGATTGAAAAGGCCAAAGAAATGCTTGCCAACACATCCCTGTCAATCAAAGAAATTGCCTATGCAAGCGGATTCTCCTCGCCCCGACAGTTCTCAGCCGTTTTCAGACGGCTCGAAGGCTATCCCCCTGACCGGAAACCCGACTAAGCATGGTCAGTTCCGATTTAAGTCATTTTTAAGACAACAAGATTCCCTTTCGCGCAAGCCGGTTTTAGTAACTTTGCAGACATAATTCAAACCCATACTCTCATTACTTCTGTTGGTTATGCTCAAAGGCTTTGCGACAATATCAGCTTTACTCCTGTCTGTATCAGCTCTTGGAAACAGACAGGAACCAACCACTCCGCTGTCCGACTATTCTTCTGTCATCTATACTCAATCAACCCCTTCTTCGTCCGAGAGTATTTCGCTCAACGGAAAATGGGAGGTACGTCTTTCACCTAAAGGTAAATGGCACAAGGCCAATGTGCCGGGAGAGCTTGCCATGCAAGGTCTCGCACCCAAGCATGATGAAATTATCACATATAGGCGTTCGGTGAAGATCCCGTCGTCATTCAGCTCAAAAAAAATTATACTGCGCTTTAACGGAACGTATTCGTATGCAACTCTGAGAATCAATGGCAAGAGAGTCAGAGCCCATCGCGGAGGTTTCACAAGATGGGATACTGACGTTACTGAGTTCATACGTCCTGGTCACATCAACAATATCGAGCTGGATCTTATAGACCCACTTGATGAAATATCCTACGCATCGGGGTATGCACATCATCCCGTCGCCGGAATCCTGCGTAGTGTGGAGCTCTTCACGCAACCATCCTCATTCATTACTGATCTAAAGATCGACGCCACCCTCAATAGTGATTTTACAGAAGGCCGTGCCGAGATATCATTCTGTCAGGATCCTGACATGATTACCGGCTCATCAGTGACAGCAATTATCTCCTCACCCGCGCATCGTACCGTTGCTACGGCC
The DNA here is from genome assembly GCA_964461785.1 of uncultured Bacteroides sp. Classification (GTDB taxonomy): domain Bacteria; phylum Bacteroidota; class Bacteroidia; order Bacteroidales; family Muribaculaceae; genus Paramuribaculum. The sequence goes on from CAYWWE010000005.1 coordinate 29,137, forward strand.
ACACACACCATTACCGTAGGCAGCAACAACATCGCCCTCGATGTTAAGAATCCGTTGACGTGGGATGCCGAACACCCAAATCTCTATACCCTTCGACTCTCATTTGATATTCCCGGTCAAGGCGAGACGGTCATTGAAAAGAATATCGGGTTCCGGAATATTAAAGTAGATGGCAACCGCCTTTTGGTCAACGGTAAACCCGTGAAACTGAGAGGAGCCTGTCGCCATGACATCCATCCTACACTGGGGAGGGCTACCGACCGGGCTACCGACTCCATAGATGCCCGTCTTTTCAAGGCTGCCAACATGAACTTCGTAAGGACATCACACTATCCTCCATCGGAAGATTTCATAGAGTTTTGCGATCGCTACGGCATATATGTCGAAAGCGAGACAGCAGTGTGCTTTGTCGACACATACCGTCAGGAAAACTATCAGCCCGGGGCTTCGCAAAACGACAGCACCCACACGGCTCAGTATATCGGACAACTCAGTGAAATGGCCGGCCACTTTCAGAGTCATCCTTCCGTAATTATGTGGAGCATCGGCAATGAAAGTGTCTACGGTAGCAATTTTGCCAAAGAATATGAGTGGATCAAGAACTACGATCCATCGCGCCCGGTCATATTCAGCTATCCGGGAACGGTTCCTGATTCTGTCCAGAAAGTCTTTGAGATATTGAGCATGCATTATCCACCGGTCTCGGGCAATATGACTCAATTCAACATACCTATACATAATTTCAGCCATACGGACTTCCCCACCCTCCATGATGAATGGGCTCATCCTGCATGCTACACCTACGCCACTCTACGCGACGATCCGGGAATACGCGAATTCTGGGGACAATCGCTCGACAAAATGTGGAGCGGAGTAATGGCTTCTGAGGGAGCACTCGGTGGTGCCGTCTGGGGTTATATCGACGAAGTATTCCATCTTCCGGCACCCAAAGAGGGAGACTCGTGGTGGAAAGAGTTCGCACTCACTCAGAAGCCCGAAGGCTATCGGGGAGACTGTGTTGGATATGGAGAATGGGGTATCGTAGATATCTATCGCCGACCCAAGCCCGAATTCTGGGCCACTAAAAAAGCCTATTCGCCCGTGAGAATAGAAATTCCGACTTCTTTCAGTCCCGCGGACTGGACAGAGATCCTGCTGCCTATATCCAACCGCTTTGACCATACTGATCTGTCTGAACTCAAAGCCATACTCCGGATGTCGGACTACGAGGAACCCATAGCCATGCCGTCAGTTGCACCTCACGGCCAGGGTTTCCTCCGCCTTCCGGCCCGGGAGTGGTCGAAAGCCGAAAGACTAAACCTCACGTTTTTGGCGGGTAATGATACTGTTGATTCCTACGTTATAACACTCCCACGACCTGACAACACATTATTGGTGCCTCCCGCATACAATAGCTCTCTGTCTATCGCTCAGAGCGAGAATTTCATCACCGTGACGGGAAATAATTTCTCATTACCCTTCAGCAAAGAGACCGGCCTGATAACCGATGCCCTGTCCGACGGAAAAAATGTAATTGAGAAGGGTCCTTATCTTAATGCCTATATCAACTACAATCATCTCACCGGAGCCGAGATACGTTCAGTCGCCGACCATATGACCATCGACCCCAGGACCTGGCTTCTCGACAATCTCGAGGTCGATATGCTTCCGTCGGGCAATGCACTCGCACTGATCAAGGGTAAATACGGAGACTTCAAGGTCGAATACCGTATTGTCATCACCCCCGGAGGGGACATTGACATCGATTATCACGCCGAAGGATTACCCGACGGTTATCTCCGGGAGATCGGGCTGGCATTCGAACTTAATGAAAAGTTTTCAACTCTCGACTGGATACGCAATGGCTACTGGGATAGTTATCCCGACGACGCAATGTCGGGCAACAGCGGTCGACGTCCGATATATAATGACTATGCACAGGAATATGGTCAGAAACTCGATCAGACGTGGAGCGCCGATACCAAAAACTTTTATTACTGGAGTGATCGCGGCACTGATGCTGCACACCCACTGACCAACTGGGCCAAAGCAATGAAAGAAAACGTCAGCATATATACTCTCTCACTTCCCACAGACGGTAGCCTCAGCGTATTGTCTACCGAGAGCTCTGTAGCCTGCCGTATTAATAAACCGGATGGAGAGCAACTGACCCTATATGTCAATAACCGTTGGGACTATCCCGAAATCGCGTGGGGCAACTACTGCAAAGCCGAGTCACCTCTGCCGCTGGCCGGTCACTTATCCCTATCTCTACGCCCCCGGAGCGATGCCCGCGACTGAAATCGGCGCCGATAACTGTTCCCAAAACTCTAACTCCGCAATTTTATGAACAATCTTTTATCCCGGCCTAATTTATTTGCAATTCTCATCCTATCACTGCTTTTCACTACATCAGTTGCTCAGGCTTCAACCGAGCAGGAGATCAGGTTTGGGATCATATCGGATCTTCACCACGATATAATGCATGATAGTCCTAAGCGACTAAGCGATTTCCTGAATGCTGCGGAAAACTACAACCTTGACTTCATCATCGACCTGGGTGACTTCTGTTTTGTAAAGGATGAAAACAGGGTGATGGTCGATTTGTGGGATCAATTTTCAGGAGACAAGTATCATGTACTGGGCAATCACGATATGGATATATGCACCAAAGAGGAATATATGGCTTTTACCGGCATTCCCGGGCGTTATTACTCTTTCGACAAGGGAGCGTTCCACTTCATAGTGCTGGATGCCAACAACCTGTATTCCGACAGTGTCTTCGTCCCCTATGCTCACGGCAACTTTTATGTTGATAAATCGACGCGTGAGTTTATTGACGACGAACAGATCGGCTGGCTGAAAAATGACCTCCGGTCTACAGATAAGAAATGCATCATATTTTCACATCAATGTCTTGAAAACACGGTTGGAAACCGCGAGGAGGTGCGCCGGATTCTTGAAGATGAGAATCAGGCCGCGGGCTTTAAAAAGGTTGTGGCCGCCTTCTCCGGCCATGACCACACCAACTACGCAAAAGTGATCAACGGGATTGTTTACGTCCAGATCAACAGTGCCTCGAGCCAATGGGTTGGCGATGAGTATAAGTGCGACACGCGATTCCCGCAGGAGGTGTATGAGCGCAGGCCATCCTTGAAAATGGTCGCACCTTGGGAAGACAGTCTTTACGGGATCATAACCCTAAGTGAATCCGGATTGGACCTGAAAGGAAAAGAAAGTCGTTTCATCTCACCAACCCCTGAGGATCTGAACATACCGGCCGATCTGTTTCCTTTCCCGCTTGTCCCCTACATCAAAGATTTCTCCCACAAGTTTTGACCGGGCTAATCGACAATAATGTCAGGTCCACGTCAGATGTCGAGGTCGATCTCAACCACGACGGGACAGTGATCGGAAGCAACCGGCTCCGCTATCACCTTAGCGTCAACCGAAGTGTAGCTGCCGTTGCGTGAGATCATGATATAGTCGATACATTCGTCGGGCTGATTTGCCGGAAATGTAAAGATATCGATATCGTTCAGTATCTCGAAGTCCTCGCGAAGTGCAACTATCACGGGTGAATCGGGATGAGAGTTAAGATCACCCATAAGTATCATCGGCTTGTCGGTGCGCCCTGCAGCCTCACGCCTGATAATTTCGGTAGAGGCAAGAGCATCCTCGGGAGTAAGGGAGAAATGGGTGCAAGCTATAGCATAGTCCTTATAATCGGCGATAACCAGCATCCGCTCCTCCTCACGCCCGGGAAGGGGGATGCGGGTCACACTGTCGGGCCGTTCCCTCACAAGAAGCCCTATGCCATAAAGACCGCCTTCGAGAGGTATGGCCGGAGCATATACCGCTTCCATCCCTGCGCTCGCTGCTATGTCGCCGAGCACATACGTCGCGCCGCTACGCGGTGTCACGCTATCAACCTCCTGAATAGCTACAAAGTCAGGCCGCTCCGAGGCTATGACAGAGCCGATACGAGCATGATCGCGTACCCGGTCGAGGCCGACACCGTTATGCACATTATAACTCATCACCTTGACAGTACGGGCGGAGACAGTCATGGCTGAGCCCACTATCAGTCCGGCGGCTATGATTGATCTAAAGACAGGTTTCATGAGATTATGGATTTATGATCAGTTTCTCATACGCTTGAGCAGCGAGTAGGAGGGCACGATTCCGAGCTGTCCGGCATGGGAGAGGTCGGCTGCTCCCGCACTTCCGTTGCCGAGACGGAAATATGTAAAGCCCCTGTTATAGTAGGCTTCGCCCATATCGGGCTTTAGCTCTATGGCCTTGCTGAACGATGAGAGGGCCGATGTGTAGTTGCCCTGCAGAGCAAATATGACACCCTTGTTGAAATGAGCTATAGCCAGCCTCGGTGAGAGCGAGATCACGGTGTCAAGATCAGCGATAGCCTCTCTCACTGCCATCTCCCTGCGCGATCCGGCCAGAGGATCGGGACGCGACTCAGTGGATGAGTATGTCGGAGCCGACTCACTCTCTGATTCGCGCAAGCGGGCTATCGACCTCATGAAATAGGCAAGGGTGAAGTCGGGAGAGAGCTTTGCAGCCTCGGTAAAATCATTTATGGCCCGCGAATAATCGCGCACTGTCATGAAATCCATTCCTCGTCCGAAATAATCTATTGCACGCGGAGAGTGGGTTGAGATGTAGGATGTATAATATTCCACGCCGTCGAAATGCCGCCTTATATCTTCGGCGTCATCAAGAGGCGATTCATGGTTTGTGACCTGCAGCAGGTAACGCAACACATGTGTATTGTTGACATCATCGGCCTCCTTCATATATTCGCCCGAGGGCTTGAGCTCGGTCGGCGATGTGTAGTAGGTCAGCACAAACATCGGTTCGAGCTCGACGGAATCATCCACATCCTGCACACGGCCGCGTATCGACCGCTGACGGGATGATGATGATCCCAACGCGCCTACCGTGGCTGTTGCATCAGAAGATGTGTCGATCGTGACGAGCGAGTTGAAGCGTCCGGCCACGGCATCAGAGTTTTCCGGATCGAAATCAAAGAATGGGTCATGGGGCCGCTCGGCAGAAGATGAGCTTGATTCGGCGGTCATGGCTTCAGGAGAAGTAGTATCGGCTCCCTGACGTGAGGCGCGTGCCATGGCTATCGATCGGTCAAGATCTTCGCGGGCTCCGCGATCCGACATAGCCTCGCGAATATCATAGCGGAGGAAGTAGGCCGCCGGCATATCGGGAAAGGCACTGACTATTGTCTCAGCGTCGGCAAGGGCTTCCTTGAGCCTTCCCCGCTCCTTATTTATCATAGCGCGGTTAAACAGAGTCCTGTAGTCCTTGCCGCCCGTGAGAGCCACAACACGGTCAAGATCTGCCACAGCTCTGTCGTTATCGCCAACCTCCGCCCTGAGCATGGCGCGGTTGAAGATAGCCGATGTGTTGACCGGATCGAGCTGCAGGGCATAGTCGAAGTCGCTCATCGCGCCATAATAGTCATCGAGTTCATGACGCAGATATGCGCGGTTGACAAAAAACGAAGGCTGACGCGGTTCGAGTCGGATGGCCTCGTCCATATCGGCCAGAGCCTGCTTGAAACCCTCCTTGCCGCGCTTCATGGCAAGATTGGCATGGAAAATCAGAGCTCCGACATTAAACTTGTTCACCTCAAGAGCCTTGTCGATATATTCCTGAGCTCCTACAGTGTCACCTCTCTCCAGCAGCAGTGACGCATAACCGGTGTAGGCCCTCTCATATCCGGGCGCAATCCTGAAAAGCTCACGAAATGTCACCTCGGCGCTGTCGGTCTGACCGGCTTCCTGCTGAGCCATAGCGAGATTAAACAGCACACCCTTATTGACGGGCATCATGTCAAGCACCTTCCGGTAATCCTCGATGGCTCCCTTGATGTCGCCCGAGTTCTGCCTTACCACTCCCCTCACTTCGTAGGCATCCGTAATATAGGGATTGCGCTCGATGGCAAGAGTGGCATCGGCTGCCGCCCCCCTGAAATCGTCAAGCGAATACTTGGCTATAGCTCTGTAAAAATAAGGCTGGGCGAGATATGGCTTCGCTTCGATAGCCTGATTGAAATACTGGATGGAGAGCACATAATCCTCGAAGTATAGAGCATTGCGGCCAACCCTTATAACCTGATCTACGTTGATCTGCGCAAAGGCTGCCACCGATACTGAAATCAATGCTGCAAACGCTGTGATGATTCGACAAATATTCACTGGACCAATTGAAGAAATATTTCCGCAAAAATACTCCGAAATTACCAATTTACTATCCCCTATCACGATAAAAAACATTAATTTTGCAGAATGATGATCCTACGCCATATCCTTTATGCGGCTATCGCTGTCTCGTCGGCTTCTGCCGGAGTGGCCGACGCAGATGCGTTGACCGACGCCCTGACGCTTGCCTCGCAGATGGAGAGTGCCGGACTGGTGGATGCCACTGCGGCCGATCCGGCCATAACGGTGAGCCTGATGTATGCCCGCGACGACAATTTCACCGGAAAGGCCATGTATCCCGAAGGATTCAACCGGGCCTATCTTCACCCTGAAGCAGCCGACGCGCTTGCAAAGGCCCAGGCAGCCCTGACAGAAGAAAAGCCCGGCCTCAGGCTGAAGATAGCCGATGCGGCCCGCCCTATGTCGGTCCAGCGAAAGATGTATTCCACCGTCAGGGGAACACCTATGGCTCCATACGTTAGTAATCCTGCCAACGGAGGAGGTCTTCACAACTATGGGCTGGCGGTCGACGTCACTATCACGGATGCACTTGGACGTGAGCTTCCGATGGGCACCCCGGTAGATCATCTGGGCCCGGAAGCCAATATCGACAAAGAGAAAGAGCTCGTGGCTCAGGGCAAGCTGACCGAGGCCGAGCGTCAGAACCGTATCCTGCTCCGCCGTGTTATGAAAGCGGGCGGGTTCATGCCTCTCAGATCGGAATGGTGGCATTTCAACCTGCGCAGCCGCGCCGAAGCCCGGGCCCGCTACAAATGTCTTGATTTCTAATTCTTCCCCCATATACACCCTCCATTCAGCACTATGAGCACGAAGGAACATATTGTAATTGTAGGCGGCGGTTTTGCCGGCCTCAATCTCGCGAAGTATCTCGACAAGAAAAAATTCGAGATCACTCTGGTCGACCGCAACAATTTCCATAGCTTCCCGCCTCTCTTTTATCAGATCGCCTCGGGCGGTCTCGATCCCGGCAATATTTCCTTCCCGTTCAGGCGCGAGTTGCGGAAAATCAGCTCCAAAGCCGGGCTTAACTACCACATGGGCGATGTCCACACCATCGACGTGCTGCGCAAGGAGATCCGCACCCAGTTTGAGACCATCGAATATGACAAGCTCATCATCTGCGCCGGAACCACAAATAATTTCTTCGGCAACAACGATCTGATCAAGTCGGTGTTTACGATGAAGAGTGCCGCCGAAGCCACACGCTGCCGCAATGAGATCCTCGACCGTCTGGAGCGCGCATCACTGTGTCAGGACGATCCCGAACGCCGCCGCCGGCTCCTCAGCTTCGTAGTTGTCGGAGGCGGTCCTACCGGAGTTGAGATCGCAGGTGCCATCGGTGAGCTCAAACGCTACATCCTCGAACGCGAATATCCCGACATCCACCGCGAAGATCTTCAGATAATCCTGCTCGAAGGCACCGACCGCGTGCTTGGCCCCATGAGTCCGGAAGCATCACAGGAGAGTCTCAAATATCTCAAGGAGTTGCTTGTCGACGTCCGACTCAACCATCTCCTCAAAAGCTATAAGGACAATGTGATCACTCTCAACGACGGCTCTACCATCTACTCCGAGATGGTGATATGGACCGCCGGTGTGACGGGCGAGAGTTTTATCTTCGAGGGAACAGACTATCGTCCCGGACGCGGCAACCGCTTTGCCGTCGACCGGCAGAACCGTGTGATCGGTCTTGAAGATGTCTTTGCTGTCGGCGACATAGCAATGATGGAGACCCCCAAATATCCCAAAGGGCATCCGCAGCTCGCCCAGCCGGCCATCCAGCAGGCCCGTCTGCTGGCCAAGCAGCTCAACAAAGACACTTGGGACAAGGAATTTGTCTATAAGGACAAGGGATCCATGGCCACAGTAGGCCGAAATCTTGCCGTGGCCGATCTGAATGGCCTTCATCTCAAGGGCATCATAGCATGGTTTGCATGGATGTTTGTCCACCTGATCTCGCTGCTCGGAATGCGCAACAAACTCACGGTGCTCATCAACTGGACGTGGGCATATTTCACATATTCAACCTCACTCCGTATGCTCCTTCATTCAACCAAATATCCGCTCCGCCACCGCTGGGGCGAACGTTGACCCACCGGCCAGGACAACACAAAGTTAACCCGGCGGCATGGATCAGATCCGTGTCGCCGGGTTAACTTAACATTAAATCACTCAGATGTGGGGGTTGCTTTTACGGTTAGTGAAAGGCTCACTTTGAAGCGCCGGAACCGGAATTGCCGCGCATTCCGCGGTTCTTACCGTCGCGGCCCTGCTTGCCATTGGCGTTCTTGCCATTTTTGCCGTCTTTCTTACCGTCTCGCATACCTTTGCCCTTAGTGCCCTTATGGCCGTCGTGGCGGGGAGAGAGTACGAGGTTTTCGAGATAGGTCACATACTGCTCGGGAGTGAGGATGGCCTTGATCTTTTCAAGCTGAGCTTTGCGCTCGGCTTTGCGCGCTTCCATCTTGGCGGTGCGCTCTTTCTTACGCTCCTCGCCGCTTTTCTTCTGCTTGTCGGCGCGGGCGGCTTTGTTCTGGGCATCCAGAGCTTCGAGCTTGCTCTTCTGATCGGCGGTCAGGTTTATGCCTTCAAACGGATTGAAAGCGGGCTTGTCGGGTCGTCCGGCCTTCCCGGCCTCTGCGCTCTTGGCCTGATTGTTGTCTGAGGCCTTCGACGCATTGGCGGGAGCCTGGGCGAAAGAGGAGAAGGAGGAGAATGCAAGTGCAGCGATAGCGAGAGAGAGAATGTTCTTTTTCATGTCTTTTTCTGTTACTTTGCTAATGTGTTACTTTTGTTATGTTTTGTTCTTGTTACGTCTCTTTGACGCGATAAACCGCCCCGAGTTTAAGCCTCCGATTGCCTTTAACTATTTTTTAACATTTCTCCACTCCGGATATTTTTAGTACCTTTGTAAGCTATACGGATCGTATCTTGTGGGATTCAATATCGATCGCGATACGCCACCGTCACAGAAACGATATGGAAGATTATCTGAATCAGCTTAATGAGCAGCAGCGCGCAGCGGTTGAATACACCGACGGCCCCTCGCTTGTCATAGCGGGCGCGGGGTCGGGCAAGACACGCGTGCTGACCTATAAGATAGTGCATCTCCTGCGTCTCGGCTATGAGCCGTGGCGTATTCTGGCTCTTACTTTCACCAACAAGGCTGCCCGCGAGATGCGTGAACGCATCGAGCAGCTTGTCGGACCCCGCACCTCGGCCTCGCTCTGGATGGGCACTTTTCATTCCATATTCTCACGCATTCTCCGCGCCAATGCCGAGAGGATCGGCTATAAATCATCGTTCACCATTTATGATACCGCCGACTCGCGATCGCTCGTGAAGATGATCATCAAGGATATGGGACTCGACGACAAGATATATAAGCCCGCTGCAGTGCTCGGGTCTATATCATCGGCAAAGAACGCCCTTATCTCGCCCGAGCGCTACGCCACCCTCTCCGACGTGATGAAGGCAGACAAGGACGCGCACCGCCCAGACACATACGCCATCTACCGCGCCTATCGCGACCGCTGCTTCAAGTCCAACGCCATGGACTTCGACGATCTGTTATATTACACCAACGTCCTGCTCCGCGACAATCCCGATCTGCTGCGCCACTATCAGGAATATTTCAGATATGTGCTTGTCGACGAGTATCAGGACACCAACTTTGCCCAGCATGTCATCGTGAGCCAGATATGCGCTGATCACAAGCGGCTCTGTGTGGTGGGCGATGATGCGCAGTCCATCTATTCTTTCCGTGGCGCCAACATACGCAACATCCTCAACCTGCGCCAGTCTTATCCCGATCTCCAGACCTTCAAGCTCGAACGCAACTATCGGTCGACCCGAAACATCATAGGAGCCGCCAATTCCCTCATCGACAAGAACACCGAGCAGATCCGGAAGAACGTCTACTCAACCGGACCCGAAGGACAGCGGATCGAAGTGGTCCAGAGCTACAGCGATTATGAGGAGAGTTTTCTTGTTGCCAACCGGATGTCGTCGCTCCACAACGAGGGCAAGGCAACCTGGCAGGAGACGGCCATATTATATCGCACCAACGCCCAGAGCCGTATTCTGGAGGAGAGCCTTCGCAAGCGCAACATCCCTTACCGCATCTACGGAGGCCTGTCATTTTACCAACGCAAGGAAGTGAAGGATGCGATTGCCTACTTCCGTCTCGCCGTCAATCCTGATGATGACGAAGCACTGCGCCGTATCGTCAACTATCCCGCACGCGGCATAGGCGAGACAACCATGGCCCGACTCTCACGTTATGCCGCCGACCGCGACAGCTCGATATGGGGGGTACTGACCGGCCGCACCGGATCGACCGCAGATGCCGGAATCACCCCGGCCGCAAGGCGCAAACTCGATGAGTTTACCCAGATGATATCCTCATTCGGAAACATGAACGCCGCAGGCACTGACGCCATGACCCTGGCACGCGAGATAATCGACCGCTCGCGCCTGATGGCCGTGCTGCTATCCGACCGCACACCCGAAAATGTATCCAAGCAGGAAAACCTGTCGGAGCTGCTCGCCGGTGTCAAACAATTTGCCGACCAGAAGCAGGAGGAGGGTCTCTCAGAAGAAGCAACTATGGGAAACTTCCTTGCCGAAGTGTCCTTGTCGACCGATCAGGACAGCGACGACACGGCAGGAGAAAACCGCGTGACCCTGATGACAGTCCATGCAGCCAAAGGCCTGGAGTTCGACAACATCTTTGTGGTGGGTGTCGAAGATGATCTTTTTCCCTCGTCAATGAGCAAGGGCTCGCTGATGGAGATCGAAGAGGAGCGCCGGCTGCTTTATGTAGCCATTACGCGCGCACGCAACTTCTGTATGCTCTCCTTCGCCACCTCGCGCTTCCGCAACGGCCAGACCGTCATCACCTCCCCGTCGCCTTTCCTACGGGATATCGACCCCGCATATCTGCGTCTCATGAACGGCTCCACCATTGCCCGTCCGGCCACTCCGCCATCGTTCGGTGTGCCCGGTCGGTTCCGCGACATGGACCGCCGCGACGACTATCACTCCCCTCGCCCGCTCCGCCCTGCCGATGCCCCCGCACCTCGCAGCATCGCCAGCCGTCCCGTCTCCACCGGAGCCGCCCCCGGAGCCGATCTCACCGTCCATCAGGCCCACGAGCTCAGTGAGGGTATGGAGATCGAGCATGTCCTGCTCGGCCGTGGAGTGATCCTCGACATCGACACCTCGCAACCCGGAGGCGACCGCATCAAGGTCGAGTTCACAGCTTCCGGCGAAGAGAAAAACCTGCTCCTGAAATTTGCCAAATTCCGCATAATCAACTGACTCACTCAAAACCATGAACGACTCCCATCCCGACATTCTCACCCCACCTTTCACCACCCCATACTACATAGTCTATGAGGATCGTCTGCGGCGCAATCTTGAATTGATATCCGATGTTGCCCGCCGCTCAGGAGCCGATATCATCATGGCGTTCAAGGCCAATGCCCTATGGCGCACTTTTCCGGTGATAGCCGAGTACAACCGATCGTTTACGGCTTCATCGCTCAACGAGCTTCGTCTTGGCACTGAGACGCTCGGCGGAGAGGCTCACTCCTACTGCCCGGCATATACCGACGAGACCATCGACCAATATCTCGCCATGTCGTCGCATATTACATTCAACTCCATAAGCCAGGCCCGGCGGTTTGCTCAGCGTGCAGCCGCAGCCGGAGTCAGCGCAGGATTACGCGTCAACCCTGCCTGCTCAGTCATTGAAACGGACATATATAATCCGGCGCTGCCCGGATCGCGCTTCGGAGTGACCGCCGAACAGTTGGCGGCCTCCGGACTTCCCGAAGGAATCGAAGGATTTCATTTTCATGCCCTCTGCGAGTCAACATCCTACGATCTCGCCAAAGTGCTCGAAGCGTTCGAGCACCAGTTCGGGCAATATCTCGACGGTCTGAAATGGGTAAATATGGGCGGCGGACATCTCATGACGCGTGAGGGCTACGACACAGATCATCTCGTAGGTTTCCTTACCGACTTCCGACGCAGGCATCCCAATCTCAAGGTTATCCTCGAACCCGGATCAGCCTTCACATGGCGCACAGGCGATCTCGTGACCTCTGTTGTCGATATCGTCGACAATCAGGGTGTGTCGACAGCCATCATCGACGCTTCATTTGCCTGCCACATGCCCGACTGCCTTGAGATGCCCTACAAGCCGGCAATTACCGAAGCCCTCGCAGAACCCGATCCTTCATTCCCGACATATCGTCTGGGCGGCAATTCCTGTCTGTCGGGCGACTTTGTAGGCGACTGGTCGTTTGAAAAACCTCTGGAGCCCGGCACACGTCTTACTCTCGAAGACATGAACCACTACACCACGGTGAAGACCACCATGTTCAACGGCATCCAGCACCCCGACATCCTCTTCCGGCGCAGCGACGGCACGACCGAACTGCTCCGCCGATTCACCTTTGAAGACTACCGCTCCCGCATGTCCTGAAAAAACCCCATCCCGCGATGCAAGAAAATCCTGTTTATTCCATCATAGTCCCTGTCTACAACCGCCGCGACGAAGTGGCCGACCTCCTGCGGTCTCTCGCGATGCAGACTGAGAAGGATTTCGAGACAATCATTGTCGAGGACGGATCGCCCGATCCGTGCGGCGACATTGTGGAGCAACTCGGCCCTGAAGCCAACGCGCGCTATATCTTCAGGCCAAACGAAGGGCGATCCTACGCCCGCAATGCCGGCATCGCGGAGGCGCGCGGCAGATACCTCGTCTTCTTCGACAGCGACTGTGTCATCCCGCCCGAATATTTCGCCACAGTCACCCGCGAGCTCTCGGCCCGTCCGCTCGACTGCTACGGCGGTCCCGACGCAGCGAGCGAGTCATTCTCGGATATGCAGCGCGCAATATCATTTGCCATGACCTCGATGCTCACCACCGGAGGCATCCGCGGACGCCGCAAATCTATGGAAAAATTCACGCCTCGCTCATTCAACATGGGCTTCACACGCGAGGTTGCATCTTCCGTCGGCGGATTCAGGGAGATGTTTAGCGAGGATATCGACATATCGACCCGCATAGCTCAGGCCGGTTTCAGCATCGGCCTGATCCCCGACGCCTACGTCTGGCACAAGCGGCGCCTTGATCTGGCGAAGTTTTTCCGACAGGTACATGTGTTCGGCATGAGCCGCATCACGCTCCACCATCTTTATCCCGGCTCCCTCAAGCTCGTCCACACACTGCCGGCCATTGCAGTGATCCTCGCCGTGGTGATGATCATCCTCGCCATCTTCGTGTCCCCCTGGTGGCTGCTGCCGTTTGGCATCTACGCTCTGGCGCTGTTTATCGATGCCTGGCGCTCGACCCGATCGGTCAAGATCGCTTTTCTGGCACTCCCGGCATCAGCCATCCAGATCGTAGGCTACGGGTCCGGATTCATCCGTGCCTTCACCCGCAACATCCTCCTTGGCAAAGGCCGCGACCTCCAGACAGAGATAGAGATGCGCCGCGGCAAATAACAGTCTCATTATCCCACTACATCACTACCCTCCTCACAAATGGCAGACAACCGCACCGATCTCAGGATATCTGACCTGAAAGAAGATGACCGTCCACGTGAGAAAGCGCTCGCGCGAGGTATAAAAGCACTCTCCGATGCCGAACTACTCACAATCGTGATCGGCTCAGGACTACCGGGTCAGTCTGCTCTTTCGCTCGCACGCTCCATGCTTGCCGAGGCGGGTGGAAAACTTTCAGACGTCCGCTCACAGAGCATCCACGCCATGATACGCAATAATCCCGGTATCGGACCCGCACGAGCCGTTGCGATCGCGGCTGCCTTTGAGCTCGGAGTAAGGAGCTATATCGAATCAAAAGAGTCAGAGCCGCCGGTAGCCGCATCATCCCGGGTGATCTACGACCATATCCGCCACGAACTTGAGGATCTTCCCAACGAAGAATTCTGGTGCCTGACACTGTCGAGATCCAACCGCATCACAGGACGGTTCCGCCTCTCGTCGGGAGGACTGTCATCAACCGTGGTCGATATCACCCTGCTCATGAAAGGTGTCATTGACCGGCTCGCCTGCGGAATAATTGTTGTCCATAACCACCCCTCCGGCAATCTCAAACCCTCGTCTCAGGATATCGACCTGACAAAGAAGATCAAAGGAGCCTGCGACATATTCGGCATCCGACTTCTCGACCATCTCATCATCACCCAACGCGGCTACTTCTCCTTCTGCGACGAAGGCCGCCTCTGACCGTTGAGATTCTCTCGGCATTCGGCTTACGGCATACTCATTTCAGAATGATGTAATATAAAGACTAATCGGGTGCGGAACCTTGCCGATCCGCACCCGATTAGTCTGAA